>CAVOBC010000082.1:0-15062 GCA_963693635.1 Gammaproteobacteria bacterium | reverse complement strand
TCCAGGCGTTCGATCTGGTAAAGGAAGCGGGCGTAGGCGAGTCGCAACCGCTTGTCATCCGTCGTCTCGTCGACCGCGGCTCCCAACAGGTCCGTGGCCTCCTCTGTGCGCTCAAGGCCCATCAGAATATCGACCTTCAGAATGATCGCATTCGTGGTGGTCTCGGCCGCGATCATCTCGTCAACCAGCACCAGCGCGTCTTCATAACGCTCGTTCATCTCCAGGAGAAGGGCTTTGGCGAACTTCAACTGAACGTCGCCCGGATAGTCTTCGAGCAAGCCGCCAATCGTCGTCAGCAGCAACTCCCGTTCGGCCTCGTCCATGCCGATCGCGCGATAGGCAAAAGCTTCAAAATTAGCGAGCCCGCCAAGCCGGCGGATAGCTTCCATGTGGCGCACAGAGGTGACGAGGTCACCTTCCTGCTGCGTTACGAAAACGGCGATCTGTCGGGCGGCCAGGCTGTCTGGCTCAATCTCGACCCACAGCTTGGCCATCGGTCCCAGCGCTTCACTGTCGCGAAGGTGAAAAGCGAGGCGGGTTGCGCGCGCGACGACGCCCGGGTCCCGGGTTGCATTCGCCTGTTCCACGAACCGTCTCAGGGCTTCGACCAGATGCGCACGGTCTTCGAGCAGGTTGCCCCGATCGGCAGCGACCTCTGCCGCCAGCAGTTCAAAGAACGTCGCTTCACCGAACGGCCGAACCGGATACTCAGGCGGCGGTACCGGCTTCGCCGGGCCCGTTGCAGGTACTGCCGTTTGCGCCTCGGGCTGGGTCGCGTCCGTTTGCTGCGGGTCGGTCCCAACACTCGCGCAGCCGGTGAGTACCAACCCCAATAACAACACGCGCAAGCCGTGCCAAATCCACCGGTCGACCGGAACCGACCTGCGAACATTCACGAAGATAAATTCACGAAACAAACGTAAAATGGCGAACTCCAGGGGTGACGGGCTGAGATCGATGCGGTTCCCGGCCCGGTGTGCGGTCTGGCCACGCATCTGTTAATGCACGTATCTGTTTTTAGAAGGTGGTGGCTTGGTGTGCTCATACAATCGGGTCCGCGTATTCTACGTTTAGCCGGACTGTGAGTACACGTTGCCATTTTCCCGCACGCACTAACAAGTGTGACCGGTTCACTTCGCGAGCGCGCGGGCCCGTAAACCACACCCCGTCCACCTTTGTGTTACCTGACAAGGGATTACGACCCTGGAAAGGAGATACCGCGACGGGATGAAGACCCGAAAAGGCAGCGCTGCATTACCAAAATACGCATTTCATTTCATCGCCCGAAATAACCACATGCTCCCATCGGCCACGCCATGACCACGGACTTCCTGATCGTGGGACTCAACCACAACACCGCGCCGGTTGACCTGCGCGAACGGGTAGCCTTTGGCCCGGACCAGCTTGAGGCCGCCCTGCCGAAAGCGCGCGATGTGTCGGGCCTCGCCGAAGTTGCCATTCTGTCCACCTGCAACCGCACCGAGCTTTACGCCATTGGGACCGGCAGCGAAACCCGCAATCTGACTGACTGGCTGTGCGCCTATCACGCGCTGCCAAAATCGGACCTGTTGCGGTCGATTTACGAACACCACGGCCGCGCCGCCATCGCACATCTGATGCGAGTTGCCGCCGGCCTTGACTCGATGATACTCGGCGAACCGCAAATATTCGGGCAACTGAAGGATGCGTTCGCGATCGCTCAGAATCACGGAACGGTCGGACCCGGACTGCACCGGCTGTCCCAGAGCACGTTTCGAACCGTGAAGAAGGTTCGAACCGACACAGCCATCGGGGAGAACCCGGTCTCGGTTGCGTCGACCGGCGTCACACTAGCAGGTCAATTGTTCGACGACGTTGCGGGCTGTCGTGCGTTGCTGATCGGCGCCGGTGAAACCATCGAGCTTGTTGCGCGCCACCTCATCAATGCCGGCCTGACCGAGATCGTGGTCTGCAACCGAACACTTGGCAACGCGACCGCGCTTGTCGCCAGACTTGCGCGCAACGGGGTCAACGTGATCGCCGCTGCGTTGAGCGACATCCCCGACTATCTCGAGCAAGCGGACATCGTCATCGCATCGACCGGCAGCGATTTGCCGATCGTCGGCAAAGGGACGGTCGAACGAGTTCTCAAGATACGGAGACACCGGCCGATTTTCATGCTCGACCTGGCGGTGCCCCGGGACATCGAACCCGAAGTTCAGGTGTTGCCAGACGTGTACCTTTACACCGTCGACGACCTGCAGGAAATCATGTCCGAGAACCTTGCCGGTCGCCGCACCGCCGCGCGCGAGGCCGAGGTTATGATCGAACTCGCCGTCGACGGCTTCCTGCGAAACCAGGAAGAGCGCAACAACGTCGATGCCCTGGTCGCCTATCGCAGTGCCCACCACCGACTGCGCGACGAGGTACTCGCGCGCGCTCAACAGCGCATCGAACGCGGTGACGACCCGCGTGACGTGCTCGATCAGCTTGCTAACCAACTCATCAACCGCGTGATGCACCTGCCGATGATGGCGATAAAGAACGCGAGCGCCGCCGATGACCAACAGCAACTCGCCAACATCCGCTCGATATTCAAGCTGGACGACACCCAATGAACCCCTCGCTCCAGGCCAAGCTCGAACAACTCCTGGAACGCCACGAGGAACTCGGCAGTCTCCTCAGCGAGAGCGAGGTCATCTCGGACCAGACGCGCTATGTCGCCTATTCGCGCGAGTATGCCGATCTGGAGCCGGTCGTCGCCGCCTATCGCACACTGGACACCGCGCAGACCGGCATCGCCGAGGCAACCGCGATGCTCCACGACCCTGATGAAGAAATGCGCGAATTGGCGGCGGACGAAGTTGCGGAGTTGAACCAGGAAGCAAGCCAGCTATCTGCAACGCTCGATCGGCTGTTGGTGCCGACCGACCCCAACGACACCCACAACGTCTTTCTTGAGATCCGTGCCGGAACCGGTGGTGATGAAGCAGCGCTCTTCGCAGGCGATCTCCTGAAAATGTACGCCAAGTACGCCGAGACCCGGGGTTGGAAGACAGAAGTCATGAACAAGCGCCACGGCGAGGTTGGCGGCTTCAAAGAAGTGATCACACGCATCGCGGGCAAGGACGTCTTCGGACACCTCAAGTTCGAGTCCGGAACTCACCGCGTGCAGCGGGTCCCCGAAACCGAATCCCAGGGACGTATCCACACCTCCGCCTGCACGGTCGCGGTCATGCCCGAGGTCGAAGCGCTCGAAGCGATCGAGATTCGCAAGGAAGATCTGCGCGTCGACACGTTTCGCGCCTCCGGGGCAGGCGGCCAACACATCAACAAGACCGACTCGGCCATCCGGCTAACTCATCTGCCGACCGGTCTCGTGGTCGAATGCCAGGACGAACGTTCCCAGCACAAGAACAAGGCCCGGGCGATGTCACTCCTGCAGGCGCGCCTGCAAGATCAGGCGCAGCGCGAACTAGACCAGGAGCAGGCGGAAACCCGACGCAATCTCGTCGGAAGCGGCGACCGGTCCGAGAAAATCCGCACCTATAACTATCCCGAAGGGCGAGTCACGGACCATCGCATCAACCTGACTTTACACAAGCTGCAGAAAGTGATCGGGGGCGAACTGAACGAAATCGTCGACTCGCTGATACAGGAGCACCAGGCGGACCAGTTGGCGTCGATGGGCCGTCAGACCTGACCGGTTAATGACCGCACACCCGCCATCCTGGCGCACGAGCATCGACACGACACTCAAGGACGCAGCGACCGCGCTCACGGTCAGCGAGTCACCAAGGCTCGACACCGAACTGCTGTTAGCAGAGGTACTCGGCAAATCCCGAACCTGGCTGTACGCCCATTCCCATGAAATGCCCGCGCCAGATGCGATCCGGCGATTTACCGAGCTCATACGCCGACGCGCGTCCGGCGAACCCGTCGCCTACCTCACGGGCAACCGCGCCTTCTGGAAGCACTCGTTCCGGGTCACCCCAGACGTCTTGATTCCGCGCCCAGAGACCGAGTGTCTGATCGAATTGGTTCTCGCGAACACATCCCCCGGTCCTGCGCTCGCACTTGACCTCGGAACTGGTAGTGGTGCCATCGCGATATCGCTGGCGGCCGAACGTCCCGACTGGCAAGTCATCGGCACCGATCTGTCGAACGCTGCGCTCGAATTGGCAGCGGACAACGCGCGGCTGAATGAAGTTGCCGTCCACGGCTGGGCTCGGGGCATTTGGACCCGGTCCATGAGACCCGCCAGCGTCAACCTTATCGTCGCGAATCCGCCGTACATCGCTGCGGGCGACCCGCACCTCGACGCGCTCCGCTTTGAGCCCCAGGGCGCTTTGCTGGCAGGCGCAGACGGCCTCGCCGATCTGTCTGAGATTATCCGTGACGCAGCAAGGGTACTCACGCGGGGCGGTTCCCTCTTCCTTGAACACGGCCACGACCAACAGCCGATGGTGCTCAACATGATGCGCAGCGCAGGTTTCAACGACGCGGAAGGCATGAATGACTACAATGGAACGCCGCGGGCAGCGTTTGGAGAGTTGCATCCATGAATGATGATCAGTTGCTGCGATACAGCCGGCAAATCATGTTGCCCGAAATCGAGATCCGTGGGCAGCAGGCCCTGCTCGACGCCCGGGTCCTGATCATTGGCATGGGCGGACTCGGCTGCCCCGTCGCGATGTACCTGGCGGCGGCGGGCTGTGGTGACTTGACGCTGGTCGATGACGACGTGGTGGAACTGTCTAACCTGCAACGACAGATCGCGCACACAACCGTCGACATCGGCAACACCAAGGTGGCGTCGGTGGCCGCGACGATCAGGGCACTCAATCCGGACGTGATCGTTAGCGAGATTGGGTCGCGACTCTCGGGCGACGGACTCACAACCGCCATTTCCCGCGCGACGATCGTTGTCGACTGCACCGACAACTTTGACATCCGCTTCGCCATCAATGACGCCTGCGTCGCGACCGCGACGCCGCTGGTCTCGGGTGCGGCGATCCGCCTGGAGGGCCAGGTGATGGTGTACGACCCAGAGGTCGAGTCGTGCCCCTGTTATCGGTGCCTGTATCAGAGCGCAGCGGGGTTGCCACTCAACTGCGCTGAAAATGGCGTCGCTGCGCCAGTCGTTGGAATGATTGGCAGCATCCAGGCGAACGAAGCGCTGAAAGTAATCGCCAATGTCGGCGAAACGCTGGCTGGCTATCTGCTCGTGGTCGATGCCAAGCACATGGATGTGCGTAAGCTGAAACTGCCGCGGAACCCGACATGCTCGACGTGCGGCGCTGGCTAGTTCCTGTCCAAATTGTCATCCGTGATAATTCCTGGACGGCGGCTTGCAAGCAAACCTCGCACTTCCTTGCCAAAAATGGCGCTGAATCCCTGCAGCGCACGCAACTTTTCCCGCGGCCTGCCAGAAAGAATCCTGGTTCAGATCAGGCGCTGAAGTCGCCCTTTGCCTGCTGATCCGCGTGATAGGACGAGCGCACCATCGGCCCCGACGCTACCCGGGCGAAGCCCAGCGCGCGGGCGGTCTCTGCCAGCCCTGCAAATTCGTCCGGATGAACGAACCGTGCGACCGCAAGATGTTGCTTGCTCGGTTGCAGGTACTGGCCAAGGGTTATCATGTCAACATCATGCGCTCGCAGGTCCGACATGACGGTTTCAACTTCGGCGATCGTCTCGCCTAGCCCCAACATGAGACCGCTCTTGGTCGGCACCGACGGCGCCCGGGCCTTGTACGCTTTCAACAGCCCCAACGAATGCTCATAGTTCGCACCGGGCCTCACCTGCCGATATAGCCTGGGAACCGATTCAAGATTGTGATTAAAGACATCGGGTGGCTCCACACCAAGTTTGTCGATGGCCATGTCCATGCGTCCCCGAAAGTCCGGCACCAACACTTCGAGTTGCGTGGTCGGACAGGCCACGCGAATCGCACGAATACAAGCAGCAAAGTGGCCGGCGCCGCTGTCCGGCAGATCATCCCGGTCCACAGACGTGACAACAACGTAGCGCAAGCCCATCTCGCGGATGGCTCCCGCCAGTTGCGCCGGTTCCCCCGCATCCAGCGGATTCGGGCGGCCGTGGGACACGTCGCAAAACGGGCAACGGCGGGTACAGATCTCACCCATGATCATGAATGTCGCCGTGCCGCTGCCAAAGCATTCTGGCAAATTCGGACAGCTCGCTTGTTCACAGACAGTAGCGAGACCGCGTGCGCGAACAATGCCGCGAATTCGCGCAATCTCCGGCGATGCGGGCACCCGAACACGAATCCAGTCTGGCTTCTTCGGCAGTTTCTCCGTCGGAATAACCTTGACCGGTATCCGCGCGACCTTGTCTTTGCCGCGCAGTTTTTTGCCCATTTCCAATCGATTCTTGTCAACCATCGGCTCGCTCCAAGCCCAGGCGCCGGGTCAGCGCGCTGGTCACCACCCCTGCTACCTCATCCATCGGCAGGTCGGTTGTTGGGTCCATCATCTGTTGCAGGCTCGTCACCGCGAGGTCCGGGTATCCACAGGGATCGATTCGGGCAAACGCGCCAAGGTCGGGATTAACGTTGAGCGCAAGGCCGTGATACGTGCATCGCCGACGAACCCGCAAGCCGAGGGCCGCGATCTTGGCATCACCGACATACACGCCCGGGGCGCCCTTCCGGCGACTGGCCGCAATGCCCCAGTGGCCAAGCGCATCAATGAGTGCAGATTCGATCAGGCGAACCAGTCGACTGACCCCGAGGTCAAGGCGCCTGAGGTCAAGGAGCAGATACGCAATCAGTTGCCCCGGGCCGTGATAGGTCACCTGGCCGCCGCGGTCGCTGCGAACCACCGGTATGTTGCCCGTGTCATGCAAGTGGTTTTCCCGCCCGGCCTGGCCCAGTGTGTAGACAGGCGGATGCTGCAGCAGCCAAATTTCATCGATTGTGACCGATGTGCGCGCATCGGTGAAGCGCCGCATCTGCTGCCAGCTTGACTCATAGTCGGCAATACCCAGACAACGAACCCGGACCGACCGGGTCTGATTATTCGCTTGGGCGGCGCACGCGGTCATCTCGTTTATCCGGTGATTCATCGGTTCAGGCTGAGAAACCAGCGATAACCCGCCTGGTTGGGAGCACTCGGCAACTGCGTCATTTGCGTTACAACTGCGTCACTCACGTTAAAGGACGAGTCGGACTCCCGGACATGCTTTGAGCTCCACGAACATTCGCTGCACGTGATCCGCACTCATCGCCCAGAAAAGCACGGTAATCGCCTGATAGTTGCCCTTGCGCGATGCGCGCTCGCGGACCTTGTCCGCGCACAAACTGCTGTCATATTTCAGCATGACATCAAGTATCTGCGTCGTGAACTCGGGTGTTGCATCCCCGATTACCTTGATGGGGTAATCGCACGGGAACTGGATTGTGGGTGCATCCATGGCGATCACTACGGGGTGGCATGCCCGCTGACCTTACCAGATATTTTTAGGCAGGCAACGGGGCCGCGCGTCACCGGTAGGGGTGCGCGTCACGCAACAAGTGGGTCGCCGCCAAATAACTGCAGGAAAAAGAGCGCCAGGGTGTCCCACATGCGCGAGAAAAAACCGGCCTCGCCAACGCTCGCGAGCGCGACCAATTGCGCCTCATAGACCAACTCGGCGTCGAGTTTGACTGACAAATGACCTAGCTCAGCGCCTTTCTCGAACGGCGCTTTGAGCACGCTGTCGGTCTTGATCTCTGCGTTCAGCGAGTCTCGCGTGCCACGAGGAATAGTGATGATGACAGGTGCCTGGAGCCCTAGCGCAAGGGACTCATCGGCACCCAGCCAGACCCGCACACGCTTGAGCGTTTCCTCTGCCTCGTACAGACGATGGGTTTTAAAGTACCGGAAGCCATAAGTAATCAGTTTCTGGCTCTCGGCGGCCCTTGCCTCCTGGCTGGACGCACCCATCACAACCGCGATCAACCGCATGCCGTCGCGCTCAGCCGACGACACGAGACAATACCCCGCCGCTTCAGTGTGCCCGGTCTTGACCCCATCCACAGTCTTGTCACGCCACAGGAGCGCGTTCCTGTTCATCTGGCGAACGGCGTTGTAAGTGAAGTACTTCTCGGAATAGAGCGCATAGTGTTCCGGGTAGTCCCGAATCAGCGCCATCGTAAGCGTCGCGAGGTCGCGCGCGGTGGTGAAATGATCCTCGTCCGGCAAGCCGGTCACATTCATGAAGTGCGTGTCGCTCATACCGAGGCGCCGTGCCATCTGATTCATCACGTCGACGAACCCTTCCTCACTGCCCGCAATATGTTCGGCAAGCGCAACACTCGCATCATTGCCGGACTGCACGACCACGCCGCGAAGCAGGTCTTCAACCTGCACGCGCGTGCCCTCGCGAATAAACATGCGCGATCCTTCCATGCGCCATGCCTTAACGCTCACGTCGACCTCTTCGTCCAGGCTCACGCTGCCGCGCTTGATTTCACCGGCGACGATGTAGCTGGTCATTATTTTGCTCAGTGACGCCGGCGGCAAACGCTGTCCCGAATTGTGATCCGCGATCACCTTGTGGCTATGCGCATCGATCAGCAGATAGCCCTTTGCGGCAAGCTGAGGCGGACTCGGAATAATGACGTCAATCGCGCGCGCGACCGGTAACCATGACATCATGATCAGCAGGAGTGCACACAGCCGTACTCTTTTCCCGGTTACCCCGGAAAAAGCGGGCGAAGGAATAACATGGCGACGACGCGCATCGCGACCGGCCTGACCCGCAACTTTAGTATTGGCGACGATCTTTACTCCCAGATAATGATCAATTGAGCGTTTCATACCCGTCCAGTGCTCCTCTGGGCGCAGATCATTTGTGCAAACAGGCACCAAAAGCGACCGCTAGTCGCACCGATCCTGCGTGCCCAGGCACGGACTCGGTACTTTACCGGATTACCTTAGCCGAAAATGGGCCCGCGGTCAGAATCACGATCCCCGGCGCGTGAGCGGTCTGACATCCGGCGCCCGACACGCTTGTCCAGACCTCTTGCCCGGCACTCTTGTCCCGCGCTCTCAATTGACGGTCACAGCGATCGCCTTTCCCATCGCATTGTCCAACAGGAGATCGGCAATCGCCTCCCGCTGATCCACATCGACAATCGGCCCGATCCATACCTTGTGCAACACGGCTTCCGCCGACTCGCTCTCAAGTATCCGCACCGCCACATCAATTTGCATCCCTCGGAGCAGCCCCGCAATTCTGCGCAACCGGGTTTTCGCGCCTTGCGCCTGGCCGAACACCCCGGCTTGAAGATAGTGCTGCGGCGCGTCTGTCCCTGTCGCCGCATCGTCATCCAGCGCGATAACGAGGACCGCCGCGGTACCACGCTCGGCATAACCCAATGCCTTCGCGGCCGCGTAGGACAAATCGATAAGGCGGTCGTCGACAAAGGGGCCCCGGTCATTAACGCGCAGATCGATCTTGCGGCCGTTGTCCAGATTGACCACCCGCACTCGCGTCGGCAACGGCAAAGACTTGTGAGCAGCACTCACCTGGTACATGTCATAAGTTTCACCATTAGCGGTCAGCCGGCCGTGGAATTTCTTGCCGTACCAGGAAGCAACACCCAGTTCCTGATATCCGGCTGCCGTCGGCAGCACCTGATAGACCTCTCCAAAGACTTCATAACTGCCCGGCGGCAACTTCGATTTCGCGCCATCGCCCACAGCACCGGGGTGCGTGGACACGCAACCGGACAGCGCGCAGACCAGCAGCCACGTTACGAGAAAAGGATGCAGATAGAGTGAGTACTTCATGGAACGAACTTGCCGATGCGGTGGAGGAAAGCCCGCCGTGTGCGGACTCGGAACATATGAGCGGCACGGGACGTGTTGGCGGCGACCAGTCAATCCAGCCGGGAGCGTGACTAAGGTGAACTTGTCCGAAGCTCCTGACTCAGTTGGAACACGGCCATTGCATACATATGACTGTGGTTGTAACGGGTAATAACGTAGAAGTTGTGCAAACCAATCCAGTATTCGTCGCCTGCACTGCCCTCGAGCTTCATCGCAGTCGCACGCTCACCATCGGCCGGGTCGACGCCCTCTCGATGACGGCCATTCGCATAAAAGCCCTTGCCACGCAGTTCCGCCACCGTCAATTCGGGCTTCAATCCGCGCTTGAAGATTTCATCGTCGCGGCCCGTCCACGTTGCGACGGTGGTGACAGGCGCACCTTTGCGCCAGCCATGGACCGACAGGTAATTCGCCACGCTGCCGATGGCGTCCGTGGTGTTCTTCCAGATGTCGCGCACCCCGTCCCCGTCAAAGTCGACCGCGAAGTCCCGATAGCTGCTGGGAATGAACTGTCCGTAACCCATCGCTCCCGCGTAAGAGCCCTTGAGCGACTCCGGATTCTGCTGCTCCTCTCGCGCAAGTATCATGAATTCCCGGAGTTGTTTACGGAAGAACGTCGAGCGCGGGGGGTAGTCAAAACCAAGGGTCGTCAGGGCGTCGAGCACACGATAATTGCCCATGATCCGCCCGTACATCGTTTCAACCCCGATGACAGCCGCGACCACCTCCGGCGGCACGCCGTATTTCGCTTCCGCGCGGGCGAGCACATCGCGATGCTCAGCCATAAACGCAACACCGCCCTCGATGCGGCGCTTCACGATAAAGATTCGGCGGTACTGCGCCCACGTCAGGCGCTTCTCGGCGGGTCGCGATATCGCGTCGATGATCGATTGCTGGTATTTCGCCCCGGACAGCGTTGCTTTGAGCTCATCCCTGGCAAAACCTTCGCTCGCGACCAGTTCGTCAATGAACGCCAGGACTTCGGGCCGTTCACCATAGTCCGCCTGTGCGCTGACTGCCCCCGGTAACGTCAGCACCAGGACAAGCACACCAATGGTGCTCAAGCAGTCCTGCCGCCGTCGCCGGACCGAAATAGACCCACTCACAAGGTAATCCGTCGATGTGTATGGATTGACATGAGTATTCCAAACCCGGCAAACAAAGTAACGATTGAAGTGCCCCCGTAACTGACAAGTGGCAGTGGCACGCCCACCACCGGCAGGACCCCGCTGACCATACCGATATTGACAAAAACGTACACGAAAAATGTGAAGGTCACACTGCCTGCAAGCAGCCGACCGAACGTGTCCTGTGCCTGCACGGCGATGATCGCGCCGCGCCCGGTAATCAGTATGTAGAGCAGCAACAGGCCAACGACGCCGACGAGCCCGAGTTCCTCTGCAAGCACTGCCATAATGAAATCTGTTTGACTCTCGGGCAGGAAGTCCAGTTGTGATTGGGTTCCTTCAAACAAGCCCTTGCCAAAAAGCCCCCCCGAGCCGATCGCGGTCTTAGCCTGGATGGTGTTCCAACCCGCACCCAGCGGGTCTCGCTCTGGATTGAACATCGTGAGGATTCTCTCGCGCTGATATTCGCGCAGCAAAAACCATAGTGCCGGGCTGGCAAGCAACGCGAGTCCACCGGCGCCAATAAGGTAGCGCCATCCCACGCCGGCCAGAAACACGACCAGCAAACCAGACGCCGCAATCAGCAGTGACGTGCCAAGGTCCGGTTGACGATAGATCAGTATCACCGGAACAAAGATCAGAGCGAGCGCCCAGAAGATGTGCTTGCCCTTCGGCGGCAGATGCCGGTCGTGCAGATACCAGGCGATGAGCAATGGCACCACGAGTTTCATCAACTCAGAGGGTTGGAAGCTCGCAATCCCGGGTATCCGCAGCCAGCGTCTCGAGCCATTGACGTCGGTACCTACCACCGAAACCGCGAGCAGCAGTGCAAGGCCCGCGACAAACAACCATGGCGCACTGCGCAGAAAGACGACCGGGCTAATCTGGGCTATAACAATCATGACGGCGAAGCCGATCCCAACGCGTACCGCCTGGGCAGTCACGGGCCCCGGGTTGGCACCAACGGCAATGTAGAGGATCAACAGTCCATACGCTGAAAGAACCATGAGAAGCAGCACGAGGGGGATGTCGAGATGAAGGCCTGCGCCCTGCCCATCAGGACCTGGGCGAGCAAAGCTGGCTTGCGGCAAGCGTCGAACGAAATCCTGACTCACCTGCCTGCGACCACGGCCTTGAACCCGGTATCAAAACCCAGATGATGGTCCAGAATCTGTCGCGCTACCGGCGCAGCAAACTGGCTGCCACCACCGCCGTTTTCGACGAGAACTGCTAACGCGATCTGCGGATCATCGAGCGGCGCAAACGCGATAAACCATGCATGTTTGCGCTGGCGCTCGGTCAACTCCTCGGCGTCGTACTCCTCCCCTTGACGGATGCCCACGACCTGCGCCGTTCCGGACTTGCCAGCCATGCGATAGGGAACTCCACGTCCGATGTACGCCCACGCGGTGCCGTTCTCACCAAAGCCCATGCTGCCGCGATGGACGACCTTTGCCATGGACCCGATGACGAGTTCCCACACGGCTTCCGGCACTCCGTCGACGTTGCTGACACCCTCACGAGGCAAGACCTCTGCGCCGGTTCGCAGCATCCTCGGCTGGACCACACGCCCGCGATTGGCAAGCGCAGCAACCGCGGTCGCCAACTGCAGCGGCGTAACCAGCATGTCGCCCTGGCCAATGCCAATGTTCACCGTGTCGCCCGGATACCAGGGTTCGCCACGCACTGCCCGTTTCCAGTCCCGGGTCGGCATAAGGCCGCGCCTTGCCTCGGGCAGATCAAGCGACAGATCGCTGCCGAAGCCAAACGGCGTCAGGCCCTCGGCAATCCGATCAATGCCCATGCGTGCAACGAGTTGATAAAAGTAGACATTGCAGGACCGATAGATCGCTTTTTCGAAGTTGACGCGGCCATGACCGCCACGACCGTCCTTCCGCCAGTTCCAGTCACGATAGAGTCGCTGCTGTCCGGGCAGGCGAAAATAGCCCGGATCCTCAATGGTGTACTCCGGCGAAACGGCCCCGGCAATCAGACCGATCAGCCCAATGAAGGGTTTCACCGTCGAGCCGGGCTCATATTGACCCTGTAACGCCCGGTTAAAGAGCGGTACGTCCGGCGAGTCTCGCAGACTCGCATACGCCGCGTGACCGATGCCGGCAACGAAGAGATTGGGATCGTACGACGGTTTGCTAACCATCACCAGGATGCCCCCAGTCTTCGGGTCAATGCCAACCACGGCCCCGCGTCGATCGCCCAACGCGTCGCTCGCCACCTGTTGCAGTTCCGAGTCAACGTGCAGGGTCAGATCGAGCCCCGGCGTAGGTTTGATCTCCTCTAGTGGCGCGCCCATAACCCGACCCCGGGCGTTGGTTTCAACCCGTTGATGACCAACGCCACCAAGCAGCACCGGCTCGTAGTGTCGTTCGACGCCAATCTTGCCAACATGGTCGATCCCTGAGTACGCGACTCTGGTCGCCCGGTCCATTGCCCGCAGGTCCGCCTCATTGATGCGGCGCACCGACCCGACCGCATGCGCCATCAAACTGCCTTTGGGATAGTGACGCACGAGCCGCCCTTCGACTTCGATGCCGCGCAAGACGTGCCGATTCACCGAGAGACTGGCGTTCTCCTCCTCTGTCAGGCCAAAGCGCAGCGGCACCGACTCAAACGGGCGTCGTGATCGGGTGAGACGCTTCCTGAACGCAGCGACTTCGTCATCATCGAGGTCGATGATTTGATCCAGCGCCGCCAGCGTCGCTTCGAGGTCACGCACCCGTTCAATGACAAGATTGAGATTCTTGCTTGGGACGTTGTCCGCGATCAGATCACCGTTTCGATCGTAAATCAGCCCACGAATAGGCGGGACCGATCGGACCTCGATGCGATTTTTGTCAGACAACGTTGCATACAGATCATGTTGGACGACCTGCAGGTAGACCATCCTCAGCATCAGCAAAAGCGTCAGCACAACAACGACACCAAACGCGATCGCCACGCGCTCATAGTAGATCTGGCTTTCGCCCGAATGATCCTTGAGGGCTAGTGGTTCAGGCAACGATCACTCCCGGTGGTAGGGATGACCCACGTTCAGGCTATGTGCCCGATACAACTGTTCTGCTATCAACACGCGCACCAGGAAATGGGGAAAAGTCAGTGCCGACAACGACCAGCGCCGATCCGCCTGGCTGATCAGATCGTCCGTCATGCCATCCGCGCCGCCGATCAGGATTGCGACAGCGCTTTCCTCACGCTGCCATCGCGCAACTTCTGCTGCGAGCTGTGGCGTACTCATTCCATCACCCCTGACGTCGAGGGCGACCGTGTAGGCAGACGTCGGTATCGCCCGGCGCAGCCGGTCTGCTTCGTCTGCCCGAATTCGCGGTGTATCCACGTTCTTGCCGCGCCTGGCAGCCGCAATTTCGCGCAGGTCCCACGCCAGTTCTCGCGGCATGCGCTTGCGAAATTCGTGCACGCCGTCAACAACCCACGCCGGCGCTCGCGTGCCAATTGCGATGACCTCAAGTCTCAGACTTCCTCCCGACGACTCGCCGGAACGCCCCACAGTCCTTCAAGATCGTAGAACTCCCGCATAGCCGGCAGCATGACGTGCACGATGACATCCGAAAAGTCGATCAACACCCACTCGCCGGTGTCCATACCCTCGACCCCGTAGGGCTTGACACCCTCATCCCGGCAACGCTCGCGCACGTGATCAGTAATCGACTTCACATGTCGATTCGACGTGCCGCTCGCGACAATCATGTAGTCCATGACGTCCGTCGCCTCGCGTACATCGATCGTCACGATATCGACGCCCTTGAGTTCATCGACGGCGTCCTCAACGAGGTCACATAACTTGTCACTTTGCATTGGCAATGGGCTCTGCTCCGGCATGTTGACCATGCGATGTTTCGACAGCATACAGTCGTTTGCTTTCGATATAGCGTATGACGCCCGGTGGCGTCAGGTATTCGATGGACTCACCGCGCCTGACATGCTGACGGATCGCAGTCGCAGAAACCGCCATCTGCGTCGGTGTAAAGCGCAGGAAGTTGCCGTGCGTTACGTCACCCAGCAAATCTGTGTCGTCAACCCAGCGTCCGCGCGTCCATTCGGCAAGCGCAGGCGGCAGGAGCTCCTCAGCGCCCGGTCGTGT
>CAVOBC010000081.1:0-15122 GCA_963693635.1 Gammaproteobacteria bacterium | reverse complement strand
GCGAAGGGACTCTTCCATCGGGCGATTCCACAAAGTGGTGCGGCGTCCACCGCGCAGTCACTGGAGCGTGCGGGCGAGGTCGCCGAAGCGGTGCTGGAGGTCCTCGGCGTGTCAGCCAATGCCGATGCCGACGATTTCCTGAAGATTGATGCCGAGCAGTTAACCGTCGCTGCTGCCGCGGCCGGTCAGAAGCTGGGGGGCATGCTGTTCCAGCCCTGCGTTGACGGTAACATGATGCGTGAGATTCCGCTCGATGCCGTCAAGGGCGGCGCCGCTGACGACATTGCAGTGCTCGTGGGTGCCGCGAGGGACGAATGGAAACTCTTTACAGCCATGCCCGGCTTCGCCGTGGACCTGGACGAGGCAGCACTCATCGCTGCGCTCAGCGCACATGTGCCAGACCCGCAACCGATCATCGATGCATACCGGCAGGCGCGGCAGGCGCGGGGTCAGGCCGCAGGTCCCACGGATCTCTTCAACGCTATTGAGACAGACCGGATCTTCCGCATGCCGGCAGTGCACCTCGCTGAAGCGATTGCGGGTCGCGGCGGCAACGCCTGGCAGTATCTGTTCACGTGGGAGTCGCCGTGGGGCGATGGCAACCTGGGCTCACCGCATGCCATCGACATTGGCTTTGTCTTTGCGACCCATGCGATGGACGACGGAAGTGCGGAGTTCTTCGGTAGCGGTGAGGCGGCCGATCAACTGGCTGCCCACACGCAGGACGCATGGCTCGCCTTTGCAGCGGACGGCAACCCCAGGACAGAAGCGCTATCAGGTTGGCAGACCTACGATGCGCAGACGCGGTCAACGGCAATCTTCGATGATCCCGTCGCGGTCGAAAGCGACCCGTTCGGCGAAGAGCGGGCAGCATGGGACAACGTGTCGGCTGAGCTTGGCGGGCTGTGATCTAGCCGACTGGCTTTGAGTGCGGGAAGCCGACTTTTAGGCGCGGCCTGCCTCGCAAATCCAACCGGTCTGCTCAAACACCTCGCGACGGGCGCCGGCGACGAGGCCCTCGCCGTCTTCGATTGACCCGCCCGGGTTCTCAGATTGGCCAGCGCCGTCATCAGCCCAGTCGATCGACAAACCCGGTAAAGCGTGTCGCAAATCCCTCGACGCGCGCGACATGTTCCTGCTTGATCTGACCGTTCTCGAAAACTTCGAACGATCGTCCAAGGGCCAGATTGTCCGGGATAACGATGCAGCCGATGCCGGTCAGCATGGTACGCAGATGAGTCGATGAGCGCATGCCGCCGAGGGCCCCTGGTGAGGTGCTGACGATGCCGGTGACCTTATCTTTGAAGACAGAAAGGTCGGGCTTCGCGTCCGGTGAACGGCTCGCCCAGTCGATGGCGTTCAGCAGCAGTGGCGTCATAAAACCGTTGTACTCGGGGCACGCGATCAGTAGCCCGTCATGTTCCGTGAGCGCCGTCCGGAGCGCAGTCACCCCCGCGGGCAAGCCCTGGCCCGCCTCGAGATCACCATCGTAAATCGGTATGGCGAGATCGCGCAGCGTCAGCGTGGTGACGTCACTGCCGGAAGCGCTGAGCGCTGCGACGACGGCACGCAGCACGAGCATGTTCTGAGAGTCGTTGCGGTCGCTGCCGGAAATGGCGAGGATCTTTCGAGACATCTTTTTGGGGTCCTGATCGGGCTTCAAAGGGCGAGAGCGTAGACGATCAAGCCGTGTCAGTGCCAGCGACGTTGTGTGTGGGCACTAGGGTGAATCCGCAGGTGTCTTCGCAGTCTCTTGCCAGGGCCAGGCAAGATCGAAGCGTCTGCCGCTCAGCAGGTCGCTCACAAAGGACTTTTGCACCAGGTAGTGAAAACTGAGTCCACACAACGCCGTCGTCGCCGAGATGACCACGAGAAACTTGGGAATTGCAGGGATGTCGAAAGGCAGCATGACCCAGCCAAAGAAGGCGACGATCGGCATGTGGATCAGATAGATCCAGTACGACGAGTTGGAGACATACAGTGTCCAGGGGGAACTGTAGTCAAAGAAGCGCAGAAAAGGCCCATGAACATGTAGATCAGTGACCAGGTCAGGAAGGCGTTGGCGGTGACGGAATAGAGGTGAAATTCACCGGTTGCCTCCGAGGCGAGATCAAGGTTTGTCAGATACACCGCAGCAGGAAACAGAAGCAGTGAAAGGGCTGTGGTCCAGGGCAAGAAGCGCGCGAAAGACTGCAGAATCACCCGGTGGCTGTGGAATAGGTACCCGATCACGAAGAACGATCCGTAATAAAAGAGGCTCGGCAAATACGGCTTGATGAAGATGAAGCCTTCAAAGACGACGCCGCCGCGAAATGACCAGAGCGTCGCGATCGTCCCGAGTGTGAGCGCGACGAACATGGCGGGCGAGACGATGAACTTTTCAAGCTTCAATTTCAGGCTCCAGCGACTGAGCAGGAAACACAGAGGAATCGTCAGGTAGAAATAGAGCAGGTAGTACAGAAACCACAGGTGGCGGAGGCTGGGTTCGCCGACTGGAAAACCCGCGGCCGCAATTTCGTCCATGAGGGTGAGCACCTGACCGGGATCTGGAATGAGGTGGTGTGTGCCAAAACGCGCACTGGTCAGAAACGAGATCAGAAAGAGCCCGGTCAACGGCAGAATGGTGACAGCGGCCGCCAGAAGCGGCAGCAGTATCCGCTTGGCGCGATTGATGTACGTGCCGCGAAAGTCGCGCTTGCCGACCAGCAAGGACGGGAAGAATCCGGCGAGCACGAAAAAGAGCGGCATCCGGAAGCTGTGGATGAAGTGCAGGATGAGATCGAAAAAGTAAGACGTCGACGGGTCGGTCCGCAGCGGCAGACTTGCCGGTGGTTCTGCCATGTAAAACTGGCTGCCGTGCAGCACGATCCCCAACATCATCATGGCGCCGCGCAGCGCATCCAGACTGTAGTACCTTCTTGAATCCTGTATCAGTTTTTTATTCTCAGGTGTCTTGTGATGCCCGTTCTCGGGACTTTAGCACCTGCCATCGGTCATCAGGAACGCATGAGATTGCCCTGCCCCATTCAGGTACCATGAAAGATAAAGGCTGCAAAAAGGGGACGCGAATGAAGCGGAAGACAATTGCAATGTGTTTTGGTGTGGTGGTGCTCGCTGGCTGTGGTGGTGATCAGTCGCCTGCCCCGCAAGCCGAGCCAGAGCTCAAGCCGGAACCGATTGGCGTCGAGGTAGCGGTTGCCGGTGGCCTCGTCCACGGTCTCGTCGGTGACGACGGATTGAAACAATATCACGGTATCCCCTTCGCTGCGCCGCCGGTTGGCGCTTTGCGTTGGGGGCCGCCGCAGCCAGCGCCGGCGTGGACCGAGACCCGGGACGCGACCGTGGCCGGGCCCTCGTGTATGCAGCCGCAGGGCCAGGGCGGTGAGTTCTACGGGCAATCCGGCTTTGCGATGGATGAGGATTGTCTGACCCTGAACGTCTGGACGCGTGCAGACGCGGTTGGCGCAGACTTGCCCGTCATGGTGTGGATTCATGGCGGTGCGCTCGTCACTGGGTCGGGGTCTTCATACCCCGGCGAGCTATTGACCACCAAGGGCGTCGTGCTCGTCACGATCAACTACCGACTCGGCAAGTTTGGGTTCCTCGCCCATCCCGCGCTGTCGGCGGAGAGCGCGAAGGGTGTGTCGGGCAACCAGGGTCTGCGCGATCAGATTGCGGCGCTTGAATGGGTCAGGGACAACATCGACCGGTTCGGTGGTGATGCGGGAACCGTGACGATTTTTGGCGAATCAGCCGGTTCCTTGTCCATGTCGCTCTTGCAGGCTAGCCCCCTCGGAGCCGGACTCTTTCACCGGGTGATTGGCGAGAGCGGCGGCGCCTTTCAGCCGATGTGGTTTCGGGACAAGGCGACCGCTTACGCCGCATCTGCCGAGTCCGCCGGAGAGGCCTTCGCCACCGCCTTGGCCGGGCCCGATAAGGACACAGGTTTTGACGCCCTGCGGGCGTTGCCGCAGGACAAAGTGCTGGAGGTGTTCCAGTCAAATCCGGCGTTCTCCAACTACGACGGGCATGCGATTGTTGACGGCGAGGTCATACCTGATGAAGTCGCGGCGATCTTCGCGGAGGGGCGGCAGGCTGACGTGCCGGTGTTGATTGGCTCAAACGCCGACGAAGGCACAACGTTCATCGCGCTCTTTACGCCGATGTTTGGTGAAGGCGTCGCGGGCTTCAAGGCATACGCCGTGGCGACGCTGCCGGAAGTTGCGGACTCGATTGCCGAGCACTATCCCGCGGCGAGTGACGCAGAGGCAGAACGCGCCTGGGCAGACCTCTTTACGGATGTGCTGTTTGCTTATCCGATGCGGACATGGGCACGCAGTATGGAGAACGTCAAAAGCAACGCGTACCTCTACCTGTTCACCTGGGCGCCGCCGATCGAGAACAGCGAGAAGTACGGCGCTTTCCATGCGGCCGAAATTGGCTATGTATTTGGCAATGTTGACTTGTTTGGTGCCAAACCCACACCGCGTGATTACGAATTATCAGATCAGATGGCAACGATGTGGACGCAGTTTGCGAAGACCGGCAGCCCGAACGGCGAGGGCCTGCCCGATTGGCCGGCCTATACCCGAGACAATGAAGCGTATATGGAGTTGGGCGTGTCGACCGGCAGCAAAGCAGAACTGCGAATTGGTGAGATGGACCTGGTGCGGCGCGCGTGGGACGCGCGACGGAAGGCTAAGTAGGCAGTTCCCAGAACTCCGTTCTGGGGCGGGAACTGACGTGCGGTGCGGGGATGCACCGATCCCGGTGCCATGATGGCGACGGATTTCTGACAGCGAAGAATCAAATGGATCGACCGATTGCAGCCTATACAGGGGATGGCCCTTACGTCTTTGTGAGCTATGCGCATCGAGACGCGTCTGCCGTGTATCCCGAACTCGTCTGGCGTCAGGAAAGCGGGTTCAATATCTGATACGACGAGGGGTCGAAGCTGGAACCGAATGGACGGGGGCACTCGCTTCAGCAATCAAACCAGCGAAAATCTTCCTCTATTTCGTCACGCCTGATTCCACACGGTCGGAGAATTGCCGCAAGGAGGTGAGTTTCGCACTTGAGCAAAAACTTCCTGTTATCGCAGTCCACCTTGAAGAGACCGACCTGCCGGATGGTTTATCGCTGACGCCTGGCCAGGCGTCAGGCGATTCTCAAGCACGAAATACCCAATGAGGAATATCAGCAGAAACTCGTAACCCGAATCACTTCTTACCTGGATCATCCAAACAGTTGCGGCGAAGAAAAAGAAAACTGGACCGATCATCGCTGCTGTATCAGCTGTGTCTGCAACAATTATGCTTGCGGTGGGGTTTTTTTCTTCATCCAGAAAAATGCTGGCACAAGCGATGTCGGGATCTTTGACCTGGCTGCGATGAGCTCGATTGCGGTACTCCGATTTGCCAATATGAGCAGCGGTGAGGAAACCGGATTTCTTGCCGAAGGATTATCCGAGGACATTCTGGATCATCTCGCACGACAGGAAGGTCTAAAGGTGGCGTCCCGCTCTGACTCCTTTCAATTTTCTGAGCGCAACGAGGATACGGGTATTATTGGTGAGGCACTTGGGGTTGCCTTTGTGCTCGAAGGCAGCGTTCGCCAACAAGGTGACAACGTTTGTATCACGGCGCAGTTGGTTCGGGCCGCAGATGGCTTTCATGTCTGGTCCAAGTCTTATGAGCGAATTCGCTCGGACAGTTTTGACATGCAAACTGATGTCGCGACGAACATCGCGCGTCTAGCGAACCACAGCTTGTCGATGGATATCGGGAGACGCAATTGGCAGAATTTTCCAGCGTTCAAGAATAGTGACCCCTTGGCTGTAGCGTATCTCATCGAGGCGCATGACGAATTCGGAAAAATCAAATTGGGTGAAGGGGGTGGTCTCTCGGTGGTACTACCGTTTCTTCATAAAGCCGTGTCTGTCGACCCAACCTTGGCGGCGGCCTATCCACGCATTTCAAATCATACGCTGACGCGCTATTCGAAACAGGACTGGCGCTCGAAGAGACACGTTCCACAGCCTATGAAGCGATCAGTCGCGGTATGTCAATGGACCCAGACTCACCTGCATTACGCTTCCAACTTCGACAGCAACGCTCAAGAATTTACTGGCAGCTCGATTTAGATTATGCCTTGGCCGAAAGTGAGTTAGAACAGATCCGAGTAGAACAGCCCAGATCCGACTGGGCGACTTTATTTTTGGCGGGTATCGCGTTGCACGAGGGCAGAAGGAGTGAGGCATTAGAACTAATAGCCAACGCCGAAGAGATGTCCGTGGGTGGCCAACAAGGGATCTTTCTTTCTTGGGTTGCTCTATTTCGTTCCTTCGCTGGTGACCACGAAGCGGCACTCAAAGCCAGTACACAAGCATTGAAACTGAACCAGGAAGGAGGGCCCGACACTGCGACCGCACTATGGGTACATTCTTTGATCCTGATCCACCTGGAGCGAATAGATGACGCAACTCCATTTATCGACCGCGACTGGGAACTGGAACGGAGTACTAAGCCCGAGGCATTCATTTATCAATTTGCGAAAATTGGTGAGGTGGCAGGGGCAAGGAGCATCCTGACTGATTCAAGGTATGAAGTGACCAACCACTTCTACCTCGCCCTGGTGCATCTTGTGTTAGGTGACAAAGACAGCACTTTCGGGGCGATAGAAGCCGGAATAGAAAACCACACTCAACTTTTGCTTGCCAGCCTACTGGTGGCTGAATTCTGGAACCCTATTCGAGATGACCCACGCTTCGTCGAAATGCTCGAATTGCTGGGTTCTAAGGTTACGCATACTGAAGATTATTTGCGTGATCATCATATTCGGAATGTGAATCAACCGTAGTTTGACGGTTTGAGGTCCGAAAAGGGTCGATAAGCGGCCATGGTCAGGTTATGGATCAGCCACGTTGGCCATCACCCGCTAAGTGCGGCCACAACGAGACACGGGCTCATATCAATCCTGAGGACCGGCTTTAGCACTTTAGTCGCTGTGCGCAGGTCAGCGTGGTGGTCGCTTGTGGGTGACCATTGCCGGACCGTCGGATTAACGAACGGACCCAATGGGGAGCTTTAACTGTCCGTGTACCGCAACTCGATGCGCTTCAAGCGCAGCACCGTAAGGATGAGCGCGACCGCGGTGAGTCCGGTCAGGGCCAGCATGCACACAGCGGCGGGGGGGGATGCCATCACCACTGCGATCGGTCCGCGCCAGGGTTGTGGTGGCATGATGCCCTTCAGGTAGTGCACCACACTGATCATCTTGAGCGCGGGCGGCAGGATGAAATGCATCAGTTCCCAGCCGATGAGCACCAGGATCGGAAAGATCGGGTTGCGAAAAAATAGCCCAAGCAGCAGGAAGACTGCGCCGTAGCCGATGCAGGCAAATACGGTGGTTAAGAGGTATAGCGTCAACTCCCGGGCGGCAGGTCCCGAACTGAAGTCAGACATCATCTGGCTGACGCCGTATGGCAGGTACAGCAGCAGATAACAGACAAGCGTCACCGTGCCGAAGAGCCCGATCGACGCGATCAAGCCGGCGAGGTATTTGCCAGCGGCAAGAATCTCGCGTCGAACCGGGGACAGCAGATAGTAGTGCAGGCTGCGGTCGAGGATCTCGCCGCGGAAGAGGCTGATGAAGAGCGACGCGCTGCCGAGGAAGACCATGGTTCCGAGCAGGAAGCCCGCATAAATGACTGCGAATGCATAGCGTGCATTGGCGATGTTGCCGGTGATCGGCCCGCCGGTGCGCGGATTGTCGATGTAGCCCACCGTTGTCAGCAATATGATGGGAACCGCTGCCACGACATAGATTGCCGTGGCACGAGATGTAAAGAGGACACGGCCGAGTTCGATGCCGATGATTGCGCGTAACTGTGTGAACCAGAGGTGTGGATTGTCCTGGGGATACGTAACGGCGTTCATTGGCTCACTGGCTCATCAGCGACGAGGTACTGGTACACGGCTTCGACGGACTCATCCACCGGAGAAACCGCCTCGATCGTCCAGGGGTGATCCATGATCATCTGATTGAAAGCCAGAAAGAATCGATCGGCGTTGCGGGTGCGCACAAAGACGTTGCGCCGGTCGTCATGCAAGCGTGCTTCCACGACATCGGGCAGGTCAAACACCCTGGCAGCAATGACGGGTGCTGCCTCGGAGCAGATGCGTATCTGGATGGGATGGTGTTTGATCTCGCCCTGAATGCCCTGCACGTCGCCCTCGGCGACCACATAACCGTTGCTCAGAAAAACCACGCGATCGGAAATGAGATCGACCTCGTGCAGGATGTGGCTCGACACCAGGATGTGGGCGCCACCCGCCGCGAGTTCGAGAAAGAGGTCGATAATCTCGGCGCGTGCCATGGGATCGAGGCCGTTCAGTGGCTCGTCCAGCACCATGACCCGAGGTTGATGGCAAATTGACTGTGCGAGCTTGATGCGCTGGCGCATGCCCTTGCTGTAACCGTCGATGCGCCGGTCCGCCGTCGCGAGCAGACTGACACGCGTCAGCGCTTCGTGAGCGAGGTGAGCCGCGCTCCGCTTGTCGAAACCGTGCACGCGCAGATAGTTTATCAGGAACTGGCGACCGGTCATGCGCGGCGGGAACGAGTCGACCTGGGCGCAATAGCCGATGTGTTGATAGAGCAACTGGGGCTCGCGATTCGTCAAACCAAGGATGGAGATCGTGCCCTTGGTCGGCGTCAGGAGCCCGGCGATGAGGTTCATCAAGGTGGACTTGCCAGAACCGTTTGGACCCACAAGGCCGGTGATGCCGGGCATGACCGTGAGATCCACGCGATTGACGCCGAGCACCTCGCCGTAGAATTTGGAGACGCCGCTGATCTCGATTGCATCATTGCCTCGTGTCATGCGACTTCCTTTGCCCGAATGCGTTGGAAGATGAGCGCTGTTGCAAGCGCCGAGAGTACCAGCATGTTCATGATCGCAACCGACGGCGGCATCGAGATCGGCACCGGCTCGTTTGCGGCGTAGCTGATCAGCACGGCGTATGAATCAAACGCGGAGAATGCGCTGCCGAGCCAGCCGCCGAAGATTTCGCGCACGGCCTCGCCGAGCGCACTCGACATGACGAAAAAGCCGAAGAAGGTAATTTGTGCCACCTGCTTCCATTTGATCCAGGCAGACAGCGCGAGCGCCGTGAGCGAAAGGGTGAAGATCCAGGCAAAGGATGTGACGATGAAGGCAAACGGCAGTTGCAGGTTGTCCACCAGCCAGCCTTCCGGTCCGAGATACGCGTGGATGAAGAATAAGAGGACCGCGGGGACCCAGGTAATGAGCGACAACAGCACCACAAGAACCAGCAGCTTGCCGAGCAGGTAGTCGGTCTTGGTGAGAGCCCGGGAAAGGTAGAGCGGCATCGCATTGTCCCTGAGGTCAGGTGAGATCATGCCGGGCCCAACGACGAGCGCGAGCAGAAAGGACAGTGAGGCCTGCGGGTACTGCAGGAAGTTGATGAAGAACCCGGCGTCGATGATGAAGATCTCGTCGATTGGAATCTGTAGCTCGGTCAGCATCTCCAGGTTGTACCGCAGGTAGATCGCGATGAGGAAGGAAACCGAAGGCACGAAGCAGATCGCAAAGAAGGCACAGAACATGCGAGAGCGGAAGAGTTCGCGGGTCGTGAACTTGGAGATGACGAGAATGCGATTGCCGGTGCCGGTCAGTTCGCCATCGTAGCCGTGATAGCTGCGTTCGTAGACGGCCATCAGGAGCCGTCCCCGGGACGGTGGTCGCCCTCCATCGCGCGCAGAAAGATGTCTTCGAGTGAATCGCGCTTGTGGTCAAGGCCGCGAATCTGGACGTTCAGTGCGGTCGCGAGTTCATAGACATTGCGCACTTCCATCGTGGGCGGCAGCACGGCGCGCAAACGGCGCCGGTTCTGCATGCCGACCTCGCACCCGCGGTCGCGCAGCCCCGCAACAAAGGCGTCGACAGGATCAGCGCCCGCGTCGGTGGCGGGCGCGCCGACAACTTGCAGCAGCAGGAATTTCTCGATGCTGCGTCTCTGCTCGGCGAGATTGCAATAGGTCGCGATCTCCCCGTGGCGCAGTATCAGCACCTCCTCGCAACATTCCTCAACATCGCGCAGCAGGTGCGACGAGATGATGACGCGCGCCTCGCCGGAGTCCCGGATCTCGCGGATTAGTTGCAGCATCCGGGTACGAGCCGGAGGATCCAGCCCGTTCGTGGGTTCATCGAGGAACAGGAGCCGCGGTCCGTGGATGATCGCCTGGGCAAGCTTGACGAGTTGTTTCATGCCGAGCGAGTAGGCTTCTACGTTGCGGTAACGCGCCTCGCCAAGCCCGACATAGAAGAACACCTCGTGGGCGCGCTCGAGCGCCTGCTCTGGCGGCAGCCCCGAGAGTTCTCCCATATAGCGGACGAAGTTCACACCGCTCATACCTGCGATGAAAGAGTCGTTCTCTGGCATGTAGCCAATCTGCTGGCGCACGGCGCGTTCCCGAATATCGCGCCCCAGTACTTTCGCGCTACCCGTTGTTGACGGATAGAAGCCCAGCAGCGTGTTGAGCAGGGTGGTCTTGCCGGCGCCGTTCGGTCCGAGCAAGCCGATGCAGCGGCCCGTCACGCGGGTGGTAAGCGATTTCAGAACTGGATGACCCCCGAGGGTCACGCTCAGATTCTGTAACTCGATGACGGGTTGGGAGCGCGCGTCGGTTGCAAGATCTGCGCCGTCCGCCGGCGGTGGTTGATCGTTGCGGACGCCGGGTGGCGGCGTTGTCGCATCCGCCAGGCCCGCGCCCGCGCCGTCGGCTTCCACTCGCGTTTGTCGTGGTTCTATTGCGCCTCTCCCTGCCCGTCGACCATCGCCTCGAGTGCTCCGATGTCCGGCATTCCCTCACCCGAAATGATCGAGATTGCCTGCACGATTGATGTTAGTCCAAGCATGCCTGACAGATCGGTCAGTGGGAAGTTTCCGGGGGTGTTGGCGATTAACCGGATGCGTTCCGGTTCGCCGTAAGCGACCGAGAGCGAAGCACCGGCGCTTTCGCCAATCGCCGCGATCGACGACTTCTGTTCGTCATCGAGCACCAGACTGCCCAGTCCCGAGAGCGCGCCCCCAAAGAGATCATTGATCCGAAGGTACGCAAGTGCCGAGAAGTCAAGGTAGCCATCCGTTGGCAACAGGCTCTGGAAGTCCGGGGAGGTTGTGACCGAAGCGCCCGACTCATAGGTATTGATTGCACGCTCGATCAGCGTCGTGGTGGGCGCTGCGATCACGTAACCGCCCACGAACGCATAGTCGATGTCGATTGTGTGCGGTGCGGCCGACGGTTCTAGTCGATTTGAAATGGACACCGTGAGCTCATAGCCGATGTCCGTTTCTGCAACGTTGACGACCTCGTGGCCGAGTTCATCGAGGGCGTCGCGATTGATGCGTTCGATCATGAGTTCAATCGTTGCCTGCAGCAGGTCGGCGTTGTACACCTCGCCGACAATCTTCCAGGCCGGCAGGGGAAAAGCCGGACCGTCCAGACCGATCGCGACATCGCCGCCAAGTGATGCCAGGAAATCGTCACGCAGATGGAAGCCGCTCTCGTCCTGAAATCGGGCGAGCGGATCAACGCCGTCCTCAGGCAGTGGCAGGTTTGCCACCAATTCATCAAACATGGCGACCGGGTCCTTGATCAGCGACGCGCTGACGAGGGTCGTGTCCGGCGAGAAGAATTCCAGCGAGCCAATTGCCGACGGCTCGGCCAGCCACGCCGCAATGCCATGACGTTCGCCGTCAAAGTACAGGTCCGCAGTCGTCGTTGCCCTGTCGCCGGTACGGTAGCGCTCGATGATGCCAAAGCGCGCGTTGTCGGCGCCCATGATCGCGAGCGGCGTTGCCGCGTCATCCGGTGAGCTCGTTATCAATTGCTCGACATTGGCGGATGCCAGGTACTCGGTACCGTCGATGTAAGCGTTCTGCAGCAGTTGGTGGTATTCACTGCCAACAAACGGATTGCCACTGCCGGCAACGGTCGAGGCGATGGTGTTCAGCGTGTCCGGGTCGAAGGCAGCGACGAGCAGCCCGTCGGTGACTAGAATTGACAGGGTGTCGTCCACCGCGCCAGACGGGTCGGCCATGACAATGACGTCGAGGCCATTGTCGGCCACACGCGACTGCAGTTGGTCGGCAAGCTGCTGCACGTCATCAATCGTCACACCGGATCTCAGTTCTGACATCACAAACGGAGCAATGTGAGTCTCCGTCTCAGACGCCAGGTGCCGGACTGCAAAGACGGTCTCGTCCTCGAGCAGTTGGCCGACCTCGCTGAGCCAGGTTGCCATCGTAACGATTTCGGCTTCGTGTTCGCTCGTGAACACTTGCTCCCACACTTTCCTCAGTTCTTCGCCGCCGGTCATGCGCTCACGAATGGCGTTGAAGGCGTCCGCGATCTTCTCGGGCGCGTTCGGGACGGCGGCGTAAATGGCCGTGTCTGCGGGCGCAAGGTCAAGTAGTCGCGTTGAGAAGCGTGGATCGGTTTGCATCACCGCCGACAGATCCCGGTTCAGAACATTCAGCTCGGTCAGCATGGCGACGTAGCGGTCCGCATCCTGACTCCAGGCGATCGCATCGCTGATGTTCTGGGCGATGTCGTCCGTGCGGGAATCAAGCTGGTCGCCCGGATAAAGCGCGGTGCTGTCGCCGGTCCGGTAGACCTGGACCTCACCTTCGACCACTGAGACGCGCGAGCCGCGTGCGCCGTGGCGGACGCCGAACATCGTGCCGGTCACAGATACACGGAACTCGTTGGTGATGACCTCGAGGGTGCCTGAGCCCTGCGGAGATGCCTGCACAAAGATCCGTCCCCGATTGACGTGAATGCGGTTGCCGGCAAAATACCGCACCACGCTGAGCTGCGAGCGCTCGTCAAGCTCGACCCGGGAGCCATCGTCCAGCGTCATGATCACCGAGCTGTCACGGGGCGTTCGAAGCTGTTGACCGCCGTCGATCCACGTACCCGGCATAACCGCCGCCAGCCCGTCCGATTCGACCCGGAACAGTCTGCCCTCGATGGATTTGACCTGCACCAACTGGGACTGGTCGGGCCGTGGCAGTTCAGGCACCAGTGCGAGTGCGGCGGTGATTACTGCGACGACCACCGATGCGGCTACCGCCCAGCGCAGGTACGGACGTCTCTCGTTGGCCGCGTCGGTGCCTGCGCCGGGGGCGCTTGCTGCGTTGCTGCCCCCTGCTCTGCGTGCGGCGCCTATCGCCCTGCGCAGCGGCACTGACGACTTCGCCTCCTCCTCGAACAGCATGCGCTGGGCAGGACTCAGTCGATTCGACAGGTACTCCGGAATCATGGCGAGGTAATCTGCGGGAACCCCCGTGCCCTGCGCCTCGATCGCTGCACTGACACGGGCGAACGTGGCTTCTTCTGCGGCGGCCTCGGGAACATCGGTCTGGACGGCGTCGAGTGCCGCGTCGAACAACCTGTCGGCCCTTTCGCCGGAATGGGTATCATCGGTCATTGTTGACTCCGTCGGCCTTCAATAAGCCGAGATGCTTTTGTAGTTGTTGACGGGTGCGGTGCAGCGTCACGCCGACCGCCGACGCAGAGGTCTCGGTCATCACAGCGAGTTCGGTGTTGCCGAAACCGCCGAAATGCTTGAGCGCAAAGAGTTCTGCGGCGCGGGGATTCACTTTGGCGAGCGCCGCTCGTAGCTGGTCCTGCAATTGCTGGTTGGACAGTTCGTACTCGCCTGTCGACGTGTCGTCTGCGGCAAGCGAGCGCGTTGCGACTTCAAAGTCGACGACGACGGCGGTGTTGCGCCTGCGAAGCACATCGAGTGCGCCGTTGATTGCCGATCGCGTCAGGTAAGCAGCGGGGTCAGTGACCAGCGCATCGCTCATGTGCGCCTGACCGAGAAGGCGCAGGAACACGGACTGCAGCACGTCCTCGGCATCAGCGGCGTTGCCGGTCAGGCGATAAGCCGCGCGAAACACTTTTTTGCGATGCGCCAGAAAGAGTGCAGGAAGGTCGACGGGGCTAGTGCTGATGTGACTGACCGTTGCCTCCTGTTCCATCGTATCGGTCGCAAGGCTCACGTGGGGTTAGCCTTTGTCGAGCCGGCGCGGGTTGTGCCCTCAGGCGGACCCGGCCGGTGGGTACCCCTGCTTGCTGGCAGCGGTTGCGTGGGTCGTCGTGACTGCATTTTCGCATCCTCAGGTGTGCGCATTCCTGATAGACGTGCAGCATGCAGACACATTAACAAACCGCGCCGAACAAACGCCAAGGCAAAGGGTGTGAGGTTAGCGAAGGTTGTCGGCGCGGATGGCTGGAAACACCGAGCCGGCAAGCGGAATCAGGGGAGCCCGGGGTCGTCGAAGTCGTCGAAGACGACGTCGCGAGTAACTGTATCGAGGATTGCGTAAGACAGTTGGCGGTCGTTGCTGGGTCGGCCGATGCCGGCCGAGCCCGGGTTCAAAACCAGCGTGCCGTTAATCTCACGCGCAATCTTGGTGTGGGTGTGGCCATAGATGGCGACATCTGCATCGAGATCGCCCAGGCGATGCAGGAACTGGCTGTGGGGGTACAGGTAGTCGCCGCTCGGTTCCCACGGGGTCGAGTGAAACATGTGGATATTGAGCCCGTCGATGCACTCGGTGATCTGGGTTGGCTGACGGCGAACCCAGGCCAGTAGCTCCTGGTCAACCGACGCACTCTCCTGCGCGCGGAAGCTCGCGGGGTGGAGCAGGGTTTCCTCATGATTGCCCAGGATGTAACGCGCGCCCCGTTCCTTCAGACGTGCGACGACTGCATTCGAGAACTCATCCTGCGTGAAGGCGTCACCGGCACACCACAACGCATCGACAGCCCCCATGCGCGCGAGCGCATGGTCGAGGCCTGCAATGTTGCCGTGAATGTCCGAGACGATGCCAATCTGCATGGGGCAGCATCATATCGGATCACGGTGATCAGGGTTGACGGATTCTCTCTTAACCGGCGGCGAGTCGCGGGTAACAGGGAGCCAGTGCACGGGGTGGCTATGTGCTCGCGATTGGGACAAGGTGGATGCTGCGAGGTGGGTACGACCCGGTTGCAACCGATGCCACAGTGGGGGCAGTGCCATC
>CAVOBC010000080.1:0-15248 GCA_963693635.1 Gammaproteobacteria bacterium | reverse complement strand
GTTTTAAAGTCGAAATGAGTGATCTGTTACGCAATTCTGGCGATGCGCGGGACAAGGGCGTGTTTGACCCTTCGGTACGGGGAAAGACTGATCGTTTCCTACTGAAGGCGACCAGGCCGGGCGCCTGATCGGAGCATTGGCGTTGGCGGGGACTGGCAACTGTTGATCCCCGCCAACTGCCGCTGATTAGCGAACCTCTCAGATGCCTCAGATGTCTCAGATGTCTCAGATGTCAGTAGTTGTCTGCGCACGACGTCGAATGCGGTGTGGTTAGTTCTTGTCCCAAAATTGTCGTCCTGACAATTCTTGGGAGTCGGTTTGCAAGCAAACCTCGCGTTCTTTTTACAGATAAAGAAGCTTGCAGAAAATGGCGGTGCATCCCTGCACCGCTCGCCAGTGCCCGCCCCAGAACGGAGTTCTGGGACAGGAAATAGCTAGTCTGCCGGTTGCTCGAAGACGATGAGTTGACGCACGTTGACAACTGAAGCCGGAACGCCATCTTTGACGACCGGTTCAAAGCGCAACCGGGCACCCGCTTCGAGTGCAGGCTCATCGAAGCGGGTGCTGTCTCTTGCGCTGCCTGCTATTGACCGGCCCTCTGTTGACGAGCCTTTTATTGACAAGCCTTTTATTGACAAGCGTTCTAACGAAAACGGGTTTGCCGAACACGCAAGCGCTGGGCCGATTGTGGTGATGCAGCGGTCGATGATCTTGACGTTGGTCGCACCGCCGTCGACATCGATGGTCAGCGCGATGGTGACCCAACCGCGCAAGCGTGTATCGAGCAGGGCCGCCGGGATGACGGGGGAGACGGCCTCGAGCGGTTGATGGGACATGGCCTGCGCCAAGCGGGGGATAGACGTTTGCGTGGTGTCGACGCGTAGGGGCCCAAAGTTCACCTGTTTACTTCCGGAGAGGGCGTCGATCGCTGTCTGGACCTGTGCGGATGGCAAGCGCTTAGCGACGACTCGCAAGGTGGCAATCGTTCCGACCCTGTCGCCAGCCGCATTCTGCAGGATCGCGAGCAGATGCAGCCACCCCGGGCGCGGACTCACCCCAGCCGTCGCAACCGCTTCAAGCGTCGCGTCGATGGTAGTTCGAGCACCTTTAAGTGCACCAAGACTGTAGAGAGCGGCCGCCTTGAGATAGAGCAGATTGGGGTCGGCCCAGTCGCTCGTTGATTGCCAGCGATCGACGTGAGCAAGTGTGCCTGCCCAGTCGCCGGTCGCTGCCGAAAGAGTGGCAAGTGTCCGTAGCGTTCGCAGCCGGGTGTTTCTGGCGATGGGTGAATAGGTCAGCACGTTCTTGTAGGCGGCGATCGCGCCGTCGACATCGCCTGTCGCAAAACGCGCCCGTGCGAGGAGGCCCCAGACCTCTGATTCTTCAGTCGCGTTCAGATCGTCACCCAAGAGATCGGTAATCTGCACGAGTGCTCGCTGCGCCTCTTTGTCAGCGCCTGCGCTGTCCTCAAGGGCGTGCGCCGCCGCCGTTAGTTTGCTGAACAGTGATGCGCGGATGGGCAGGACTTCTGTTTGGCCCGCGAAGGCAGCAAGGTAAGCGCAAAAGAGCGCAGTCACCGCAGCGGCGAGCAACCAGGCGCTGGCTTGCAACCGGTTAATCCAGCAGTTTCGATTTGATGGCACTGATTTGGGCCCCGGTGACACCGATATGCTGGAGGTAGCCAAGCGGGCTGCCGAACGTTTGATCCAGAAAGCCGAGCGTCATCGCCATCGTTGCCGGCGCACAACCTCTGAGGTAAGCGCCAGGTTGATTCGGATCGATTTGTTTGTCTGCGTCGGGCGAGATCAGGAAGTTAGCCGTAAGTCCGTAGTCGTCGCAGATCGTCGGTGCCGGCACGCCTGCTATCGCGAGCAAGAGCGCGGCCACGAGGCCGGTCCGGTCTTTCCCGGATCGACAGTGGAAGGCATAGCCGCCGGTCCGGTCATCGGCGAATGTGGCCATGATCTCTGCAATGACAAAGCCCGATTCGACGAGCCCTTCACAGTAGAGAGCGGCGAGTTTCTGATCGAGTGATGCGGTCTTGTTCTTGGACCGGTATGCATCGAAGCGTTTGCCCCAGAAGTCGTGGATGACGAAGCGCGCGTGTCGATGTGCCGTGAAGACGTTCGGCGCCGCGGCGATTTCCTTGTCCATGCGCAGATCGACGATGGTGCCGATGCCGTGGTCGAGCAGTCGCTGCTGGTCGGTCCCGGTCATTTGATCCATGTCGCCGGCACGTACGAAACGGTGCCAGCGTGTCTCAGCGCCATCGGCTGTTTTGTATCCGCCGAGATCACGGACGTTCTGCGCGCTCTCGATTGGGAGTGCGCGTTTAGGGTGGTCAAGTGCCGATGTCGTCAATGCCGATGTCTTCCTGGGTGTGTGCAACGGTGCGTGAGTGGGCCGAATCCACGGCTCTGTGCCGGTTGTGCGTGTCGGCCGCTTCTCGCTGCCTGAATCAGGTCTGGGAGCGACGAGAAAATGATTCTAGCAGGCAGATGAAGAGCAGCGCCTTTCATGGAACTAAAGCAAGGTGCCGCGGTGTTCCCTGCGCGACAGCGCGGTGATCCGGCACCGTGAAATGCGGCTAAAGGTTTTCCGGGCCAAGGGCTGCAACGATGAGTTCGCTGTCGCCGGACCCTGCATCCTCGATTTCCCAGCGGGTGGTGGTGAGGTGGTCCAATAACCGCTCGTCATGGCTAACGATGACCATAGCGCAGGGACAGTCGACAAGCGTAGCTTCCAGGCACTCGATTGATGGCAGGTCGAGGTGGTTGGTTGGCTCATCGAGGATGATCAGGTGAGGTGAACGCCCCATGCCGAGGGCAAGAAGCAGCTTGCGTAACTCGCCGGGACTGGGTTGCGCGCTACCTAGAAGCCGTTGGGGGCGCGACCCGAGCCTGCTCACCACATTCATGGCGTGTCCCAATTGCTCGTTCTTTAGCGCTTTTGCCTCGCGCAGCAAGATTGCACCATTTTGTGCGGAAATCTCCTGGGGCATGTGCGTCAGGTGTGCAAGCTCGATATGGAAGTGCCCAAGCAGATGCGCGATCAGGGTCGACTTGCCGAGGCCGTTGGCACCGCCGATGCCAACCCGGTCACTGGTCTGCATCGACAGCACGGGGTGCCTGAGGTTGCGGGTCGGCGACAGGGGGATGTAGCCGGCATCGACATGAAGCAGATGTGAGCGCCGGGACCGCGACCCGGGAAGCGAGATGCCGAGATGCCGAGATCGTACTGCTTTTGCACCACGCTGCTCTCGAGCCGTGCCTGCGCCTGAGCGTGCCGGCCCTCCATTTGTTTTAAGAGTCGGCCGGCCTGACCGTCCTTGCCGCTAACGCTCGCGAGGTCAATTTTGTCCTTGGCATCGTGGTCTTTTGCCGTGATGCCGCGCTTCGATCGATTCTTGTGCGAGCGGGCCGCCTGTTCGCGTCGCTGGTGCATTTCTCGTTGCAGCCGTGTCGATTCTCGTTTTACCTTGCTGCGGTCCCGCACGGAGGTCTCGAGGATGCCCTCGCGTTGTTCCTGTGCCTGGGTGTAGCCGCCATTGTAGAGGGTAGCGTCAGGGGGAGCTAACCACAGGCAGTGGCCGCACAGCGTGTCGAGGAGTTCCCGGTCATGGCTAACGATGAGGCCAATGCCCTGATATCGCCTGAGGCTCTGGATCAGCAATTCTCGTGCGATTGCGTCGATGTGGTTGGTCGGTTCATCGATCGCCAGGAGTGCGGGCTGCTGCCAGATTGCACACCCGATCTGTGTGCGCTTGCGTTCCCCGTGGCTGAGCGTGTCCCAGCGATCTGCAAAGTCGAGGTTGACGCCCAATCGCCCCTTTAGCGCATAGCTTGCAGCGTCGTCCGCGTGCAGGAAATCGGCAAGCTCGGTGGGTGGCCGGTCTGTCCGCTGTTCGCAGTAGATGGCCGCGTCTGGCCCGGACACCCGCCCATGTTCAGGTTTGAGCCCGCCTGTCGCGAGTTGCAGCAGGGTTGTCTTGCCGACGCCATTGGCGCCGACGATTCCGGTAAAGCCGCTGGCGAAAACGCAGGAAAGATCGTCAAAGAGCGCTTCCTGGGACGACGGAAACCGGAAAGAGAGATGACTGAGCGAACAAGCGAGTTGTGTCATGAAGCTCTCCTCCGGACCCGGACCATACACCGACCGGGTCAGGCGTCGTTGGATGTCGTTCGCTGATCTGGTCGTTCGGGTTCGCAACGTCCGCGTCTCGTTACCGGACGGCGAGCACGAATTTTTGGCGATTTTGAATACAGGCGTCAAGTGACTTTGTCAGGATGCGGGCGAATCTGTTCCTTGAGGAAGAGTCAACCAACTGACGTCCGGGGACGCTGAGGCGGATGAAACGTCTCAGCGCCAGGGGACCCTTGCGATATGGTGACAAGCAATGCCGACTGAGCGCGTTGAGCCCGAGTAAGACCAGCACACCCACTGGTGGTGCCGGCACCGAGATGCCAATTGCCCAGTCGAGCGCACCCGCGCCGTCGCCTGAGTCTGCCGTACCCGCAAGCAGCAGTGAATCGCCCGTTGCCAGAAATCCCGTCAGCGCTGTCGGGGTCAGGAAGTCGCCATCGGCGAGACTGTAGCTGGTGGACAGCAAGACCGTCTCGTCCACCAGGGTGCGGAAAGAGTCCATCGTAGCCGGCACGGTTGATCATGACGGCGACCTCGCCGGACAGGTGCCCGCCAAACTCGTTGGCGACCGTGATCTCGAAATCGAAGCCACCGGTGGTTTCGGTAAATGCGACGTCGTTACCATCGAGCGCCTTGCTGCGAACCGAATCACTGCATTTGACGCCTTTGAATTTGCCAGCTTCGGCGCATGTGAAATAGCCCTCTGGCTTGGGCTTTTGGTCACGCGATACAAAGGTCACATGGTGGGACTCGCCATCGTCGACTGATCCCGTCTTGAAATCGGCTTTGGTGTTGTTGGAATGCGTCGTGACATCACTGAATGGGGCTGGACTTAGGCGTTTTTTTTCGTTTGAACCTCTTGCGGACGACCAAATGAAAGTCTGTTGCAGCGGGGCCGCCGAAGAGGGCGCCGGCGCCCGTGTTGCGGTAGGTGAACGCGTTGTGATCGATCGTCGTGACCTTCGCAGCGTGGGCCGCGCTCGCGAACAGTCGGGTCGCCGTTATCAGTGCTACACGTGCAGGTCGCGGCAGCTAAGCGCTTCGGGGCAAATCCAGCGAACACGATGTGAGATTCGAAGTGCAAGCGCTTGCATTGTCTCTCCTCGAAGAAGGAACTGCGGCTGCCGGGTGTTGAGTCGCGTTGGGTGTGATATTTGATTGCCATATCGCTGCATCATCGGCGAGCAGCTGATAATGCAAATACCACGCCAATGAGCAAAAAGTGAACAGATCCAGCAGTTTACGCAAACCGAGACGGCTCACGAATTCTGATCTGTAAATTTTCTCGACGTTGTGGGGCGACGTGCGGTGAGTTGTGTCTCCTGACGTCGTCCCCCGGGGCGTCAGTCGATGATTGAGCCCGCCACGTCCCAGAAACGTTTGATGGCATCAACGTGCTCGTCACCGCTGAGACCCACATTCATGGTCACAACAGCTGAGTGGCTGACACCCATGTCGCGCAGCTTCTTCAACTGGTCCAGCGTCTTGCCGTCAGCGTTGCCGAGCGGTGTGATCACTTCGATGCCAATGTCGTCGGGGTTGCGCCCCGCTGCCGTAGCGCCTTCGTGCACTTTTTTGAGCTGCTCTTCGAGGCCCTGGTTAAAAAATGGAAACCAGCCGTCGGCGAGTCTCGCAACGCGATCGATAACCTGGGGCGCCATGCCACCCAGCCAGATGGGAATTTGCCGCGCGGGCAGGGGATTGAGGCCCGCATCGGTGATGGTGTGCCACTTGCCCTCATAAGAGATGACGTCATCCGCCCACAGTTTGCGCATGACATCAATTTGCTCTTCAGAGCGTGCGCCGCGGTTGGTGAAGGACTCACCGAGCGCTTCATATTCAACCGCATTCCAGCCCGTGCCGATGCCGAGTCGCAGGCGTCCGCGCGTGAGCACATCCAAGCTTGAGGCCTGCTTGGCGACGAGTGCAGTCTGCCGCTGGGGCAGGATGATGACAGCGGTTACGAGTTCAAGCGTAGAGGTGATGGCGCCGAGATAGCCGAACAGGACGAAGGGTTCGTGGAACATGCTCTCGGATGTATAGGGGCCGCTCCAATCCGGGCGGCTCGCGGTACCGGCGCCGAGCACGTGGTCGTAGGCAATGAGGTGGTCATAGCCGAGGCTTTCGGCGGTCGTCGCAAAACGGGCCACGACATCCGGGTCCGCGCCGATTTCAGTCTGGGGAAAGACAACGCCTAGCTTCACGGCAACACTCCTTGATGTTTGGAGCCCGGATGATACACCGCGCGTGGAAACGCGTCCGATGCGCAGTGTGAGTGTTTCTTTGAACGGTGGCGCATCGAATGCGACGAAGCTGATAAGCTCGATCTGTTCTTCGTCAGCTTTTTCGCTCCCCTATGTTCGTTTTGTCGGCTTGAAGTCGTTGGTCTGCATTGGCAGGCGCGAATGGGCACGCGCGAAATGGGTATGAAGGACTGGCGAATAACGAAATTCTAATGGGAGCGGGCCTATGAAGCGATTGCATCGGCCGGACCTGTACGGTTGGTCGCAATTCGATGAGAGCAGAAACATCGATTTTCACAGCGTCTTGTGGGTGAGGCCGGGTGGCAACATTGCGATCGACCCGCTGCCTATGTCTGCACACGATGCGGACCACATGGCGACACTGGGATCGGTTGCAACCATCCTTATTACCAACTCCGACCATGAACGCGCCGCCTTTGCGCTTGCGGCGACGACCGGCGCGCAGGTGCTGGGACCGGCAGGTGAGCGTGACAGCATGGCGTGTTCCGCGTGGCTTGCGGACGGCGACGAAGTAGTGCCGGGGCTGATGGTCATTGCCTTTGAGGGTTCCAAGACGCCGGGTGAAGTAGCGCTTTTGCTGGAGGAGACAACCCTGATAACCGGCGATCTGATTAGAGCCCACGAGGCCGGCAGGCTCTGTTTGCTGCCGGATGCAAAGCTGCAGGACAAGGCAAGTGCGATTAGGTCAGTGCGGCGTCTGGCAGATCTGCCTACGATCGACGCCGTGTTAACCGGCGACGGTTGGCCGATCTTCAAGGATGGTGCGCGGGTGATTGCAGAGTTGCTCGCAGAGATTCCCTAGTAGCATTTCACTGTGCCGGATTACGGGGGGTCGCTAAGGGAACTCACGGCAGCATATTGCCGTTTTTTCGGCAACCTGTTGGTGCTACGCGCTCGCCAGTTTTGCCTCATATGGCGCATACAGTTGTGCCCAACCATCCTTATCCTGAGCCGCAAGCGTGCGGGTGACGAGGTATGTCGACAGCCGATCCATCATGCTGTGCCAACCCGCGGCGACGTCTACCGTGATGCGTGCCTCGAGTGGTTCCTGGCTCACCGTGAGCAACGTCTGGCTGTCGCCAACCCTTAAGAGGTCGTACTGCACGAGTGATGGCGCTTCGCCATCCTGTTCCCAGGTATAGGCGAGTGTATGGGGAGGCGAGATCGTTCTGATTGATCTGGGGACGATGGTCTCGCCGAAACCCAGTTGGATGTCGCCGCCTTCTTGCGGATCGATTGACCACGCGCCAAACCATTGGCGCACGGCGTCGGGATCAACGAGTGCTTTCCAGAGGTCGTCGATCGTATAGGGCAAGAGATCGTTTGATCTCGACGCGGCGGGTGGCCGGTGCCTTCAATCGTCGCGAGGTTTGGATCTGTCTCCTGCCGACCGTGATGGCTTTTTGCGTCGCCCATGCGCTTGCTCCAGATATTGTTCGAGTTTGTTCAGTCTTGTTGCCCATGCTGCCCGTCTGTCTGCCACCCAACGATCGACAGCGTTGAGTCCCGTGGGGTCCAACTCGTAGATGCGTTTCTGCGCATCGACGGTTCGCGTGACGAGCGCGCCCTCGTGCAGCCGTTTCAGGTGTTTCGAGATCGCGGGCTTGGACACATCGAAGTTCGCGGCGATCTCGCCTGCGCCCAGGGGACCGTTTGCGAGCAAACATAAAATATCGCGACGAATTGGGTGTGCCAGCACTTCGAATATGCCCATGGGTCCTCCCGTTGCCTGTCTTTGTATATTCCTTTTTTATTAACAAGGTGAATGGCGACGAAGACATCGATTTGCGGGCGAGACGTGAAAACACCGCTCGGTGCGTTGTCTGGTCCTCAGACATGGGGTCCCGTATTCTCGCTCGACCATTCAACGGGAAGACCACCGATGGCCTACAACACCATTTCGATTGATATCGCCGGCCGGGTCGCCACGGTGACCCTTCGACGACCGGAAAAACTGAACGCGATCTCGATCGAACTCCAGAACGAGTTGATTGATGCGCTGGAGTCGGCGGCGGCCAATCCCGACGTGCACGTTGCGGTCGTGGAGGGCGAGGGGCGCGCGTTTTCGGTGGGCTATGACATCACTGGGGGCAGCACCGGTGGCGGCGGTGGGGTGACCGGGGATCGCGCCTCCCTCGAGGCGATCATGCGCAACTGGCTGCGTATCTGGGATCTGCCGCTGCCCGTCATCGCCAAGGTGCGGGGCTATTGCCTGGCGGGTGGCACGCAGCTTGCCGCGATCTGTGATGTGACGTTCGCTGCCGACGACGCCCGTGTCGGCACACCGCAGTTGCCACTGGGCGCCGGATACGTTGGCTCAATCTGGACCTGGATGGTTGGACCCAAAAAGGCGAAGGAGATGTTCTTCCCGACCGGCGAGATCATTACCGGTGCGCAGGCTGCAGAGTGGGGACTCTTCAATCGGGCGGTGCCCGATGCCGAACTGGACGACTTTGTCGCCGACTATGCAAAGCGCGTGTCGCGCACGCCGCGAGAAATTCTCGCGCTGCAGAAGCAGTCCGCAAACCGTATCCAGGAAATACAGGGCTTTCGTGAAGCGTTGTTGCAGAGCGTCGAGATCGATGCAATCGCCCATGCAGGTGCGTCCGTTAAAGCGATCAACCGTCACATACGTGACAACGGTCTGAAAGATGCGCTGCGAGCGTTTGACGCAGGGGAGATTCCCTGACGCGGGGTGGTTTTACGGCATCTATCCGCGTTGGAAGCGATGGGAGTTGTCGACGTGGAATGGAGCGGTACGACCAAACTGCACTCATTGAACAGCGTGCCGCTCATTCGACTGCAGCATGGCTGGCTTTCCCGATTCGAGGAGGATCGATGAAGATTTATGTGAGCAATGTCTTTGTGGACGACCAGACGAGTGCACTCGCTTTCTATACCGAAAAGCTGGGCTTCGAGATGGAGGAGGACATCCCGCTCGGCGAGCATCGATATCTGACGGTTGTTGAAAAGGGTGGGGGTGGCACCGAAGTCTTGCTCGAGCCAAGCGATCATCCGGCTGTCGCGCCTTTCAAAGACGCACTTCGTACAGGCGGCATTCCCTACGCGTCATTTCAGGTGGACGACCTGGATGCGGAGTTCACGCGACTGACGGGCCTTGGCGTGGAGTTCACGCAGGCGCTAATGGATGCCGGCGAGGTCAAGATGGCCGTGCTGGACGACACGTGCGGCAATCTTGTCCAGCTTGTTGAAATACTGACCGAAGCGTAATCGGTGGGCGGTCGCAACAGACCGAGGTCCGTCGATTGCGCGCTTGCGATAGTAAACCGCCGCCTACGGAGCATCGCTCCAGTTCCAGAATTCCCTGAAAGTGCCTAGTCCCGTCGCATCAGGGTTCGCCAGAGTTGGCCATTGCGCAAGTCAAACTGTGGCGGGTCGGAGTCGCGAAAGACGTATTCGTATTCGCGGTGGCGCCGGACCAGGAATCGATCCTTTTGGGTCGGTACTAACTCGTCCACGTAACCCGACGCGAGTTTGAAATGGTGACTGCCTTCTTGCGTGAAGATCGCGATGGGGTTGCCGTTCTTCGGTACGTAGTTCCCGACAAGTTTATTAAGGGCAGCGCCATCTACGGGCATGCGGTCCTGATCGAGCTTCTCGATCTCCAGGGCCTTTCGCTGACGCGCATCGCGATAAATCGCATCACCCAGTTCATCAAGGTTCATCTGGGCCCGGAGATCGCCAAAGCGTTCCTGACGGTCACTGAGAATTGTTGTCCGGGCTGCGTAGTTGCGGTTCACGAATGCGAGTTCCACCTGACGTTCAAAGGTTGCGGGCGAACCCCAACCGATGAGTGGAACGAATTCTTGCTCCATAAGGATGTTGAGTTCGCGTTCAGCTCATCACGCCGCGCGTCGTCCCCCTTCATCGCTGCCAGGCGCCATTCAAAGGCCTTCACGAAACGACCACACGTATCAGATGCGGCTTCTTTGCCCGGAATCTGGCCCTATGCCTCGGAATGTAAAACGATTCATGCGTTCTGGATCGAGTGGTGTGTGAACAACCGCACCATCTCGCAGCCATCTCGCGAGATGGTGAAGTTCAGCGTTGTTTGCAGTCCCAGGGATGAGGTTTTTTTCCGATGCACCCGTGTTCAGACCACTTTCGATTGCCACTCTGCTTGTTCCTCGCGATTGCGGGAAGGCTGTCTTTGGCCGCATGCGCTGAAAGCACTGATGGCTGGCACCGGATCTGCCCGCATGGCCAGTTTTGCACGGCTGTGCCGCCGGACCTTGTTGAAGTGCCCGTACAGACCATCGACTCGCTCGTGGGGGTCTACGAGAGCGAGGTGTTGCGCATGAACTTTGATTTGGGCAGGTATCCGGTCAATCTCGGCGAGAAGGCGGGCCAGCATGTCGAGACGCGACGTGTCGGCGGCGTGGATGGCGAGTGGATCGAAAGCGGCCGGCAAATCGCTTTCCAGGCGACCAACGCCAACGGGCTGCACTTCACGATGATCCTTCTGTTCAGGGCACGCCTGACAAGAAACTTGCAGCCCGGGTGTTTGAAAGTCCCGATCTCAATCCGCGAGTCGTTGAATAAGGTAGTCGCTGGTTGTTGTCCCAACATTGTGACCCGGACGATTCCAGGGAGCCGGTTTGCGCGCCAACCTCGTATTTTCTTGCGGAAAATGGCGATTCCAGGTTAGTCACCAGCAAGCAGGGGCCGCTGCGCGTCCCGTGCATATTCCATGCGCTTACGGGCGCGGTTTGCGTACAATCGCGCTTTGACCAACAGCTGAGGTTAGGACCATGACGAGCCAACCCGCCGCCCAGGCACCGCGTCCCCTTGAGGGCATACGCGTGCTCGACTTTAGCTGGGTTCGGGCGGGTCCCTGGGCCACGCGCTGGCTCGGTGCGCTGGGGGCAGAGGTCATCAAGGTCGAGTGGCCGGAAACCGAACGCGGCCGCAGGACTCCAGGAACGACGCCAAAGGGTGTTGACCCAACGCTCAATAACTCCGGCAACTTCAGCGACACCAATGCCAATAAGTTGAGCGTGACGCTGAATGTGAGGACGGCTCGCGGACTCGATCTGGCGAAGCGCCTGGTAGCAGTTTCAGACATCGTTATTGAAAACTTTAGCTCGCGCGTCCTGAGCGATTGGGGGCTTGGGTACGACGAGCTTTGCAAGGCCAAGGCCGACATCGTTTACGTCTCGATGGCGGGCTACGGCCAAACCGGGCGCCATCATGCGTACAAGACCTTCGGTCCGGTTGCGCAGGCGGCGTCCGGACTGACCTTTATGTCGGGATTGCCCGGTGCTCCGCCAGCAGGCTGGGGCTGGTCCTACCTCGATGACACAGGCGGATTGTATGGCGCGATGTGCGCATTGACCGGCCTGTACCGGCGTAATACGACGGGGAAGGGGCAGCACATCGATCAGTCGCAAATGATTACCGGCGTTACCTTGACCGGCCCGGCGTTACTGGACCACACGGTCAACGGGCGTGCGTCCCACCGTGAGGGTTATCCGGCGGGCAACCGCGCCCAGTGGCCCGGTACCACATCCAACAGTTATCGTGGCCCGACGGTGGCTCCGCACAATGCGTACCGGACAGACCCGGGTGGTTACAATGACTGGTGTGTGATCGCCTGTTTCAGCGATGCCGAGTGGGATGAACTGCGCCGGCTTATGGGCGACCCGGACTGGGCGGCAGCGGAGAAGTTTGCGACGCAAGCAGGCCGCCTGCAAAACCAGGACGCGCTGGATGACGGCATCGAGTCATGGACCCTAACGCTTGACAAATATGCGCTGACAGATCTTTGCCAGGCACACGGCGTGCACGCGCTGCCGGTGCAGAGTTCGGCCGACCGGGTGGATAACGATCCGCAGTTGCGCGATCGAGGTATGTATCAACCGTTGGCGCATCCGGAAATGGGAACATTCAAGTTACAGAATGCCCCGTTTCGTCTGTCTGCATCGCAGGTAGACAACACGCGTCCGGGCCCGATGATTGGCGAGCACAACAACACCGTGCTGCAAGGCCTTCTTGGACTCGACGACGAGACATTTGCGGCGGGTTTTAACGACGGCACGTTCTGGCCGGAAAGCATGCCGCTCCTGCCTTATATGGAGGACATGCTGACATGAACGACGCTGAACCAGCGGGTCCGCTCGACGGTCTGCGGGTGATAGAGGTTGCGGGTGAACAGGGTCAGTTTTGCGGCAAACTGATGGCGGACCTTGGTGCGGATGTGATCAAGGTTGAGCCCCCGGGCGGCGAGGATGCGCGCGCTATAGGGCCGTTCCTGGCCGATGAACCAGACCCTGACAAAAGCTTGTCGTTCTGGCATTACAACACCTCCAAGCGGGGTGTGACGTTAGATCTGGAATGCGCCGATGGTGCCATCGCGTTCAAACGACTCGTGGCCACGGCTGATGTGTTGCTTGAGTCCCGCGCGCCGGGCCATCTGCCGTCGCTCGGGCTCGGCTACGAGGACCTGCGCGCCATAAATGATGGCCTTGTGATGTGCTCGCTGACCCCGTTTGGCCAGACCGGGCCGTGGCGCGACTATGTTTCTAGCGATCTGTTGCATCTTGCTGCGGGGGGGCAGATGGCGTCCTGTGGGTACGATGAGGCAGATGTGCCTGACGCTCCACCGATTGCGCCGGACGGCGGCAATGCGTGGCACACCGGCGCGCATTTCGCCTACATCGGCATCATGGCTGCGCTGGTTCAGCGTACGATCACCGGCGCCGGTCAGTACGTGGATGCCTCCATACACGAGGCTTGTGCTTTGACTACAGAGAGTGCGGTCGCGTCCTACGTGTTTCGTGGTGACGAGGTGACGCGCCAGACGGGGCGCCATCACAGTCCCCGACCGACGCCCAGGACCCAGTTCCGCTGCAGAGACGGCAAGTATGTCAACGCGATCGTCTGGGGCTTAACGCCGCCAATGTTGCGGCGCCTTGCAGAGTGGATGGACAGCCACGGCCTGGCCGATGATTTGTTGGATGGGCGCTATCAAGATACCAAGTTCATTCGCGCGAATACGGACCACATCGTTAATGATGTGATCGCCAACTTCATTGCTAATATGGACTCGGACGAGATCTACCATGGCGCGCAAGATCGGGGCTTCACGTGGAGTTCGATTCGCACCCCGGATGAACTGTTGGATGATCCACATCTTGCTGACCGGGAGTTCTGGGTCGACGTTCCGCACCCGGAACTGGGAACCCGTTACACCTACCCGGGTAGCGCGGCCATTTACAATGGATCGCCCTGGCAGATCAGCCGGCGAGCTCCGCTCGTTGGCGAGCACAATGTGGAGGTGTTGCGCGACGAACTGGGATTAGCAGACGAGGAGATGCGACAGGCGACTGGCGTCCAGGGCAACCCCACCTCGTCTCGTTAGTTTTTGTCCGGAGATTGTCACTTCGACAATTCTTGTAAGTCGGATTGCAAACCCCTCGCATGATCTTGTAGAAATGAGGCTTGCAGAAAAGAGGCCTTGAAGAAGATAGCGGTACATCCCTGCACTCAGTATACAGACGTACAACGGTTCGGCTGAGGCGCATGGGTAGATCGCCATCTAAGTTAGAGTCATGATTCGCGACCCTGAGCCTGCCCCACCCCGTGATATGACCCCATCCTTATGAGTTTCCGCGCGCTCGCGGCATTTCGAGTCAGAAGTTATCGCTTTCAGTGGCCGGCGGACCTCGCGACGTCCTGGGCGTTCGAAATGGAGACGCTGATTCTCGGATGGTACGTGCTGGTTGAGACCCAGTCGGTGTTTCTGCTCTCGGTTTTTGCGGCGCTTCAGTTTGGTGGGACGCTGATCAGTCCGTATGTGGGGACCCTCGCGGATCGCATCAGCCGCCGCCGGTTGTTGCTGGGTTTGCGTGCCATGTATGCGCTTGCAGCACTGCTCTTTGCAGTTCTCGGTCTCACGGATCGTCTTGAGCCGTGGATGGTGTTCGCAATCGGTATCGCTGTCGGACTCGTGCGACCATCGGATCTCGTCGTACGCAACTCGCTTATCGGCGACACCGTGCCTGAGGCCGATCTGCCTAGTGCGATGGGTTTGTCGCGCACGACGATGGATTCCGCACGGATCGCTGGCGCACTCGCCGGTGCTGGCTTGATATCAACTATCGGTTTTGGCGGATCGTACGCGGTCGTCACCGCGTTTTATCTTTGTAGCATCGGGCTGACTGCGGGTGTCGCACCCGGTGTGGAACGCGCGGCCGGCAGCGCCTGGGTACAGCTCAAGTTTGGTCTGCAGTTTGTGATCGAGACACCGCGCATCCGGGCCATGATGTGCCTGGCGTTTCTGGTCAACCTGACGGCATTCCCGCTATCGCACGGGTTGCTTCCTTATGTCGCCAAAAATGTCTACGGCACAGATGCGACCGGTCTGGGTCATCTCATGGCGGCGTATGCGATTGGTGCCATGGTTGGTTCGATTGGGCTCGCTATCGTTGGCGGCACGCGCCACGCGACGCGAGTTGTCGTCGTGTTCATCATGCTGTGGTACGCGATCCTGCTTGTGTTCGCCCAGTCCGATAGCAAGAACGCGGGGATCGTCATCCTGGCGTTGGTTGGTCTCGCGCAGAGCATGGCGATGATCTCGATGTCCGTGGCGCTGTTGGTAGCAACAAAACCCGAAGTGCGCGGCCGCGTGATGGGTGTGCGGATGCTCGCTGTTTACGGCTTACCTCTTGGGCTTATGGCGGGTGGTGCGCTGGTCGAGCAAATTGGATTTGCCGCGCAGGCGTCACTCTATTCAGCTATTGGACTGCTGGCAACGGCCGCAATGGCGTACCGGTGGCGCAGATTCTTGTGGCATGGGACTCGCCCCGCAAGCCCCTGATG
>CAVOBC010000079.1:0-15318 GCA_963693635.1 Gammaproteobacteria bacterium | reverse complement strand
GTGGGAATAGCGGTACCAATTAAGCGGTAACTCGCGGGCTGGGGCCCCAAAAGAGGGGGGCCGGGGGGGTCGCTTAAGCTCAGGAAGTGGAACCTAGCCCCCTACTATCACGACGCGTAGACCATTTAGAGCCCCCCCCCACCGCCCAGCGTAGCGCCTTCACGAGGAAGCGACACGGAAGAGGCCCGACCTGGTCGACACGCTACCCCCCGACCTGGTCGACCTGGTCGAGACAAGCCCGAGCCCTGCAGCCTGCAGCCCCGAGCCCTGCCGCCGACCCCGTATCAATAGACGTGGTAACCCCCACCGTATCCCGCTCCCAGCTGCTAGCCTTCTACCATGCCACCAAAGGGAAGCCCCGGCCGTCAGCGTATCGAGCCCAGCCTGCAACGCAGCGCCCGGCTTACTCTACTGATTAGACCCGGCGAGTATGACGACCTGCAGCAGCTGGCGGCAGGTTGGGGATGCAGCACGAGCGCAGCCGGCTGGGCTCTTCTATCCGATCTGCTAGCCGAGCTTCGCGGCCATCGGCCGGCATTGAGCGAGCCCGGCCTTCTCTTGATCGCAGCGAGTCGACGCATCCTAGAAAGGTCAGGCATTGAATAGCCCCCAGCGAGACAGCCCACTCCAACGCCTACTAGCAGTGGGACACCTGCGACGCATCGAACTTGCAGCCCGCGCCGGGTGTAGCCTCGACACGCTGGACCGGATCGCACGCGGCAGCGTTGACCATATGAAGCTAGGAACGCTCTTGAAGGTCAGCGCCGCCCTGGGCGTAGCCCCGGCCGAACTCGTGCCCAGCCTGGCGACCCGACCCCGCGGCGGTCTGCTATCCGAACGCGGTCGAGGCTAGCCTTCTATACCTACAGAAAAACAAGCGACCGGCCGATTATGCTTGCCACCCCCGAGCACTACCTGTAGAGTATTGATTCCACCCGAGCACGCATGCCCGGAACCACCAACTAGGCCCGAGAGGGCCAAAGGAGAACCAACCGAATGGCACGCACTATTACTCTCAAGTATGACGCGACCTGCAAAGACTGCGGAACCGAGATCGCAGCCGGCGAGACCGCCCGCTGGTACGGCCGCGGCCGAGTCTATGGCACGACCTGCCACGAACAGAAGCCGCAGCGCCAGACCGCAGCGCAGCGCGCCCGCGCGGACATCGGCCGGGGCACGCTGGCCTTCCAGTACTCACACGGCCAGATTAACGAAGCCCAGTACCGCAGCGCCTGCGACCCCACCGGATTCTACAACGCAGCCGGCGAATTGATCGGCCGCACGAACCCGGCCGGCCGATGTGAAGACGCGCCATGCTGCGGATGTTGCTCATAAACCACCACCAACTAGGCCCGGAAGGGCCAAAGGAGAGCCACAATGACCGAACCACGATTTAAAGACGAACGCACCGAAGCACAGCGCGAAACCCACACCGTTCTTTACGGCGGCGTTGACACCTTCCTAAGCAAGTGGGGACCACCGGCCGACGCTGGCGTGAAGTCTCGCGCGTACTGGGCATGTCGGCCCGAAGACTGCGACAAGGTCCGCGCATGGGTCCGCGCCCGCGGCGACATCGCGCGCCCGAGCGAAGCGACAGACAACGTCCGGCGCCAGCGGATGAACAGATCGAATCCGACGGACTTCGTTCACATCTACACAGTCAAGCCCGGCCACCCCGCGCTCGACTAGCCGAAACACCCCGAACCTGGGGTGTCGCGCTGGGGTGTTGCCCAGCGCCTGACGATGGCAGACACCACGACACCGGGCCCGCAAGGGCCAGGGAGTAAGAAGCAATGGCGAAGAGCATCAAAGCCCAGATAGCCGCGCGATGCCGGGCGCGAGGGATCAGACGGCCAGACAACGGCCAGGCGCCGACCGGCGCAATCATCTGGCAGGGACCGAGCGCCTGGAATGGCGAGCCAATCGCCTTACTGCTCAATTGGAGCGGATGCACGGCCAGCGGAGACAGCGCCAACACGAAAACCGGCCGCATGATTCAAAGCTACATCATACGCCAGACCGGCAGCCCACTAGCCGACCTCAAGACCGGCGCCGACGCTAGTATCTGTGGCAATTGCCCGCACCGACCCGAACAAGTGGCCGCGGCGCTGGCAGCGGGCAAGCCCAGCCCCGGCCGATGTTATGTGCAGGTTGGGAAATCGGTCGAAACGGTGGCCAACGGCATGGCCCGCGGAATCTACCCCACCATTAGCCTGGCGGATGCAGCCGACCTGGTCGAAGGTTTCCTACTAAGGCTGGGCACCTATGGCGACCCCGGAATGTTACCCGGCCTAGTCTGGGAGCAAATCGTAACCGCGGCCAGCGACCACACAGGCTACACCCACCGCGCGATGGACACCGGCGCCGACCTACTAGGTATGTTGATGGCCAGCGCGGACAGCCTGGCCGAAGCCCGCGACCTGCAGGCGCTGGGCTGGCAGACGTTCCGAGTCAGCACCGACCCGGCCGAGCCCAGGCTACGCGGCGAACCCCGATGTCCGGCCAGCCGCGAAGCCGGCCGGCGCGTAACCTGCGAAACGTGCCCGATTAAATGCAACGGCGCCGCAGCTGGCCAGTTGGCCGGCCGCGTGATTCTTGACCACGGGCCGGGTGGAATCGGGCGCGCAGCATAGGCCGCGCGACCACGAAACCCCACCGGCTGGGCATCGCCTGGCCGGTGGAGGTGATAGATATAGCCCGGCGCAAGATGCGGGCGTCAACCGGGCCCGAGGGCCCCAGGGAGGAAGAAAATGGACGGTTTGGTTTTTGGATTCGTAGACAACGCGGTGTTGATCTTCGGCGCTTACACGGGCTGCGAGGTCGAGCGGTACATAGGCGGACGCGGGCGGATTGGCGGCATTCTCGGCGCAGCCATCGGGAACACTGTGAGCGACGGGCTGGGCGCAGCCCTCGACCCGGCACTTCAGGGGATGCTGCTTGGCGTGGTGCTGGGAACGCTCATTCCCATTGTCGCGATCCCCGTGGTTGAGTCGCTGCGAGGTGGCGAGTGATGCCTAAATATCGAATAGAGTGGACAGACCACGAATTTCGCACGGCCTATGTTGAGGCGGAGAGCGAATCTGCGGCGCGGCAATGTTGGATTGATGGCGATTTTGAATACGAGGAGCAGTCTCACATTGAGACGGGCGTGTCCCCAACGTATGAGGAAATCGGGTGAAGGGTGCCGCGCTTGCATAAGCGGGCGCGGTATTAAACCGCAGTCTCGGTCCCAAGTCCGAGACGCAACCGGGGCAGAGCCCCAGGGAGAACAACATGGAACGCAAGGGAAAGAAGTTGGCAGTGCTCGCAGACGGGCATCCGCGGCGACTCGCGGACGGGCGCAACGCCTGGCGCAAGATGAGTAACGAGCAGCGGCTCGTATTTTTGGAGTGGCTGGGGTTCCGAGACTTCCACGCGATCGACGCGGTGGAACTCCTTCGCCAACGGTCATGGCAACACAGCGACAAAGGGGGTGCGTGATGGCGGGTCGATGTAGCGATGAGAAGCTCGACCTCTGCGTCCCCGATGAGATGCTCCGGGCCACCGAGAACGCCCTGATTAGCGACGAGCTACAGGAACTGATTGGAGCGGGCCGGAGCGTTTGGGTGGAATCGGACGATCCACAGGGCGAACAGCTGCTCCCGCCGGATCTCCAGAAGGCTCTCGCTAGGCTTTGGTCTGCGCTTGAGCCGTTCATGGCGGTGTCGGTATGAGCGCCTGCACAAGGGAGCAGCTAGAAAAGGCGCTCGATGACATGGTGGCGCTCGTGAAGGCGGCGGAAGTGGCCGAGGGCGTGCTGCGCGAACTGCACCAGGATGATGAGGCGGCGGAACTGGCGGCGGCTCTTCAGCCGTTCGACTTTGGCACGACGTTTCACAGCCCTGTACAGCCGGGGCCCGATTGTAATGTGTGCGATGACGAAAAGGCCATAATGGACCCAATGGGTGGATATGACGCTTGCCCGGCTTGCGGATGACAGAAAGAGGGCGAAGTGCCCCTTCCAGCCCTAATCACAATTTGTATGCGATGCGGCTAGAAGGGGACTTCTTCTTCGGACTCAGGGGGAGCAGCCGAAGATGCGGGCGCCGCGCTATGACGTTCGATCCGCCAAGCGTCGAGCGAATTGAAGTAGCGGGTGTCTCCACCTTCGCGGGGTTTCCACTCGCGACCGCGGAGATTGAAGTGGACGGTTACCGCCGACCCAGCCTCAAGGCCCTGGAGTAGTTCCAGCTTCTTGTTCGCACACTGGAATTGAACCAGCTGCGGGTAATCAGTGTCCTGGCCCACTTCGACCACGAATTCCTGAACGGAGAATTTGTCGGAGATCACGCGGACCTCGCCAACATTGTGCACGGTGCCTGTCGCTGTGTAGTTTTCTGTATCCATGCGTAGAGGATACACAAAAGTTCAGGTATTGCACGAAGAAGCGGGCGCGGATACACTCGTAGAGTCGATTAACCGGGGCACGGCCCCAGGGAGGCAAGATGAGCAACAAGGGAAAGTCATTTGAAGCGCACCCCCTCGAGGCCGAGCAGGCGTGCCGGCTGGTAGAAGCGGGCCGGGGCGTTCGATCCAAGGCGATCATCGCGCTGTTGTGGCGTGCGGGTCTGCGGGCCAACGAACTCTGCCAGTTGCAGATGGAGAGCATCCGCTTCCAGCCTGACGGCACAGCCCAGATCAAGATCAATCGTCCGAAGGGCGTGAAGCGTGGCGCCCCGAAGCGGGTAGTCGCAATCGACAAGCGCACCGCTGACATGCTGCGGACCTGGCTGGATCGTCGCGGTGATGAGCCGGGCCCCTTCTTCCGCACCCACAATGGGAAGCGCCTTTGCACGTCGCAGATTCGACGCACCGTGTCGATGGCTGGGGAACGGGCGCAGCTTGGCCGGCGGGTTCACCCGCATGCCCTGCGGCATACGTTTGCCGCGGGCTTGTACCGCGAGGGAGTAGGGATGCGTCATCTCCAGGTGGCGATGGGCCACGCATCTCTTTCGACCACGGAGAAGTATCTGCGAGACATCGGCTGCGATGAAGTAGTCGAGATTCTCGCTGGGAGGAAATGGTAATGAAACGAACGATCCGAAACCGTCGCACTGAGCGGCGGGCAATCCGCCAGGCGCAGCGGGCCATGATCGGCTGTGACCAGGGCCATGAAGTTGTCGGCCCGAAGTTCTGGCCCGCTGTGATCAATGCACTTCTCATCATGGCCGGCTTCGTCGCCTTTGGCTGCGCGGTCTTTTTCTTCCTGGGAGGAACCCTCCGATGATACGAATTTTGAAGGGTCGCAACGAGGGCGAGTTCACCGCCTCGATCGACGCAAGAAGCTGGCATTCTGCCTGCACGGCCATCGTGTCGGCTCACGAGTCGAACATCGTGGAGGGCCACAAGCTCATCGCGGCGAAGATCGTGCGCCGTGGTGCCAAAGGAGGGCGCCGTTGTCAGTTGCAGCTGATCTACCGCCACACCGACAAGGCGTTCCAGACTCTGAGCCCTGGGAACTTGCCACCGGAAAACGCGGAGGTGATATTCTCCACGCAAATGGCGCTTGCCGCCGATCAGTCGTAAAATGCTGGCAGCGGATGGGCGGTCGCTGCCAGCTGCCCCCCTCCCGACATCCCCCCCTATAATTTCGTAGGAGGGGATGTTTTGTTTCTGGATCGATTGAAAACAGGCCGCGAGCGCGAGGCGTATGTCGCCTACCGGCTCATCGCGGAGGGGCTTGAGGTCTCGGTGCCAAGACTCCGGGTGCGGCCCAGCTTTGACGAGCGGCACGCTTACCGTGACACCCGCGACATGCTGGTCGAGGGTCACGAGGTCGAGGTCAAGAGCACGCGCTTCGCCTTCACCGGGCCCGATGACTTCCCGTTTGATCCATGCTTTGTGGATACGGAAGAGAAGATCCTCGCCAAGGGCCCGCCGTTCGCTTTCCTCATCGTCAGCCAAGAGACGGGCGCCATCATGGCCATCCCCGGCAAGACCAGCGATCGATGGATCTTGATGGAAGGCCGTGATCACGAGCGCGGCATCGGCGTCCGGTGGCTGGGATGTCCGCTCCACCGGGTCAAGACATTCGATGAATTCGTCAGCTTCCTGAAGTCATCGCATCACGAGCTCGACCACCCAAGCGAGGGCGGCGACGGTGACGGCCAAAACTGACAACGTGGTCCGAAGTACCAGACGTAATTTTGCGATCTCAGCCCGGAGCTCGTGGATGTCGGACACCGCCCCATCCAACATCATCCTTGCATTCCGTTGCGCGTGTACCGCTTGGTCAAGCCGCGTGGTGATGGATCCCCATTCGCGTTCGTTTGGACTCATGGCTCACCCCGCATGCTCCAGATCAGAGCATGAAAGAAAGTAGCCGCATCCGTTCGTTTGACACTCCATTTTGCAAGAACGAGGCGTCAGCGCCTTCCCGCAGTTGGGGCAGTAGCTGGCCGGCATCGTTACCGTCACCGCCGGGTGCTCCGGCGCATCACTAGGCTGGCTGGGCCCATACCACTCCATCCAGGTGCCGAGTCTCATCGCCACGATGGAGTCGAGATCGAGATCGCGCTTGCGCTTGACTATCGCAATCGGGCATTGAATCGAATCCGAGTTCCGCTCTGCCTGGCGCACGGCCTCGAGGATGTGGCTGTGGCCACTCCGGGCGAGCAGCTTGCACTCGACACCCCAGGTAGCGTGGATGATGTCGGTCTTCCCGCCGGCCTCGTCACTCGTGTCAGGACCGCGACGTTTGCCGCCAAGTTTCGCCGCAATGCGGCGTTCAAATTGCTTCCATGCCTTGTCCAATTTTCAGCCCCCATCGATTTGGTTTTTCTTCTTGCGGGGGGTGGAATCATCCAAGACAAGTTCCAGCTGTCCGATTTGATCCAGCTCCAAAGTGAACTCGACCTTTGGCCTTGGTTCTGTTGGAATCCGAGGCGGTGAGGTAGAAAGCGTTCCATGAATCACGCCATCGCTACTGCGCCACACCTGAACCTTAGCACTGAACCCAATTTTCTGATGACTGCGCCGCACACCCTCCTCGATGACCGGAAGGTATTCCATGCAGGCCGCGGCAAAACCTGTTGCAAGCTGCATTGCAAGTTGCTTGCGAGAATCGTAGATTGAACTCAAAACAGCTCCGCATTTACGGCGACATCCACAGGTGTCATCCGCGCAGGCTTGCCACCCTTGACCACGCGGAACGCCTCACGGCGCAGAGATTCCAACTCGTCCTGTGACATGAACTCACCTTGATTCCAGATGCGAACAAACTTGCCGAGTTCACCTGTGCCACCTGAGCGCCGGCTCTTCTGCAAGTCGAGCTCGACAATGTCCGCACCATCGCCACGCGTCATCACGAGCACCTGGTCACTCCAGTAAGGGAGTTTCTCGCCACGAATAGAGTTCGCCTTGTTCGTCTCGCTCACCAAACAGAAGGCAGCATTCCCTCGGCTGATCCGGCGCGCGAGCATCGCCCAGAGACCAAACGCAGAGAGACCATCGAAGTATCCGAAGTCTGACATTTCGACCAACGAGTTGACCGAGTCGATCACGGTAAGGATCGGCTTCGGACTGTCTGGATCAACAGCGCCTTCGATCTCGGCGGTCAGGGATTGTGGTGTCTGCCCACGCGAGGTTTGGAAGAGGTGCCAATCGTCAAGGTTTGGAATCACATCCTTGTGAGCGTTGACATAATTGTTGTAGCGGACGGCGAGACCGTCTGCGTCATCTTCCGCGGCGAAGTAGCACACCTGAAAGCGGGCCGTCGCCTCCAAACTGCTGCCGACTGCAAGCAGTGTCTTGCCCGTTCCTCGCTGCGCGCCCAGGGTGACCAATCCATAGAACCCACCGCAGCGTTCATCCACCTCTGAAATCGTGCTTGGCCAAGTAATAAGTGGAGCAGGGATCACGGTGTTTGGGTCGATCTTCTCGTTTTCGCCTGCCTGGAGTGCCTGTCTCATCGCATCAAGCGCAACCCGTGCGCTCATTTCGCCACCCTGGCAGCGAAGTAATCGATCTGCGTGACGTTCTCTTCAGCATTGAGGATCTCTTGCTTGCGTTCCAGTTCGACGTTGATTGCAACGGCACCCGCGTCGAGTGCCTTCTCCAACTCATATTCTTTTGCCCGCGTTGCCCAGCTGAGAATTGCCCGCGAGATGTTTCGGTATCTCTTGGCACTCCAATACGATTCAAAGTCTGGCCAGATCCAATCCCACCACGCCTGTGCGTCTTCCGCTGTACACGCCCGGCCCATCTTCCGGCTGAACGTGTCTGCAATCTTTTCCAGCATACGCGGTGAAAGCGTGGGTTGCTGAACCCCATCAAAGTCGATCATCGTTACCCCCCGGTCGATGTATTTTAGCTAAAGAACAGCGAAGTTGTCGCGAGCAAAGCTCCAATCCCCCAAGTCACCGCCTCGATCCACTGGTGCAGGCTGAGTCGGTCAAAATCGTGTTGAGCCTTCTCCCTGAAATAGCCGAAGGTTGTGATCGCGACCACACCAAACGCAGCAATCCAAGGCGATACGCCAAAAAAAACGGGCAGGCAGAAAAGCCCCCCGAGGCCGAGCCCACCCAGAACATGAAGCGCGTAATCCCAGTCCCATTTCATTTGGCATACCCCTTTAGTCTTCGATTGGCAGCGGGGCTTGCAGGCTTCGCAGCGAGATCGGTGTCGAGGATAAAGTCGGCCAAATCCAGATCCGGCCAGTACACGCGGATTATTTCTAGCGCGGTCTTTACCTTGATGTTCTCCGGCAACGTGTCGCGGGTCGCACTGATTCCCTCAAGATTCCGCAGCTGCTGCTCGCTGATCCCACTCATGTGGTTGGATGCCTTTGTCAGGGTCCAACCCTTCTTTTTTCTTGCGGCGGTAAACACATTTCTCATATACACACTGTACTCTACTCGTGTACTTTTCGCGAGTGTGACCGCATCTGACGCATCCGTATTCTACAACTTCTCCAAAAGGAGGCTTTATGTCAAACAGCTCTACCGGGATTACCGCAAATCTTCCCTTCGCCGAGTACCTCGCGATTGACGCGATGAACACTTCGACTTTGAAAAAGGTGGGGCAGTCTCCCCAACACGCGCAGCACGCGCTCCTGACACCCAGCGAGCCGAGTGCCGCATTCGTGATCGGGGATGCGTTCCACGGCTTGGTGTTGGAGCCTGACCGCTTCGCCGAGGAGTATGCCGAGGCACCAGATCGACCGAAGCGCACAAAGGCCGATAAGGAAGCGTGGGAGGATTGGACCGAGGCGCACCCGAACACCACGGCCCTGAAGCCGGCCGACTGGGACGCCATCCACAAGATGCAAATCTCGGTTCTCTTTCACGAGACCGCCGCTGAGATCCTGGCCGGCGAGGGCAGCAATGAATTGACGATGGTCTGGGAAGACGCCGAGACCGGCGCGCTCTGCAAAGGCAGGGCTGATCGCTTCACAACCTTTGACGGCGTCTCGGTGATCGCGGACCTGAAGAGCACGATCGACGCAAGCCCAGATGGCTGGGCCCGTAGCAGCGCGAGGTTTGGCTACCACCAGCAAGCCGCTTGGTATCTCGATGGCGCCAACGCCCTGGCCCCGATGGACCGGCGGTTTCTGTTCATCTGCTGCGAGAAGACCGCGCCGTATGGCGTGACAGTACAGGAGCTCGACGCTGATGCGATTGCGGCTGGAGAGAAGCTGAATCGGATCTACCTGCGGCGCTGGCTGCGCTGCGTCGAAAAACAAATCTTCAACGGGTATCCAGACGGCGTTCTCAAGTTTGGGTTGCCCGGCTGGACACGAAACGAAATTGACAAACTGGAGGAATGAACAAATGGCTGCACGAGAAAAACAAACCAGCTCGATCTACACGGCACTCATCAAAGCGGTGATGAACTTCCCCGACCTGGGGAAGGACAAGAGTGGGAACTACGGCAACTACGGGAGCCTTCCGGCCCTGTTGAAAGCCGTGCGCGGTCCACTTGCGGCCGAGGGATTGGTGATCACCCAGCCCGTCACCTGGGTGGCTGAAACACGCAGCAAGGAGACGGGCGAAATTCGCCCAGGACAGGCGTACCAGATGACCGTGCTCACCCACGCTCCCACTGGCGAATTTATTCGCAGCGAGTTGCCCCTGAACATCGCGCAGGATGAAAAGCGGATCGGGTCATCGATGACCTACTTCCGCCGCTACTTGATCTGCTCGCTGCTTGGCATCCAGGCCGATGACATCGATCTGGATTCAGAGGGCATGGCTGACGAAGGTCAGCTGGAGCAGCTTCGCAAGATTTCGACGGTGATGGCTTCGGACGCCTTCGGGAAGAAGCATCCTGACCTCGAGGCCCTGGCCGGCGCAATCCGTAAGGCGGCGGCAATCCAAAGCGGGATCAAGGGAGCGCCCCGAGAAGATCAGCTGATCGGGTTTGCGTCTGCCCTGGGTGCAGTCACCCTCTCCACCGATGAGGAGGGAAACCCCGTCATCTCAGCTGAACCGCAGAAGCGGTCTGGCACTGACCCGCTGCTGAAGGCGGCACAGAAAGAAGCGCCAAAGAAGAAGGCCGCGAAGAAGAAGGCGAGCTAGTTCTTGCGCCGTGAGTTCCGAGAGCGGTTCGCCGCCTTGGAACTCACGCGCAGGTTGCTCCGCTTGTTGTTCTGCGTGTTTCGATCCTTGTGATCCACGTCCTTGCCGTCACCCTTTTTCACTGCGCCTGCTGCAACCATCTTGGCCCTGGCTGAGTTGCGGCCCGCACGACGCTTTACCTGTTTTGGTTCTGCGTGATAGTCATCGTATTCTTTCTTGTAGTTACGCTTCTTCTTCATTGGGTCTCCTTAATCGCATCGCAGAAGCGAGAGATCGCCGCAAGCCATTGGTGGAGATGATCCACCTCAACGCCCGAAGTGTAGATGGCGTCAAGTTCGTCAGCGGCCTCGACGCTTGCGCGGGGGCATGGAGGGGCGTTCACCATCCCCCTGGTCACGCATCCAATCAGTGAGCTCGTCACGAGTGCGAGCGCGACGAGACATAATTTCCGCCAACCTCCGCATCGTCGCTGCATCTTGCTCCCTCGTTTGGCGCCTGCTCTGCTCTGTCCCAAACTTCTTCGCGAGCCAGACAATCGTTGCGACCAGGGCGAAAAGGAAAACGAGCAATCCAATCGCCGCCGCCGCTTCCGCCATCACCCTCGATCATCGTCCGCGTTTTTCGCCGATCCGAAATTCAGCGAGATCACCGAGATGATATCCAACGCCGCCTGAATCAGCGGCGAGGTCGATCGACTCGACAGAATGGCCGACAAGGCCGATGCCAGTGCAATCACGGCTGTGATCGCCGGGCCCCATTCACCCATGAGCCACGAATTCCAAAGTTCCATGTCACTCTCCTCTCAATTACCGCCAGCTGGCGGTCGGTTTACTTCTTCCTCGTTGACACTCGCGAAGCGCGGCGACTGCGGGTTCGCGGGTTCTTCGCGGCGGTCTGCGCGAGCGTGCGCTTCGCCTTGATACCCTTCACGACGCTCCCGCTTTTGTTTTTACCACCGTCGTATTTGCCGTCGAACATGGCCCCCATCTCAGCGTCCCACGCGAGTGAATCGACCTTGTAGTCGGTGGTTGACTTCTTGGGGGTCTTGTCGCGTATGTCTTGTTGCTTGTGTATCGACGTTTTCCTGGCGTTGGTTTTTCGCACGGTCGAGTGCGCCTTCCTTCGGGTCTTGTTTACACTGGACTTCTTCTTTGCCGCCATGCTACCTCCTGTTCATTGAGCGTCAGTTTTTGTCATTCTCGGAGAATCTCATCAGCGTGCGTTAATCGCACGCAAAATCGACTCAGTCGAAGTACGCTGCTCAACTCGCAGCGTCGATAGGTCATCTTTCAACTCACTCAACACGCTCTTGTTGTTGTCAACATCGGTTGCAACACGCTCAAGTTTGACCGCGATGCCCGTCACGTCCTTTTCACTCGCCGCCTCTGCGTGCTTTGGCTCTCCGGCATGAGCAACAATTAACATCATCAAGCCGCCACAACAGGCTGCGATAATGCTGATTGTGGTTCCCACGCCGAGGCCAGCACTCATCCTGAATTCTCCAAGACCGTCGCAAGCATCGACGTGACGTGCTTGAGTCCAGCGCCACCGTTGTAATCGATCTCGATCCGAACCTTCATGCCACTCTTCAGTTCGCCTATTGTGTCGGTGATCGTGCCGCGGAACCCCCAGGCCGTGTCGCCAGCCACCGGGCTAGAGGTGGGAAAGGAACCGAATGAGGTCATGGTGATGTCGCTGCCCAGCTTCACGCGCATACGAGCTCCGGCGCTGATCGAGGCAGTGGTGATATCGGTCCGAACCGTCCAGATCGGATCGTGGTTGACCGCTCTGAGTGTCGAGCGGACGGCGGCATCAGTGTCGGTCGCGTCCTCGGTGATGACCGCTTTGACAACCTCATTGGCCGCTCCAACCAGGAGTGTTCCGTCATCCTGGCGGATCTCGACCGAGTCGCCGGTCACAATTTTTGGATCGGGCTCGACCGGGATCATATGAACGCCAGCGGGGTAGGTAACGATCTCGACCGGATTTCCGATGGAAGCAGGGCCAACCGCCGAAGTCCAACTAAGGCTGTGAGTTATGCGGTCGAAACCGTCGCGTTCATTTGTAGATTGTAAGGTAGCCGACCGTACCATCCCATCATCGAAGGTGATCTTCGCATTTTCGTTGACTTCCTGAACCACGCGGTAGATTCCGTTGCGAATCGTCGGAACTGCGATTGTTGTGCTGATCGCCGTGACGGGCTCGGTCAAACGGGTCACAACCTTCGCGACCCGTGTTTCCTTCGACTCGTCGTAGATCCTGGCCACGCAGCTGGTGGGCGATGAGCTCACCGCGGCTCCGGTCGAGCGGTCCACCGGGCCGTTTAACGCGACTAGGTTGTCGCTGAGATAAAGGATGTTCGTCATCAGTTGAGCCTCATGGTTGCGTCGATTCTCGACTGAAGGGTAGCCGAGGTCGAGATCGAACTCGACAGCGCAGATGCAGCATCAACCGCAGATGCCCTACTCGCAGACGCCGAGACTGACGTATTCTCAAATGTAAGCGTGAGAGTGCATTTCGCGTAACTGCTATGGCCGTCACCCGCCGCATCCCACAGCTCATCGTCGGGATATAACACCTCAATCATCATGCCCAGAAAGTGTTTTCCGGTGACGGGGTCGTAAGCGTCGGAGTCGATCCAAGCCTGGAATTCGGCCAGGCACCCGGTGATGACGTTCATCTGCCCAGGTGCGGCGGTTCCGTAATTATAGGTCGTGCCATCCACCCAATTGATCGAGATGAACTGGTTTGTTGAGGCCAGGACATTTCCTACGTGACGCTGGAACGGCGTGGTCAGTAGGGTAGTTGTGTTGTTGCCGTAGATATGAGGGATGTCACTCGCGTATGGAAAAGCAATATCCGAAAGACTGTTGTCTTTCACCAACGATGATTTAAGACCGGCGGTGAAGAAACTCCCATCGGTTGCAACGCGGAAAATTGTGTCACTGTTCCCGCTATTGGCGAGAACGCTGACCCTTCTTGTTGTCGCCGAAACTCCCGAAGTAAACCAATCCCCTTCAAGAACAAGCCCGAACCATCGATCAGACCCGGTAGCGGCTAGCGGGACAAGTGCTCCCCATTCAGTCCATGTTGATACGGTGGGCAACTCGCTATACGCACGGGCAGAAAAACTCACCCCAGTGGAGATATCATAATCGAGCGACCTCTCTATTGCGAAGTGTCTGCCGTTCCCCGCGAGCTCATAAAGTATTGGTTTAATGCTGTCACTGCTTGTACCGTCAACCCGGTTCATAAAGAACGATACCGCTTGCAGTGTTTTGCCAGCGGGCAACCGGAAAGTTGTTCCTAGAGTTGGACAGACCGAAGAAGTGGTGATGGTGTGATGGCCCGCCCCCGCTGATTCAGTAAGAAAAACTACGCTTCCACCAATAACATCGTGACCCCGAACCCTGATTGTGTCACGGCGGCTTGGGTTGCCGTAGACGATTCCAGAGTTGTCTGCATGGAGTGCATGACTAGTAGCCCGGTCCCAACCCCCGTTCTGAGCCATCAAGGCAAAACGATGGTCAGCGTCACCGCCTGACAGGGAAAGTGTAGTGGTCGGTGTCAGCGAGATCTTCACGCCGGTCAGTGTCGCGGTTTTTGGGAAACCGCCATCGCTCGACAGGTCGAAGACGAACGCCAGGCCGTGCCTAGCCTCCGGCCCAGAGAGCGTTCCGCTATCGCCCATAGAGATTGTGACATCGTCGAAACTGACGTTCAGGGTGTCAACACCGGACTCCGTTTCGGCAGCAGCGTGAGAAATATGTACCGAGTCACTAGTTCCGGTTGGCATTAGGTCACCTCTTCCGCGTCACTGTGCGTACCAGTTGTCCGTCCTCGGTCTTGAAGTCGGCTTCAACATCATCGGCGACATCCCACACGGTGGCGCTAGGAGTATTGGCCCTCCACAAGTTCCCTCGCTCCTGGCTGTCATGTCGAAACTCTACGAGCTGCACAACAAGCGGAGTCCCGTCATCAGCATCAGCACCGACAGGGTTGTGGAGCATCCATCGCATGAAATCTGCGTTAAGACTGGGGGTAGTGAGGAAGGGGCCGATGTGGCAGACAAATTCAATCGTACCGTCACTACGCACCTTAGTGATCTCGTCATTGTAGAGCACCACGCCACCGATCGGAGTCTGGTCGTTCCAAGCGAGCAAGCTTCTACTCGTCCCGTGCAGGCCAGACAGGCTCCGTCCAGATTTGAGGTTTGCCCGGTACTCACTGAAGTGCTGGAACCCTCCCGGCTCGGATCGCTGCTCCAAGAACGCACGCGAGTCCTTAGATCGCCACATCCTGTGACAGCCTGGCTCGGTCTCAGCCGTCTCGGAGACCTCATCTAGGAGCCGGTGAAACTCCGCGTAGAATACATCCAACGCCTCCTGCCGGTCATTAGGTGGCATCGGCGACTTGGCATCGACCAGCCGGATCTCATCAGTTAAGTCAATCGGGTGGAAGAGTGGCATTACTTCCACACCTGGATGTGCAGTTCCCAATTAGCATCACCGCCCACACTAACATTATGATGCGTTTTGACAGTTGGGTTTATAATATGAAGACTTCCAATAGCAATCACCCAATTAACATTCGTATCGTCGGCAGATACGGACCATGTGTAATTTCCAACAGGATCTCCCCCACCGGACATGCCTATGTAAACATGGTCGTTAAAGTCGTAACCCCCATTACCAGCCACGTTTATACACTTGACGTATGTGGTGATCATGCGTGGCGGACGGCCAAACCCATGTGCAACCGG
>CAVOBC010000078.1:0-15420 GCA_963693635.1 Gammaproteobacteria bacterium | reverse complement strand
TACATCTCGCGCAATCCGGGAGCGCACGATATCGGCGTCCGGCAACAAAGAGAGGCCCCCCGGGGACCTTAGCTCCAAGGTGACGTTCGTGTTCTCCTCCGGGTTCGGTTTAAACAGGACGTGTGCACCGTTGCTGAGTCGCCAGACCGTCGTCTCGAAAGCATCGAGGGACGTCTCCGCCGTGATGGTGCCGGGTGTGGTGATGGCGATTGTAAAGGGATCATCGATCGCGGTCGGTGCCGCGGCGGTCTTGCGCTCGCCGGTCTCTGGCACATTGGCAGCGACCATTTTTGCAGCCGCAGGTATGTGGTTTGCGATGGCGATAAAGCGCTCGATGGGCTCGGCCGGTTGCTCGCCTTCTGGCATATTCAGAATGAGTGACGTGCGTACCGGGTCAAAGTTCTGTGCAAAAGTCGCTTTCACCTCATCGACGGTGATCGCGCTCGTAAGGAAGCGTCCGGCGTTGATCCCGGCGAGTTCGTCGACAACGATCTGGTCGCGGTTGAGCATGGCGAGCCAGCGCCCCGCGATCCCACCGTTGCGGTTACGCTTATGCCGTTCCTCACGTGATCGATAACCCTGCATGAATATGCCGCGCACTGTTTCCAGTTCAGCGTTGGTGATGCCGTTCGTAATGACGTCAGTGATGATGCCGGTGACCTCGGTAAACGCCGCGAGCAGATGGCTGTCTTCAGTTGCGACGCCGACGTCATCCGACGCCATTTTGAAGCTGCTGCCGCCACCGAAATTAACCGTTGTGACATAGCCGCGTTCGTTGCGATAGTCGTTCAGCTTGTTGTTCAGAACGACCTTGCTGAAGCCGAGCGCGATGATCTTGTGCGATTGCCGCAGTGTTGGTTGCGGCTCCCAATGTCGCATGAACGACAGGGAGACTGATCGAACCTTCAGGTTGGGGTCTTCGATGATGGCCGCATTGAAGCCGGCGGGCGGTCCGATGCTTCGGTTAGGCGGGTTCGGCGTCGTTGCGCTCGCAATTGAGCCAAAGTGCCGGATTATCGCGCATTCGATGGCGGTTGGATCAAAATCGCCAACAGCGACGACAATCATTCGATCCGGGCGATACCACGTGGTGTAGAAGTGATGGAGGGAGTCTCGGGTTGCTGCCTTGAGGGATTCCCGCGTGCCGATGGGGCGCTTGGTGACAAGGGGATGCGAGGCGCCGAAGACCGCTTCCAGTCGCCGGTCGCTCGCGTCAGAACTTCTGCTCTGCTGTTCCTCGGCGAGGACGATGTCACGTTCGGCAGCGATGTAGTCATCGTTAAAGAGCGGGGCGGACACGCGTTTTGCAAGAATCTTGAGGGCAGTCGGTACGTTCCTGGATGGATTCTCCGGTATCGGCATGCCAAACCGTGTGGCGTCGAGGGATGTCGTGCCCTGCTGACCATGCAGCGCGAGCGGCACGCCCATCCTGGCCAGGAAACGCTCTGTTTTCCTGGCAGACTGACCTTTACTGCCGCGAAACAGGATGTGTTCGATGAAGTGTGCGTGGCCGGCCTGGTCCGGGGTCTCATAGAGAGACCCGGTCTGGATGAGCACAGAGACCGCTGCCTTGTCGTCGTTGTCGGCAACCGCCTGGTGTTCGATGACGTAACGCACGCCATTTGCAAGTGTACCGCGCAGCGCTGGCCTCTCTGGCAGCGGTCGGTCAGGCCCCCAGGTGGCTGGGTCGAATGCGGCCGCTGTGGTGGATGCCGGGTCGTGCGGAGTGTGTGTGGCAGGGTTGTCCTCGTCCGCCAATACCAGCATCGGTGAGAGGCTGTAGACCAGAACCGCGGCGAGTAAAGAGGTGGCCCGGCGGTTGACGCGGCACGCAGGGAGCTCATTCAATCGTGGCATCGAGGGTTCCTTCAGGGTGCGCGTCGTCGCGGCTGGATAGTGCAAGTGGATTATTTGAGTGCAAGGAAGCGATCATCCCCAACATGTTTCATGCGTGCATCAGCGTTGATGATCGGCCGGCTTCGAGATCAGGAAATCCGATACCTGGATTTCATGACCGAGATCGGCGTAATCGCCCGCTGCGCGGGATTGTCGAAACTCACCCCAGTTGAGTCTGCGGTACTGCGGGGCCTCGTCTTGCGTGAGTGGGATGCAGTTTGCCGTGAATGCGGGGTTGAAGAAAAAAGGCGCACTGAATCGGGCGCGGTGGGCATTTGCGAGCACGCGGTGGACCGGTGCGCGGAAGCGGTCGTTGGACCAGACCTGCATGAGGTCTCCGATGTTGATGATGAGCGCGTTGTCTTCGGGCACAACCGTCGACCAGCCGCCTGCGTACTGAACCTGCAATCCCGCGACCCGGTCCTGGACAAGCACCGTAAGCGCGCCGGAGTCCGTATGGGGGTGAATGCCGAGATGCCCCTGCAGCGGTTCGCGCCTTTCGTCCTCGACGGTACGGTTATCGATGGCAGGATCGGCGGGGTCGGGACAAATCGGATAGTGATTCAGCCGCAGAAAGCTTGAGTTGGATGGTTCAAAGAAGCCGTCGAGGCTCGCCGCCGGGACACCGAGTGCCGTACAGATGTGTGTGAGGAGCCGTCTGCTGATCGACTCGCAACGGTTGAACCAATCGAGCATGAGTTCCTGAAAGCCTGGGAGCGGCGGCCACTGGGGCTGATGCGCGTTGTCGGTCTGCGCGTGGCCGACATCGAAAATCTCCTTCCAGTCCCTGCGGTTCTTCGTCAGTTCGTTGTCGTAGTAGCCCCAGGCGTTTTCGCGGGTCCTTCGTACGCCGTTCTTGGCGTAGGGCGACAGGGCGAAAAACTGCTGCAGCGCATCCAGGAACCGCTCTCGCTCGGCTGGATCGATGCCGTGGTTGACGAGCTGGAAGAAGCCCCAGGACTCGCAGGCAGCGCTAAGGGCAGATTGACTGCCTGTTTCGCTGCCAAGCGCGGCGAAGTCCACGACAGGGATGTGCTTGATGCGGGACGTCACCGCATCGACCTGACGTGCACGGGCGTGTTGGGGGTGTTCAGAGTGTAAAGGGCGATGGGCCACTCCTCGGGGACTGGATGAGTGCAGTGCCGGGACGAAAAGACGGATTTGGAACAATTCATGCGAGAGCGGTCAATCTAACAGGACCATCTCCCAGAGCCATCTCCCAGAGCCATCTGCAAGGGTCATGGAAATGCGCGATCTATATCTCTGACCGCTGATGTCGAGAAAAATGCGCAGACGCAACAAATGGGTCCTCAGTTAAGCGATTATAGAGGTCCCTTCCGAGACCTCAATTGCCCTCGCGCCGCGAACCTCATTGCGTGACTGGCCTCCACCGATTCGGACATTTATGCCGGACATTCGCTATTCTAGTCGCACGCCTGCGCGCAGGATGTCAGGCGCACACAGGTTCGGTCTTCCGGGCAGAGTGTTCCGGGCAGGGTGTCCTGGCGGAGTGTGCCGTGCAGTTTGGCAGCGAACGTTCCAGTCGGGTTTTGCAGGCATGTGTGCCTGTCTCAACGGATTGCTAGGGAGGTGGGGTGGAACACGAGATCTCAATGACGGTTAACGGCGTGGTGCATGACCTCGCAGTTCCAGCCGAGCGGCTGTTGCTCGATTGTCTTCGCAACGACCTTGACATTACCGGCCCCAAGGAGGGCTGCAGCGTCGGGGTTTGTGGCGCTTGCACCGTGTTGGTCGAAGGCAAGCCGGCGAGCGCCTGTCTGCTTCTTGCCGTTCGCTGTGATGGCATGTCGATCTGTACCATCGAAGGCCTGGCCGGCGAATCATTACATCCAATTCAACAGGCCTTTGTTGATCAGGGCGGGTTCCAGTGCGGCATCTGTACGCCTGGTATGGTTCTCGCGACCAAGGCGTTGCTTGATGAAAACCCCAACCCGTCGGATGACGAGATCAAGCACTACATGATGGGTAATCTCTGTCGTTGCACGGGCTATTACAAGATCGTGGATGCGATAAGAGCGGCGGCTGCCGGGCTAGAGCAAGTGCCAGGAGATGGCGCTTGAGGCCGTTTAACCTGCTGAGCCCCGAGAGCGAGTCAGAACTGCTGGAGATGCTCGCCGAGGCGGGTGACGACACGCGACTCATCGCGGGCGGTACCGGCATTCTCAATCTGATGAAGCAGCGCCTCGCGAGCCCTGAAACGTTGATCAGCCTGCATCGGGTCGAGGGGCTGTCCGGCATCGAGATGTGTGACGGCGAACTCTGTCTGAAAGCGATGACGACGCTGCGCGACATCGAAGCGAGTCCGCTCGTCGCCGGCCAGTGGCCGGTGCTGCCGGCCACATTGCAAGAGGTCGCGAGTCCGCGCATCCGCCACATGGCGACCATCGGTGGCGCCATCGCCCACGGCGATCCCAACCAGGACACGCCGGTAACGCTCACTGCGCTCGACGCTGAGGTGTTGATTCGAAAGCGCGGGCAGGCGCGCCGTGTGCCGCTCGGGTCGTTCTACACCGACTATTATGAAACAACCCTTGCCCGCGACGAACTGGTGCATGCCGTCGCGGTGCCATTGCCGCAACCGGGTGCAGCCCGGTTTCACAAATTTGCACCCCGCAGCCTTGAGGACTACGCGTGTGTCAGTGTCGCGGTTCGACTCGACGTCGTGGACGGCGTGTGCGCTGCAGCACGGATCTGCCTCGGCAGTGTCGGGCCAACGATCATCCGCTGTCAGGAAGCCGAGGCGTTGCTCGACCTGCGGCGCATCGATGCCGCCATTGCGGAAGCAGCGGCGGCAAGCGCGGCGGCGAGTACCGATCCGCTCGACGATACGCGCGGCTCGGCCGCTTACAAGCGGCGCATGGCCGCGGTCTGGGTGCGGCGCGTGCTGACCTCGGCGGCGCAGGCGGCCGGGATATTCGATGGAGTTTGAGGAGACGTTTCAACTGCAAGCGGCGGCATCGAGCCTGTGGGAACTCTTGATGGATGTGCACCAGGTAGCGGCGTGCATGGACGGTGCGGAGGACGTCGCAGTCGTTGCCGAAGATCACTATACCGGGGCCCTGCTGGTGCGGATGGGTCCCGTTAAGCTTCGTTTTAAAGGCGATGTTCGTGTGACTGCACGCGATGCTGAAACGTTGACCGGCGTGCTTGAAGCGCAGGCGCGGGATGCCCGAATGGGTGGCGGCTTCAAGGCGAGCCTGACTATGGTTCTGGCTGAAATCGAACCGGCAAAGACGCGGCTGTCGATACGTTTGCAAACGACGTTCCTTGGCCGCATTGGCGAACTGGGCCGGCCGCTGATCAAGAAAAAGGTATCTGTAATGCTCGCGGACTTTGCTCGCAAAGTGGGCGAGCGAGTGTTTGTTGAAGTAGATTCGGGCGCTGCCCGGGTGGAGTGAATCGATGAGTGAAATGCGGGACAGAACGTATATTGGCAAGCCGCTGGGGCGTGCTGAGGGGCCGGAGAAGCTGCGCGGTCAAGCGCGTTATCCCGCTGATCTGAGGCTGCCAGGCATGTTAGTCGGAAGGGCGTTGCGATCGCCGATTGCCCTGGGGCGGATTGTGTCTCTCGATGTGTCTGTGGCGCGAGACTTGCCCGGCGTGCACGCTGTCGTCACGGCTGCCGACCTGCCTGACGTTCGAGTTGGTCGCTTCCTGCGTGATCTGCCACCGCTCGCCCGCGATGAGGTACTTTTTGCCGGCCAGAAGGTCGCAGCAGTCGCGGCCGAAACGCGCAACATTGCGGATCAGGCCCTCAGCCTGATTGAGGTGGACTACGACGTATACGACGCGCCCGTACTCGACCCTGTCGACTCGATTGCACCCGGAGCGCATGTCCTGCATCCCGAATTCGACACGTATGTCGGACGCGTCGAGGGCCCGCGGGAGCATGCCAATGTGATGGCGGTGAGTCATTGGGGCAAGGGCGATGTGGAAGCCGGATTCGGCGAGGCCGATCTGGTCATTGAAACCACCCACCGCACCCAACGGCAGCATCAGGGCTACATCGAGCCGCATGCGTGCCTCGTCAATATCACCGCGGATGGGCAGGTGCAGTTGTGGGCAAACAGCAAAGCACCGTTCGATCTTAGAAAGCAGGTCGCTGAAGGCATCGGTCTTGCGATCGAGCGCGTCACCGTAATGCCGAATCCGATTGGCGGCGACTTTGGCGGCAAGGGCGGCTTCATGGATACCCATGCCGCGTGGGCGCTTGCGTCTGCAAGCGGCCGGCCGGTCCTGATGACCATGGACTACACCGAGGAGTTGATTGCAGGTAATCCTCGCCACGGCGGCGTATTTACACTCAAGACCGGCATCACGAAGGACGGCAGGATCACGGCGCGGTCTGCAGACCTCCTTTTTGACAGTGGCGCGTTCGGTGCTTTCAGGCCGGGTAAGGGCGTGTCATACGGTCCACGCTGCCTTGGGCCGTACCGGATGGAGCATGCCGCGATCCGGACGCGGATGGTGTACACCAATCAGGTGCCGTGCGGATCCATGCGCAGCCCGGGCGACCCGCAGTCGGTCTTTGCGAGTGAGACCCATGTTGACGTGGTTGCGAGGCGCGTTGGCATGGACCCGCTCGACTTTCGGCTGCAGAACATGGTGCGTGAAGGTGACGCGTCGCCCCTCGGCAAGATTTGGCGCGACCCGATGGCCCTGCAGGTGCTGGAGCAGGCAGCGGTGACGAGCGGCTATCGGGAGCGACTGAAATCGACGCCTGACGGGCGCCTGCGGGGCATGGGCTTTTCGGTTTGTGAGCGTGGAACCGGTGGCGGCATCTGCACTGCGCGCGTCACGGTGAGCATGAGCGGCAAGGTGACGCTGTCGATTTCGTTACGCGACACCGGTTCGGGCTTCTACACGATGCTAAGGCAGGTTGTGGGGGAGCAGTTGGGGGTTCCCTACGATGAGATCGACATCGAGACGTGGAACACTGATGCACTGCCGAATGACGGTGGTGTTGGCGGTGCGCGGATAACGAATGCGGGTGGCAATGCTGCGTTTGAAGCAGCGGGAGGGGTGCGCTCGCAGATCGCCGGGTACGCGGCGAACAAGTATGGATGGGCGCTCGACTCGATCGATTTTACCGGCGAGTCCATCGGCAGCCCGGGCCAGGACGGCCGCTCACTCGCCGCCGTGGTTGGCGAGATCGGTGAGGTGGTTAGCAGTGAGTGCAATTTCACTGCACCGGTGATTGACGCGACCGTGTTTACTGCCCAGTGCGCGGAGGTTGCGGTTGATCCGGAGACCGGCGATATCGAGGTATTGCACTTCGTCACCTGTCATGATGTCGGCACGATACTGAATCCGCTTGCACACCAGGGTCAGGTCGAGGGCGGCTTCGTCCAGGGTCTGGGTTACGCGCTCATGGAGGAGGTGCTCATCGAGGACGGCTACGTGCTGAATGCGCACCTTGGCGACTACAAGCTGCCGACCATGCGCGACATTCCGCCCCTGACGACCGTGCACGTTCGCAGCCGCGAAGATGGACCCGCGCCCTATGGCGGGAAAGGCATTGGCGAGCAGTCGGTGAGTGGCGTCGCCCCGGCAATCGTCAACGCGATTCTTGATGCAACCGGCAAGCACATGTCGTCGTTGCCGGTGACCGCCGAGAAGATGTTAGTCGCACTCGATGACGAGGTGACAGACTGAGTAGGGCCGTAGCGCTGGTCAGGCGTCGAAGATAATCTCCTGCACTTTTCCGGGCGTCGCGGACCCCAGCCCGCTCGCGACAGATAGACGACTTAACAATGTAGATCGTCGGGCCCACCCCGGGGCCGGATGCCATTTATGGCTCGAGAGGCGAAGGTGAATGCATGGCCCGCGAAGCGAACGTGAAATTCACGGCTAGTCGGTCGAGCGCAACACCTGACCCGATCTCGCCCCGGTTGCATCGTTGTCGCGGCGCGTAATCTCACCGTTGACGATGGTCGCAACATACCCGGCGCCCGGTTGCGTCAGCCGGCTTTTTCCGTGAGGAAAGTCCTGCACGACTCGGGGTTGGCGTTCTTCGACCCGGTCGATGTCAAGCACATTGATGTCAGCGCGCATTCCCTCCTTGAGGCGTCCCCGGTCGCCAAGGGCGAGGACTTCCGCGGGTCGTGCCGTGATGCGGTGTATGGCGGTCGCGAGGTCCAGCTTTTGCTCGTCGCGGACCCAGTGGCTGAGGTAAAACGATGGCCAGCCAGAGTCCATGATCACGGACACATGTGCCCCGGCGTCGCCGAGGCCGGGGACCACCCATTCGCGTTCCATCAGCGTTTCGAGCGCGTCGAGACGGACATTGAAAAACGGCATGTGAAACGACGCAGCGCCGTGGCTTTCGAGTGTGAGCCGCATCCAGGTCTCAGCGGGGTGCTCGCCGTGGGCGTCGGCCATCGTCGCGAGATTATCGTCTTTGGGACGTGTGTAGATGGGTCGGTCGCCGTCGCCGAGCCAGCGCAAACGTCGGGCGAATTGCTGACTGTCAGGTTCATTCTTCGCGGCATCGATGAGTTCTTGCCTGAATGCGGCGTCGGCAATTGCATCCCAGCGCGCTTCGGGCGCGATCGCCCGGAGTTTGTCCCAGCCGGGGAACAGAATCACGGTCTGCAGGTTTGAGATGTTACCGCCGGACCTCGGGATGGTCGTACCGTAGATCCTGGCGCCCTTGCTCCGGTACTTCTCGATGATGTGGTGTGGATCGTCGTAACGGTACATCGCGGTTTCGGTGACGCTGAAGAGCGCACGTAAATCGCCCGCCAACGCGGCTTGACCGATGAGATCGAGGTCGCCAGCGATGGCATCCTTGTCATAGTAGGGCACCATCTGCAGCAAGCCGTTGGCCGCGCCCACCTGCCGTGCGATCGCGAGCAGTTCGTCTGCCCCGGCAAAGGTCCCGGGGATCGAACGGCCATCTGGAACCCGGTGCTGAGGCAGCCGGTTGGTTGAAAATCCGATTGCGCCATCGCGTACGGATTGACCGGCGAGTTCCGCGATCTGGCGGATCTCCTCGGCGTTCGGGTTCTCGTCGATGCCGCGTTCCCCCATCACGTAATAGCGAATAGCCGCGTGACCGACCATGCCTGTGAGGTTGATGCCGGGACGCATGCGCTCGACGGAGTCGAGGTACTCGCCGTAGGACTCCCAGTCCCAGGGTAACCCGGACAGAATCGCCTCACGCGGAATGTCCTCCACGGTTTCCATCATCTCGGCCAGGAAGGTCCGATCCGTCGGTTTGCAGGGTGCGAAAGTCACGGCGCAGTTGCCCATTAGCGCCGTCGTGACGCCATGGCAGGCGCTCGGCGTCAGATGTGGATCCCAACCGATCTGGGCATCGAGGTGTGTATGAAGATCGATGAATCCGGGCGTGACGACCGCGCCGTCCGCATCGATGGTCTTTTTTGAGGCCTCGTTGACGCGACCGATTGCCGTGATGGTGTCGCGATCTATTGCGACGTCGGCGCTGAAGGGTGCGGCGCCGGTACCATCGACGATGAGGCCATTTCTGACGATAAGGTCATGCGGCATGGTTCACACTCCAATTCATGGAAGAGGAATCGTACCAGTGCCCGCCCCAGAACATAGTTCTGGGACAGGAACTGGCTCTCTAGTTTTGTCCCAAAATTGTCATCCTGACAATTCGTGGGAGTCGGTTTGCAAACAAACCTCGCACCTCTTGTAGAAAAGAGGCTTGCAGAAAAGAACCCTGCATAAAATGGCGGTGCATCCCTGCACCGCACGCCAGTGCCCGCCCCAGAACGTAGTTCTGGGACAGGAACTGGCTAACGTCCGGTGACCTTCTTGGTGGCGGAGCGAAACCGTTCGCTTTGCTCCTTGCTGCCCCGCAGGACCTTGTTGGCGCTTGACTCGATATCCCGCGCCGCTGTGACCAGTGTCGCCGCGTCCATGGCACGCTTGGACTCTCTGACTGCCCCCGCTGACTGTCCGGCTATCGTTTCAGCCATTGCCATGGCCGCTGGCAGTAGTTCGCCAGCCGGATAGAGGTGGCTCAGCATCCCGGCCGCATGCGCTTCTGCGGCGTCGAAGCGACGTGCAGTGAAGATCCACTCTTTGGCCTTGGTGACGCCGACCAGTCTGGGCAACGTCGCTGCCGCAACGACCAGTCCGTACTCGGCGCCTGGAAGGCGAAACGATGCATGTTCGGCAGCGAGGAGAATGTCGCATTCGATGGCAAGCCGGGCGCCACCGCCGTAGCAGTAGCCGTTGATCGCAGCAATGACCGGGATCGGCGTCCGAGCGACCTCGGTATCTCCGTGCTGGCGTTCGGCCGGCGGTGGCAGGGTCCCGGATGAGGTTTCGACCCCGCTTGCTTCCAGCATGTCTGCACCGGCGCAGAATGCTTTTTCGCCGGCACCGGTCAGCACAATGACCCGCACGCCGTCGTCGTCTGCGCGGCTAACCGCGCTGCCGATGGCATGGTCGAGTTCGGCGTTCAGGGCGTTGTGCTTAGCGACACGATTCATGGTCAGCTTCAGCACGTCGCCGATGCGCTCTTCAAGCAGAACTTCGGTATCGATAGTGATTCTCCTTTGGGAATAGGGGGGTTGGGGGCTAGAGGTGGGGTGTGTGGGGGTTTGGGTAAGCGGTCGGTCAAATGTGTTCGTCAACCGGGTCAGTCAAAGATACTGGACATGCGTGTTGGACAAACGCGCAAATAATGATCAGGCGCGTTGATCGACCCACGTCGATGAGTCGGCCGATCATAGACGACGCGGGTCCGGAAATCAGTTGGCGCCACTATCGATTGGGCGCCGCTGGAATGCCGCGCGCCGGCGTGACGCCCTCATCGATAAACGGCTGACACCCGCAGCCGTTTTGACCCGCCCGATGCTATACTGTGGGCTGACCCATATCGGTCCCCTCGCAACGATAAGTTGTAAACCCCGCCAGGCCTGGAAGGGAGCAACGGTAGCAATGATCTCGTGTGCCGGGGTGTGGCTGATGTGGGTCTTTTCTTCGACAACGCGGACCTGCTGTCGCGGTAGCCTGGCTAGAGCCTGAGTGCAGACGCTGTAGCGGAGCGGTCAAACGCCGTCTCTGTTAAACGCCGTCTCTGTTAAACGCAGCCATAGTTACACGCCGCCATAGTTACGCACCGCCATAGTTACGCACCGCCATAGTTACCACCGCCATAGCTACACGCCGCCAGGGCCAAACGCAGGGATCACCTGGCGGGCGAACAGGTCGTAACTCCGCTGTGTCGCGTCCCAATTAGCCCAGTTGTGCGCGATTTGCAGAAACGTGCCAAAGCCGCCTGACTGTTCCTCGAGCCGACGAATCTGTTCGATTGCATCCGCCGGCGAGCCAATCACAGCGATACCGTTGGCAACGAGTGCCTCGGCAACGTCAGTCGCGGCTTCCACAACGATCCGCATATCGCCCACTTCCCTGAAGTATTCGATCCAGCTCTTGATGCCATATTTGACCTCAACGAAGGCCTGCGCGCGCGTTTCGGCGATGTGCACCGGCCCTCCAAGCGACCAGTGACGGCGGTCGGCGACCCGCGCATTGTCGGTTGCCCTGCGTTCATAGATCTCCCAACTGGGTGCAAGCGCATTCGCGCCGCCGGGCGTGGTCGCAACTAGCGACAAGAGACCAAGGTCAAGCGCACCGGCCGTGCGCGCGGCGGCGGGTGAAGCCTGTCCAGCGACGACCATCTCGATGCCTGCGGGTGAGAAAGGGGCGAGTTGGAGCGAGGCATCTCTCAGCGTGAACCCATCCGACGCCCGATTGACCGTTTCGCCTCGCAGTAGCGGGACCAGTACCTCGACAGCCTGCAACATCAGGTTGTGCTGCTCTGCCGGGCGGGCTCCCATCATGAACCCATCTGCTGGCATACCCACCGGCCCCATGGAGATCGCAACACGGCCGCGTGTGAGGTGATCGAGTTGCACGATACGGTCAGCCAGAAGCAGGGGATGTTGAAACGCAAGTGACGAGACGCTGGCTCCGAGGCGGATGTTGCGGCTGCGCTCGGCTGCAACTGCGATAAAAACCTCTGGTGAGCCAATGATCTCGACACCGCCGGAGTGGTGTTCACCGACCCAGGCGATGTCGTAGCCAAGTTCGTCCAGCAACCCGATGAGGGCAAGATCCTGCTCAAGGGCGAGTGTCGGGTTCTGGCCCACGGGATGGAACGGAGCAAGGAAGATGCCGAACTTGTGAAACGCCATGCAATACTCCGGTTGATCTGTCGCGAGCAACTAGGCGCAAGTCTGATGGAAAGGTCAATAGGCAAGTCTGCATAGCAAGTCTGCATAGCAAGTCTGAATCGCAAGTTCGAAAGAGTACGCGAAAGTATCTTTAATCACCCGGATAGCCGCCTGTGCGACAGACCTTCCTGTGAGCGCGCAGAAAATATCAAAATGCGAGAGGCTTACGCGCCGGGGTTCTTTGGCAAAGCGCTCGCTCGCGTGCGCCTGATTCGCGCACGCGGTTCGGACAGGCGAATCGCACCGACCATGGTTTGTGCAAATTCGTTTTCTTGAAAAGGCGCTTCTCGCAAAGCAAAGGTGATTTTGCACAGCTTGGGTCTGCGCAAGGATAGAGGGAGGCATCACGAGACATGTCCGATCAGAGCGGGCCCGCCGTGAAAACGAGGATGATCGACGCAAACGGCTTGTCATTTGAGGTCGATTGCTGCGAACCCGGCACGGACACAACGCCGCGCGCGGCGCTGGCGCTCTGTCTGCATGAGTTCCCGGAACTCAACTACTCGTGGCGGCATCAGTTGCCCGTCCTTGCCGCCCTCGGCTATGACGTCTGGGCACCGAACCTGCGCGGCTATGGCAACACCTCACGTCCGGAAGGAGTCGATGCCTACAGCGTCGATCATCTGATGGCAGATGTCGCCGGACTGATCGACGCGTCAGGTCACACCGACGTTCTGCTCATCGGGCACGATTGGGGTGCCGTCATCGCCTGGCTGTTTGCCACTCGAGAAGTGCGTCCCCTGACGCAGATGGTCATCATCAACGTGCCCCATCCGGCATGTATGGCGGCCGCCATGACCGCGAGGCAACTGCGCAGGTCGTGGTACATGTTGATGTTTCAGTTGCCGCTGCTGCCCGAGATGTTTTTGCGACGCATAGGCGCCGGTCGGCTCATCCGGTCGAGCAGTACGCCCGGTGCTATCAGCCGCCGCGATGCCGCGGTCTACGATGACAATAGCGCACGGCCCGGAGCGGCGACGGCCATGATCAATTATTACCGAGCGCTCCTGTGGGGTGGTGATGCGAAAGCGCAGGCGCGACTTGGCTACGGACGCATCGACACGCCTACCCTGATGTTGTGGGGAGAGGATGACGTGGCGCTCGGCAAGGAAACGACGGTCGGCACTGAACGGTATGTCGCTGATCTAACGCTGCGCTATCTGCCGCGGGTCTCGCACTGGGCTCAACAAGACGTACCCGATGTTGTTAACGCGATGATCAGCGCGTTCGTCTCTCATGAGCCGGTACCACAGATGCGTTGGCGGCCCATTCTTGAGTGATGGCGGAGTGCGCGACTGCGCCAGGAGTTGGCAGGATGGCAATCTTGGGACAAGAAATGGATCGAGTAGAAATAGAAAGAAGGGCGCCGTTGGCGCCCGTCTTGATCGCTTTTTTGAATCGCGCTAGCCGCGGTGGCGCAGCACCTTGCCTGCTTGTGCGCCGGTCAGTTCGTCGTCCATGAGATTGACCTGACCGTTGACGAGTGTTGCCTTGTAGCCGTGGCCGCGCTGAATGTAGCGAGGCGCGCCGCCGGGGAAGTCGTGGACAATCTCCGGATGCATCTCGGTTACGTTCTCGAAGTCAATGACATTGACATCAGCACGCTGGCCAACCGCTAGGGTGCCACGATCCGCGAGGCCGATCACGCGGGCCGGGCCGGAGGTTAGCCGCCGAATGCCTTCGCCGAGCGAGTAAAGCTGTTTATCACGCAGCCAGTGAGACAGTACGAACGTCGACCATCCCGCATCAATGAACTGGGAAACGTGTGCGCCCGCGTCGCCGAGGCTGGGGAAGATGTTCTTGTTCTTGAACAGTTCACCGAGTTCATCCAAGTCCTGGTTGAACATCCGCCAGGTGAAGAGCGCTTTGCCTTCAGTTTCCCGGGCGAGGCGAATGAACATCTCCGCGTGTGACTCGCCGCTCGCCTGGCACTGTGCGGCGATGTTGTCATTGATGTTCGCTGTGTACGAGGGCGTCTTGCCGTTACCCTGATAGTACACGCGTCTGAAGGGCACCCAGGTCTCCTTCTTGCCTTGCTCGACGAGCTTCTGAACAGTCTCGTCGCTCTGAAGCGCGGTGAGGCGCCCCGCGAGGTCTTTCTTGCGCAGCTCATCCCACGTTTCACCCTCGAACGGCAGCATGCTTTGCAGACCGAACATGAATCCCGAGCCTCGAACCTGCGTAATCGCTGTGATGTCATGGTCCTTGCACAATTCGTCCAGATGTTCGGCGACCCGCTTGCCGGAGCCAGGCTCATTGGCCCCACCGGCACTGAAGAGAATGCGGTTGTTGGAGGCGTAGGACATCTTGCGGATGACGCTGGGGTTGGCACCGACGGCTTGCATCAATGCGTTCCGTGCGCCGACTTCCTTGCCGATGACTTCGAGTTCCCTTGGATCAGCAAAAGTGCCGGGGATTGATCGACCGTCCGGCAGCCTGTGGCCTTCCAGGCGGTTAGTCGAGAACCCGAACGCACCACTGTCAATTGATTGGGCGACGATGTCCGCCATCTGGCGCATCTCGTCTTCGCTTGCCATTTCCTCCACCGCGCGCTCGCCCATGACGTAAAAGCGCACGGCGCAGTGGCCAACCAGCCCCGCCATGTTGAGCGAAGGGTTCAACTGTTCGATCGCATCGAGATAGCCGCCGTAGTCTTCCCAGCTCCATGGCAGGCCGGTCATGATCGCGTGCTTGGGGATGTCCTCGACGGTCTCCATCATTCCCGCCAGCAGCTCCCGGTCCGTTGGCTTGCAAGGCGCAAACGTGACCCCGCAATTGCCGAGCAGCGCGGTTGTTACCCCGTGCCAGGACACCGGCGTCATGGTTGGCTCCCAGCCGATCTGTGCGTCAAGGTGCGTATGCAAATCGATGAAGCCGGGGGTCACGAGATGCCCGTCAGCGTCGATCTCCTGCTTACCCTTGCCGTCGACGTCGCCGATGGCGGTGATCAAGCCGTCGTCGATGGCAATATCGCCATGAACGGGTTCTGCACCTGTGCCATCCACAATGTCTCCGCCGCGAATCACGATGTCGTGTGCCACTGGAAGTCTCCTATCCGTGTTTTTGTTTGCTTGTTGTGTCAATCATAATCCGAATCCCCGTCGGACAGGGAGAAGGCATTCGCGAGCTAGGGAACCTCTGAATTAGTTGTCGATTATGGCATGCTGATAATAACGATACGAATGAGGGGAGAGGGATGAAGTAGAAGTCGTTCGCCGAGATCGAATACGACAACAAAAAGAAAAAGACCCGTCGTGAGATCTTTCTGGAACGAATGGAAGCGTTG
>CAVOBC010000077.1:0-15471 GCA_963693635.1 Gammaproteobacteria bacterium | reverse complement strand
CCAGGATCCTACAAGCGCTATCATCGATTCGGTTCAGACGGCATTCACCTCTGCGGCGTAACATGACGGAACGAAATCGATGAGGTCAGATGACATGCGCATTTTGGGCGGATTGATCCTCGCAACCGCAACTGGAGGCTTGTTGGCCGCGTGCACGAGTGATCGACTAATCATCGATGATCGGGGCGTTGATCCCGTCGAATACGAGAAGGATCTGGCTGACTGCGAGGGTTTTGCTAGCAAGGTGAACGTGCTCGGTGACGCGACCGCAGCGGCAGTCGGCGGCGCGATCGTTGGCGGTGTCATTGGTGCTGCGGTTGGTGATGGCAGAACAGCGCAGCAAATTGGCGGCCTCGGTGCAGCGACGTCGGGCGTCAAGGGTGCTGGGCGCGCAGATCGCGACAAATCGACCGTGCTGCGCAACTGCATGCATGGGCGTGGCTATAAGGTGCTGCTTCGATAGCAGATCTCACGGTGCCGGATTGCCGCGCTGTCGCTCACGGCAGCGTATTGCTTTAGTTCTGACCCGGTTCTGGGCTCGCAGCGTGGCCGACGCTTTGAGCGCGTCTCGCCAGCGGTCAGTCAGCCGGCGCCGGACGAACGCGAAATATGACCGTGTGCCGGAGACGGGTTGTCTCGATGCCGGTGTCGGTGCGTATGGATCCCACATTTTCGATGTAGTGGTGGCCGTTTTTCTCGTAGGCAGCGGCGCCGTGGCCAAATAGGGTGTGGTTCGTCGAAATGAGCGCAGGGGCCAGGTGTTGCACTTCGCTGCGGGTGTGGATGGCGGGACCGTATTCGTAGGAATGGTGCAACAGCGCAATCATTCTGCCGGCAAGGAAAGCAGGGTGGTGTCGGTCGCCAACAATACCGTTTTCATCGCCGCCAAGCGTAAGCAGGAAGCCGCTGGACTCGTGTGATCCGGCGGGTATCGGCAGAGGTGCAAGTGGACGCCCGACGGGAGCGTTCTCGAGTGTCAGGGCAGTCCTGACACTCGGCGGCTGGCGTGCCTCGGTGCCGGGGACGGCGAGCGCGGGCAGGAACGGTGCGGCGCCGGATCCGACCAAACCGCGAAGGCATACCTCCGTCTGCTTGGACACGGTGAACGCCGATGGATCACGATCGTCTAATTCGATGCGCATGTCGTCGCCGGCGTAAGTCGGGCGACGGAACGAGATATCCACCCAGCCGGTGTCGAGCCAGGTGTTGCCCAGGGCCTCGACAAATGCTGGCACTGACCAGCCGTACACGTGGATTCCGCCCACCAGCGCGCCATCGAAACCGTAGCGACGCGCACCATCGGTTGAGTGTATGGGGTTATCCGGACGAGGCGCATCGGGGTCGGCCATGGTCGCCGTGAATCGTCGACAGTCGCTTTCGGACATGCGTCTCACCTGCTCTTGTTGCCCTTTGGTCTTCCTTTACAATCGTCGTCCTGCCTTGCAGTCATCTCGCCTGGGCCAAACCGGGTTGCCAGGCGCTGCACACGTTCAATTCGTTTATTCCGCGGGGGACTCCATGAATACCATTCGTTGGCTGGAAGCGCAAAAGGTCACAGCGCCGGCACCGGGTGCCGGGGACACCGTGGAATGTCGGGAGTTTGAGGTGAGCCGCGACGATCAGATCGTGCCGGGGGTGCTGTGGCAAGGGGAGGCGTGCCGGGCAGGCAGCCCGATGGTTCTGCTCGGCCACGGCGCATCCGGTGATCGGCATCAGTCGCCGATTCCGTACCTGTCACAGCGTCTGGCGGCGAAAGGCATCTTTTGCGTTGCCATCGACGGACCCGTGCACGGCAAGCGCCGGCAAGGCGATGGTGGGCGCGGAGCGTTCGGCGAATGGTGGCGGCGCCCGGGCGGCATCGCGGCGATGAACAGCGATTGGCAGGCGGCTATCGATCTGGTGCGCGACGAGACGGGTGCTGGCACGCTCGGCTACTGGGGGTTGTCGATGGGGACGATTCTCGGCGCGCCGCTGGTTGCGGCGACAAAGGCAATTGAAGTTGCGGTATTGGGCTTGATGGGGACCGTTGGTCCGACGGATGAATACAAGCAACTGATTCAAGAGTCCGCAGCAAACATAACGTGCCCGGTCTTCTTCATTATGCAACTGGAAGATGAACTGTTTGCGAGAGACCGCTATCTCGATTTGTTTGATCGCATTGCTTCCACGGACAAGCGACTGCACGCCAACCCGGGGCTTCATCCTGAGGTGCCGGAGGAAGAGCTCGTCTTTTCAATCGATTTCCTGGTTCGCCACCTTACGGATGCGGGGGTGACAACGGGTGGCGCCGCGTCCATCTCGGAGTAAGCCAACCGTCTGAATTCAAGATTCGCAGACCTCGGGCGTGAACCCGAGCGGACACCAAGGCTGGACTCCAACATATCTGGCATCCGGAGGCCTGACACTATTGTGGCGCGTGTTCCGCCAGAAAGTCTCGCACAAGGCGCGCAGTCGTCTCCGCGCGTCGTCGGGCAAGGCTAGTTCTCGATCAATGTCGCCGTGGGGCGGCTATTGACTGGCTTGCTAATTCACGCGGTCTATGGTCCTGCCAACCTTGTCGAACAGATCTCGAATCTGTGCCTCGCTGATGATCAGGGGCGGGGAGATCGCCAGCACGTTGCCCGTGAAGCGAATCATGAGATCCTCTTCAAAGAAGCACTTCTCAAAGATCTCGTAAGTGCGTGACGGCCCGTCCCGCGGAGCGATTTCGATGCCTGCCATGAGTCCGTAGTTGCGCACGTCGGTCACGTTCGCACGCGATGTCGCGAGTTCGTGCGCGCAGTCTTCAAAGACCTGCCGGACCTTTCGCGCGTGGGTGAAGACCTCGTCCCGCGCGTAAAGATCGAGACTCGCAAGTGCCGCCCGACAGGCAACCGGATGACCGGAATAGGTGTAGCCGTGAAAGAACTCGATGTCCTCAGGCGGCGCGTGCATGAATACCTCGTGAATGGCGGACGTCGTTAACACCGCACCCATTGGGATGGTGCCGTTGGTCAGGCCCTTTGCCGTTGTCATGATGTCAGGTACGACACCGAACTCCTCGGCGGCGAAGGCCGCCCCAAGTCGTCCGAATGCGGTGATGACCTCATCAAAGATCAGGACGATGTCGTGGTCTGTGCAGATCCCACGAATCCGTTCAAGGTAGCCGGTTGGGGGCACGATGATGCCGGCGGACCCGGAGATTGGCTCAATGATGACGGCTGCAATCGTGTCGGCGCCGTGCAAGCCGATGATGTCGAGCAACTCGTCGGCCATCGCGGCACCGTTGGCCGGTAGTCCGCGACTGAAGGCGTTGTCCGGGAGCAGCGTGTGCGACAGATGATCGACCGGCAGGCCGGGTCCGAAGCGCTGGCGATTGTTGCCCATACCGCCGACTGCCATTCCGCCGAAGCCGGTGCCGTGGTATCCCTTGTGTCGTCCGATGATCCGCAGGCGCTCGCCCTTGCCGCGCAGGTTCTGATAGGCGAGCGCGATCTTGAGCGCGGTGTCGACCGATTCGGAGCCTGAGTTGGTGAAAAATACGTGCTTGAATGGCGCCGGCGCCAGTTCGACCAGTCGCTCGGCGAGTTCAAATGCGAGTGGATGTCCCATTTGGTAAGAGGGCGCGTAGTCCATCTGTGCCATCTGATCGGCGACGGCACGGGTGATTTCTTCGCGGCCGTGGCCGAGGTTGGTGCACCAGAGTCCAGCGGTGCCGTCAAGCACTTCGCGGCCGTCGTCCGTAACGTAATGCATGTCCTTCGCACCCGTCAGCATGCGCGGCCGAGCGCGAAATTGCCGCCCCGCCGTAAACGGCATCCAGAATGCGTCAAGCTCGCCCATGTTTCACTCCTTCGCGTTGTTAGCGGGTGCCAAACCGTGCTACATCCAACCTGTGGGTGCTGGCAGATGCGTCAGTGGAATCAATGCGAGGCGTGGGGTTACCCATTGCTAGCAGGCTCGTTGAACATGCTGGTGCGGCCGCCATCAACGACAAGGTCGTGGGCGTTGACGAAGCTGCCCGCGTCGCTCGCGAGATAGGTGGCGGCCTCAGCAATGTCATCGGCAAGGCCTGATCGCTGCATCGGGTTCGCGCGTGCAAGATTGCGCTGCAGTTTGTCCATTTTGCGGGCGTTGTCTTCGTCCGTGAGCGTGTTTGCCCTGGTGCTGCCACCCCAGAAGATCGGTGTCGCAATCGCACCGGGAGAGATCACGTTGACGCGAATACCCTGGGGTCCAAGCCTGACGCCGGCGAGTTTTGAGTAATGCGTGAGTGCGACCTTCGCGGCGGAATAAAGAAGATCGCCCTGTAGATCACGAATCGCCGCGATGCTTGAGTTGTTGATGATAGCGCCCCCGCCGTTGGCCACCAGATGCGGGATTGCGTGCTTCATGCTCAGGATGACGCTCGTGAAAAGAAGATGCATGGCGTGTGACGCCTGCTCTTCGGTGACGGATGTGAGCGTGCTGGCGACCCCGGCGCCGGCATTGTTGAACAGGACGTCCAGTTTGCCGTGGCGCTCGATCGTTGCGTCGACGGTCGCCTTGATGTCGGCCTCCTGCAGGACGTCCGCACGCACGTAGGTGCAGGCATCACCGAGCCGGGATGCGATTGCAGCGCCCTTGTCCTCTGAACGGCCGGTGATGACGACCTGAGCACCTTCCCGGGCAAAGCGTTCTGCGGTCGCCTCGCCGATGCCACTGGTCCCGCCACTGATAATTGCAACCTTGCCGGCTAAACGGTCTGACATGCCCAATGCCCCACAAATGCGCGAGTCTAGCCCAGTTGCTCGCGGCGATGCTATGCTCCGCAGCCTCCTTCGACCCGCTCGCGGCCGTTACTGAAGACCTGACATGAATCCTGCATCGTTCCTCTACCGGCTCTACGAGCACTTGTTGTGGCGGCAGATAAAAGACGGTCGCAAACCGCAGCATATCGGTCTGATTGTTGACGGCAATCGGCGGTTTGCGCGCACGCGGGGCCTTGCATCGAACGAAGGCCATACCGCGGGTTCGGAGCGGTTGGAAGAGTTCCTGCGCTGGTGCTGGCGACTCGAAATCAAGATCATCACGCTCTACGGCTTCTCGATCGAGAATTACAACCGGTCGCCAGAAGAGGTCGACCACTTGATGGATCTGATCCTGGGCAAGTTTCGGGATTTCCAGTCCGATCCTGTCTTCGCGCGGGAGCGCGTCAAGATCAAGGTGATAGGACGTCGCGAAGACCTGTCAGATGAGATCAACCAGGAAATCGACAAGGTTGAGGCGATGACGCGCGAACACGAGCGATTCCAGCTCAATATTGCGATCAGTTATGGCGGTCGCGCAGAAATTGTCGATGCGGTGAAGCGCATTGCGGGCGAGATTCAGGCTGGAAACATGCGTGTGGATGAGGTTCAGGAGAGCACGGTCAGCCAGTATTTGTACACCGAGGGCATACCTGATCCAGACTTGATCATCCGTACGTCGGGTGAGGAGCGACTTTCGGGCTTTCTGCTATGGCAAAGTGCGTATTCTGAGTTGTATTTTACCGAGGTCTACTGGCCCGCTTTTCGCATGATTGATTTCTGGCGCGCTATTCGCATTTACCAACAGCGCGAGCGACGTTACGGGCGTTGACATGCATTACGCTATAATTTCGTCCACGGGTCCGGCGTCTCTGGCAGGTGGGCAGCCGCACACGTTTTCGTGGGGTTGTCTCGAGAGTCGGGCGTTGTACACGATTGAACAAGGCGGTTGGCGCAAGGATGCCTGAGGACAATTCCGACAACACAGATACCGCGCCAGCCCGTCCGCAGACGCAGTGTCTGAGGCAGAGGAGAAGCGGCCGTGCCTGATCATGATCCGCGGCGATTATATTGGTCAGGTATACGAGATATCGAGTGCCGTCATGATGATGGGTCGTGGTGAAGACATGGGCCTTGTCGTTTCTGACGGGAGTATCAGTCGCCGCCACGCGATGATTATCAATCGCGGTGGCAAGTTCTACATGTCAGATCTGGCAAGCACTAACGGCACCAACGTCAACAAGGCACCTGTCCTCGAACCAGCCGCAATCAGCGAGGGTGACAAACTGACGCTGGGTGACATCATCTGCAAGTTCTCGTTTCAGGACGAGGAAGACACGGAATACCATTCGATCATGCGCGACATGGCGGTGAAAGATGGTTTGACCCGGATCTACAACAAACGGCATTTTCTCGAGACCCTGGACAAGGAGTTCGATTTCCCGGAGCGCCACGGTGAGGCCCTGTGCGTCCTGATGTTTGACATTGATCACTTCAAGCGCTTGAACGACACGTACGGTCATCCCGCCGGTGACCATGTGCTGCGGGTGCCGTTGAGGGTGACGGTCGTGGCTACGACATGTTTGCTCGCTATGGTGGCGAGGAGTTTGCGCTCATTCTGCGCGGCATCGATCTCGCTGCGGCGGTCGCGACCGCCGAACCCGTCAGACTGGTTACCGAGTCGTGCCGCTTCCAGTACGACGAAGATGTCTTGACGGTGACGATCAGTGTCGGCGTCTGTCAGTACGATGGTGGCGACCAATTCGAGGATGGCGCGCAGATGATCGAGGCGGCAGACAAGCTGCTCTATCTCGCAAAAGCGGCAGGTCGCAATTGTGTGCAATTCACGTCGTCGGCAAGTTAGCGTTATCGCGGGTACCCGATAACCCAGACTCCCATGACCGGCATACCGACGTGGTACGGCCCGCGCGGCTTGACGCATTCGGGTTTGCTCAGCCTGGACGCCGTTCTTTCCTCGGAGCGAGACCGCCCGGGTAGCGCTCCGTTGAAAACAGGTGGTGATCGCCGGCACGAGCTCATGTTAGTTTGGTGGGCGCTTGAACAGGGGCTACCGTCAAATGAGTGAAGCGGACGACAACACCGGGACGAAAGCTGGCGGCGGTGCCGGATCGCTGATTGCGCGGGTGGTGAGCTGGCTGGTTGCAAGCGGCTGCTTCTATCTCGTCTATACACGGATAGCGGCAACCGCGGCGCGCGACAATCTGTCTGCGGTTGACTATTTGCTGCGCTTTTTTGGGGACGCATCCTGGGGCTATTGGCTGGCCCTGATGATTCCGTATTCGTGTTTTTTCTTTCTGGTCGACAGCCACGCCACGTGGCGCGTAGTTAGGTGGTTCAACGCACCATCGCTAAAGTTTGGCAACATGCTGCCGATTCGTGCGAGCGCGTACATCCTGTCGCTGGTTAGCGAACAGGTTGGCAAAGGCGCGATGTCGCTCTATCTGAAGAAGCGACACAAGGTCCCTGGCTGGCAGGCGTTATCCAGCATGATCTTCCTTGGCATGGTCGAGATATACCAGTTGCTCCTCTTCTCGGCGGTTGGTGTCGCTATCTATCTGGAACTCGTCGAAGCGGCTTCAACCCGGTTGCCGCTCGTTATTATCCTTGGCTCGATCTATCTCTTGGCAGCTGCTTACTTTCCACTGCATCTTCTCTTCTTCAGTGGTCGGATTCTGCCCACGGCAAAAGTGCGACAGACGCCGGTCCTGCACGCGCTGCGACAGGCGCGGCTATGGCAATATGCATTGACCGTTGTCCTCAAAGCGCCGAATCTGATCGGCGCGGTCCTTGTATACACGCTCGCGCTCGAACTCTTCAACGTCGACGTCAATTTTGGACAGATGCTTGCGTTTCTGCCCGTCATCTTTCTTGCCGCCGCGCTGCCGTTGCCGTTCCATGCGGGTGCGCTGGTGTTGTGGACGGTACTTTTTCCCGAGTTTCCGGAGGTGGGCGCGTTTTCGCTGGTAATGCACACGTTCTTTGTCGTCTTCAACGCGGTCATTGGGGTCATTTTCCTCCCGCGCGCGAACCGCGAGCTGTTTAACCTCGCCGCAGCCGAATCAGCGTCTGCAGCCGATCGCCCATAGACACGACCGTGGTTGCGACCATGACCCAGCCGGCAACCTGGAACGCGCTGTCGCCAAGGGGATACCAGTCGACGAGATGTTGCATGGGTGGAAAGCCGCCAAGCACGTAGTAGGCAATACCGTTGCTCCTGCCGAGAAAACTGGTCCGCAGGATCTGTCCCCGCAGCGCGTTCGAGTCTGCGACGTATTGCCCGAATGAAGCAACGACCAGCACTGGCAAAAGAACGGGTACTAGGTCTTGAACGGCGAGGCCCGCTAACAATGACGTGACGAAGACCGCGTCGGAGAAGTGATCGATGAGCCCTCCGAATGCCGTCACGGTGCCGGTCTGGCGAGCGATGGTGCCGTCAGCGAGATCGGTAGCCACGGCGAAGAGGACGACGGCCGCGGCGAACTGCCACTGACCCGTCACCACAAGCCAGCACGCAGGCCCCGCTAGCAGGAGCCGGCTGGCCGACAGCAGATTGGGCACGGTCGCGAGGTGATATGCTGGGGCCATGGCTGTGGATGATAGGCGAATATTGATCACTGGCGCCAACGGGCACATTGGCAGACGACTCACCGGGCGACTGATTGCATTGGGCACGCCCGTCGTCGCCGTTGTCAGATCGGCTGCAGCGGCTTCCCAGATGCCGGTTGATCCTCTTGTCAGCGTTCGTCAGGTCGATTACGCGGACGCTGAGGGACTGCGCGCGGCGGCCGCAGGTTGCACGCACGCGGTCCACCTCGTCGGTATCATCAAGCAATCAACATCGTCGACCTATGAGGGCGCCCACGTCACGGCGACCGAGGCCCTCATCGAAGCACTGGCCGGGTCCGACGTCACGGGCCTCATCTACCTCAGTCTGCTCGGCAGCAGTTGCGAGAGCCGGAATCAATGTCTCGCCACGCGGGGCAGGGCAGAAGCGTTGTTTGCGATGGCGGACATCCCGGTGTTGACCGTTCGCGTTCCGATGGTTCTGGGTGAACACGACTTTGCGTCAAGATCACTCGCCAGGAAAGCGCGGGCGTCGCTTGCTCTGACCATTCACGCTGAAAGCAAAGAGCAACCCATTTACGCGGGCGATGTTGTATCGGCGATCCTCAACGCGTTCGGACGGGTCGAGGACCGGATGATTGAACTTGCGGGTCCGCAATCACTCTCGCGGCGGGACCTCGTCGCCCGTGCGGGAATGACCCTGGGCACAAGGGGTCGTGTGATATCGTTGCCACTGTGGGCCGGGCGCTGCGGGACCTGGTTGATGGAAAAGACGCTGTCGAACCCGCCGCTCACGATGGACATGCTTGGCGTGCTGAATCACGATGATGACATCGACCCGGCGGCAGCCGCAGACCTGCTAGACATCGACCTGACATCACTAGAAGCCATGTTGGAGCGGGTTTTGGTGGCCAGCTGACCTCGTTGGTTGGCGAGCAGATGCCGCCATCCTGCAACAAACACATCAACGAACGCCGGGAAGCCTGGCAAACAAGGAGAAACGAATGACCGTGATTGCGCTGACCGGTGGCATTGCATCGGGTAAATCGACGGCGGCTGGCTTCTTCGGAGAAAAGGGCGCGTACGTCATTGACGCGGACCTGCTGGGGCACAAAGCGTATGAACCGGGTCAGGAAGCGTGGCGAAAGGTTATTGCGGCTTTCGGAGACGACATCGTTGCGCCGGACCAGACCATTGATCGCAAGATTTTGGGCGGCAAAGTATTTGGCAAGCCAGAGAATCTGACGCGCCTGACTGATATTGTCTGGCCGGAGATCCGTTCTCTGGCTGAGGCCGAGATTGGGCAAGCGCAATCGGTTGATGCGGATCGCCCCGTGGTGCTCGAAGCCGCCGTATTGTTTGAGGCGGGCTGGGATGACATCGGCGACGAGGTCTGGGTGGTGATTGTCGAGCCGTCAGTTGCGATCGAGCGCGCCGTTGCGCGCGACGGCGTGAGTCCTGAGCAGATTCAGTCACGCATCGACAGTCAGCTATCTAACGATGAGCGGCGGGTTCGTGCATCCCGGGTTATCGACAATTCAGGTGACAAGGCGGCGTTCACAGCGGAACTGGAAACGGCATGGGCGGCGCTCACGTCTGGGTGAACGACGGTATTCATGTGTTTCAGGTTCCTTGCCAGTAGTGACGGTAAATCGATATTGCTGCGCCTTTATTTGGTGAGAGCGAGTTGGGGCAGTAACCCCGAGAAGTTCGTTGTTTTCTTTGAAGCCATTTGCGCCGATCAGCTGCCAGTGCCGTCCGCTTCTTCGATCAGGATGTCTCGCGGGGATTCGGTTGCCTGCAGTTCCCGTGCTACCTCCTCTGCACGTGTCATGACGCGCAGCACGTTGTTGCCAGCAATCCGACCGATTGCGGAGGTCGTGTAACCGCGCCGCATGAGTTCAACGAAGAGCTCCGGATACGTCGACACATCTTCGAGGCCGACAGGACCGGGTGGCATGCCATCGTAGTCGCCGCCGAGTCCGATGTGGTCGATGCCGGCGACGTGACGGATGTGATCGATGTGGTCTGCAACTTGATGCAACGTCGGGCGTGGTGCCGGATTCGCCTCGGCCCATGTGGTCATTTCGGCGGCCACTGCATCTTCATCACCGGCCAGGCGCTCGTCGAGTGCGGACTGGTGCGCGCGCCGGTCGTTGCCGTATTGGCGGACCGCCTCGGAGACATAAGACGGAAAGAAAGTCACCATCACCACGCCGCCGTTTTTGGCGACGCGCAGGAGTATGTCGTCGGGAACATTTCGTGGATGTGGCACAACTGCTCTTGCCGAAGAATGGGAGAAGATCACTGGTGCGCGGGTCACGTCGAGTGCGTCGCGCATAGTTGCCGTCGAGACATGGCTGAGGTCGACCAACATGCCAAGCCGATTCATTTCACGCACCACCTCGATACCAAACGGCGTCAGGCCGTCGTGCTTCGCCGTGTCGGTTGCAGAATCTGCCCAGGCGAGTCCCTTGGAGTGCGTCAGGGTCATATAACGCGCACCTGCACCGTAGAGCATGCGCAGAACCGCGAGCGAATCGCTGATGGCATGGCCGCCTTCGAGTCCGAGGAGAGATGCAATACGACCACGCCGGTGGATGCGCCGAACATCTTTGGCCGTCAGTGCGAGTTCAAGGACGTCGTCGTACTTGTCGATCATCCGCCGCGCGAGGTCAATCTGTTCCAGCACGATGCGCGTGTCGTCGGGCTTGCCGCCGTAGGTTGAGATGGGCGTATAAACAGACCAGAACTGCCCGCCAACCATACCCGCGCGCAGCCGATCAATATCAGTGTGTGTCGGCGGGTCGATTTGCGTCAGATCAGCGCGAAGGTCCAGTTCATCGAGGTGATTTTTGACGCGTCTGCGGTATTGCCAGGGAATGTCATTGTGCCCGTCAATGAGCGGCGTGCGCTTGAGCACCCGCTGAACCTGCTTGCGCAATTTGGCATCACGGGCCGCGGAGGCCGCGGCGTCGTCCTTGCTGGCCCCAGCGGCGGGTGGACTGGCGACGGGGCCTGCGAGGGCGGCGACGAGCGCCAGGGTGGCGGCGCAGGACACGTGCCAGCGGGCGCGGCCCGGCCAGCCGCGTGATGAGATGTCAGGCATGAAGGTCATGGTGTCTCCGCTCGGTCAATCCAGCATTAACGCGTGGTGTTGGTTGGACCGTGCAACATGGGTGGGGTCTTCGGACCCCGGGTATTCCTGGGGGTACGCCATCTGGCCGCACGTCATCTGGCGGCGGTCCCGTCGGCCGCTGCCAGCGTATTGCCTGCAGCGCGACGCGCGCGCGTCGCTTCATCCAGCGTCGGGTCTGCGCCAACCGCGACCAGCGCCTTGCCGAAGTTGCCACCGCGCAGCATGGCGCTGAACGCAGTCGGTGTGTTCAACAGCCCGTCCGACAGATGTTCCCGGTATTTGACCCGGCCATCTGCGACCCACTCGCCCATCTGTGCCAGAAATGACGACTGATGGTCTGCGACAAATTTGCCGACAAAGAGGTCATGTACGGTGACCTTGCCACTGCCGCCGGCGTCGGCCAGCACATCGTCCCAGATCGCCCGCGAATCGCGCCCATCGGTCGCGCCGTATTGGGAGATCATGCCACAGACGGAGATCCGGGAACTCGCGTTTAGCAACGGCGCCACGGCTTCGAACACCGGGCCACCGACGTTCTCGAAGTAGATGTCGATACCGTCGGGGCAGGCCGCAGCGAGATCCGACGGCAGGTCGTCGCTGAGGTGCGAGACACAGGCATCCAGGCCGAGATCATGGGTAACGTAGTCACATTTTTTACTGACACCCGCAATGCCGACTACCCGGCATCCGAGTAACTTGCCGATTTGACCAACAACCTGCCCAACCCCGCCCGAGGCCGCGGATACAACTAGCGTCTCGCCGGCCCTCGGTTTGCACTGGACGACAGTGCCGGACCATGCGGTCAGCCCAAGCATGCCGAGCACGCCGATGGCGGTCGACAGTGGGGCCAGTTTCGGGTTCAGGGTGCGTGGCACCATGTAGTTGAATGTTGAAATGCCCTCGCCGGTCAGGCCGTATTCCTGCCAACCGTTGGTGTTAAAGATGAAATCGCCTTCGGCGAAGCTGTCGTTCCGACTATGGATGACTTCGGACACAGTTCGACCGTGGCATATGTCGCCCGGTTGCTCGACGCCACCTCGACGGCGACCCCACTGATAGGGGTCGAGCGACAGGTACAGGGTACGCGTAAGCGCTTGCCCTGGACCGGGAACCGGTGCGGTTTCTGACCCCAGGACAAAATCCCCGTCAGTCGGCCAGCCTTCAGGTGGCGTACGTGCCAGTCGCCATTGGCGGTTCTGCATGGTGTCAGTTCTCGCGTTTTGTCATTGCCCACAGGATAACGGCGCCAGCGATCAGAGTCCCGACGTAGACGAGTCCAATTGTCGAAAGAGCGAGCGCAGGGAGGATCGGCGCCATCACCGTCAGAATGTGGAAGCCAAGGACGAGAATAGCGATGTTAAAGAACGCAAGTTCCTTGGCGATCGGTCCCGACAGATCCGGGTCGAGTATGCGCAGGAGCAATATACCGGTACCGGTACTTCCCGTGCAGCAGCCAAACACTGTGAGCGCCCGTTCAATGCCCAGGTGTGCAAGGCGCTTGCCGAAGACGAAGCACAGTCCGGCGGTGGACGCTGTCGCGGCGAGGCATACGAGGACGATGGGAATCAGGAATGCCGCGAGAAAGGCGAACTGAATGCTCATGATCGTGGTGACTACCATCATGTCAACCGCGCTGCCGGTGATGCGTCGCTGCGTTTCATCGTCAATCATGTGACCCAGTCCGGCGCGGTCGATGGCGGTACGCAGCAGCAGACAAACGATCAGGCCGTGTAGAAAAAAGAGATTGTGGCTGAAGATGATGTGGATGGGAACTGGCCCGACGGTGACACCGTCAGTCCACGGCGCGACGAAGTTGAGCCAGGTATCGGTCAGTAGATAGGCGAAACCGAGAATACCGATGTGATAGGCGAGGGTATCCACGTTGGCGCTGTGAGTGACCATGCTGCCTGTCGATATGTCCCGCTGGGTGTAGAGCCCGCGAAGGAATTCCGCGTCGAGCCGCGCGTTCGTATTGTGGTTCAGGCCGCGTCGCATGGCCCAGCGCGCGACGGGTACGCCGACCGCGAATGCAACGATGAATCCGGCTGAGGCGTAGACCAAACCGAAGTTAATGGCGTCGGCGATACCCAGCTCGTTCTCCCAGATCGTACCGAGCGCCAATGCCTGGCCGGGTCCCTGAGTGAAGCCGTGGGTGACGAGCAAACCGAGAAACGGTGAGAGTGGCTCCGCGCTCACCTCGTTGAAGGCGAGGATCACGAGCAGTCCGGCGAGCGCTTGTAAAGCGAGGCTCATCACCCACACGACGGCGAGCCAACTGCCGCCCCAGGCGACCTGCCTGCCGCCATGTGCGCTGCCTGTGAGGCAGAGCGACATGAAGCTGAGCGTGAAGCAATGAAACGTAAATGCGGTGAAATCACTGGCAGAGAAGCCGAAGCTGAAATCAAAGCTGACGAGCGCGAAGCCGACGACGCCACCGATCAGGCTTGCTGGAACCAGTCCCGCCTGCAAGAGCCGAACCCGGGCCCGCATGACCGTGCCGACGAGCAGCATGACCGCGGCAAAGGCAAAAGCGATGACACCTGGGAATGTGCTCGCCACGTCTAATTGATCCGCTGCTCAAGGTCCGGAACGAGAAACTGAGCGGTGATGTACCCGCCCGCAACAAGTCGGGGTCCGTCACCGGTGTCAAGCAGAACCGTCGGCAGCGCGTGCGCAGCGAGGGCGTTCGCGCGGGCGAACTCGGCGCGTGTCGCCGAGATGATGGCGGGGTCCTGCAGCATCGTGATCAGCGCATCTGACGCCATGTTGAACTCGTTCGCGATTGCGGCGAGGACCTCTGGTTGCGCAAGGTCGAGGCCCCGCACATAGAAAGCTCGCTGAAGTGCCTCAAAGAAACGCCACGGAGCATGGCCATGGGCCGCGGCCACCGCCACCACGGCACGGCATGGAATTTCACTATGATAGCTAAATGCGGCGGGGATGATGCCACTGAAGGTCTGTCCGGTGGTCTCGTGCACCTCCTGCCAGAGGCGCTCGAGCTGGCGTCGGTGAAATGCATTGATGGGGCCGTGTCCACCGACCTGCAGACCACCCATCAAAAGCTCGAACCTGACTTTTCCCTCAAGCGCCGCGCGAGCTTTCTGGATTTCGGGCAAGGTCCCCCAGCACCATGAGCAAAGCGGGTCGGTGACAAATGTGACGGTTGGCATTCCGGTATCGTCTCACAGGGTTCAGGGAGGGACCATCCGTTACGGTGGCGTGCACCGCGTACGCGCGCGGCTGACGAAGAGCAGGACACTGGCGGCAACGCCGACGCCGAATAGTATGTTGAAGGTGGCGGCGAGGGTCATGGTCGCGGTCACGAAGCTGATGCCGAGGGGCCCGGCGAGGGATCCGGTGTCGCCGATCAGGCGCCACACGCCTAGGAACTCGCCACGTTCGCTTTTTGGCGCCAGATCTGATGCCAGAGTTTGGTTGATGCCGCTGCCGATGCCGTTGCCAAGACCGATGAATGCTGCGACGGCGGCGAGCGTGATTGCCGAAGCAGTCAATGGCACCGCCAGCAATCCGAGCGCCATGGTGAAGATACAAATGAGTGCGGTGCGGACCCGACCTGCGAAGTCGAGCAGGTATCCTGCGACCGGGAACATCGCAACATCGACCGCGGCGGCCGCGCCGACGACAAGGCCGATGCCGGTCGCTGACAAGCCGATGTGATCACCCCAAAGCGGGATGAGGAGTTGCCGTCCGGACCGGATTGTCGTGAGCAGGAGCATCGCAACACCAATGGTGCCGAAGACGCCGGCGTGGGACTTGAGAATGCGCGGCACCATCGTCAACAGCGGTGGATGTTCTCCAACGGCATGTTGGCGCGGCCCGGGTTGAACCTGGAGTACAACGACGACGGCCGCAATAATGGCGATGACCGCGACGCCAATGAACACGGCGGAGAAGCCAAGCTGATCGGCGACGATGCCGCTTGCCACCGGACCGATCAGCGTGCCGAGACGCTGAAGGCCT
>CAVOBC010000076.1:0-15548 GCA_963693635.1 Gammaproteobacteria bacterium | reverse complement strand
CTCGCGGCTGAGGTGGTAATCCGGCACCGTGGGATGCTGCTAGTTACCTGCCGCGATTTCAGGACCTTTCGCGTCGTTTGCTCGGGGTTACCCAGATCGGCAACGATGACGCTGTTGAGGATGGGATCCGGGCGACTGAAGAATTGCGGGCGTACTTCGTCGAGGTCATTGCGGTCAAGCGAAAAGCGTCAGGTTATGACTTTATTGGGCGCCTGATCTCGCGGCAGCGGCAGTGGAGGAGGTGTTGCGCTTCGAGCCCCCTGTGCAATGGATGCCGAGATTTTCCCGCGAAGACCTGACGTTCTATGGCAGGAAGATCAGAAAGAACCGGTTGGTTGTTCCGGTGATCGCCAGTGCCAATCGGGATGCAGCGGCTAATGCGGATCCGGACACGTTCGATATCACCCGCAAGCGCGTCCGTCACGTGGCATTTGGCCGCGGAATACATCTGTGCCTGGGCCTTGCCCGAATGGAAGGCCGAATAGCGATGACGAGGCTGTTGGAGCGATTTCCCGAAATATCCCTGGCGCCGCAGAAATCGAGTGGACATCCGTCGATCTGGTGCGCGGGGTACAGAGCCTCTCGATCAACGTCGAGCAGGCGAACGTCGAGCAGATGAAAGTTAAAACTGCGCTCGTGCACTGATGCTTTTGGCCGGCCGCATCTGATCCGTTCCCCGTTGACGACTCTCTCGCTGAAGGTTGTCTCTCGCTGAAGGCTCTTGATGTGTCTCTCGCTGAAGGCTCAAATATATCCAGTTGATACCGCTAAATCGCTGCAGCGGCGGCTTGCATCGTCGCCCAGGTCGTCGCTAGCCGATCTGTGCCCCAGGGCATAGGCATCAGGACGGGATGCTGTACGCCGGCATCGATGTACTGCCGTGTGAATGCGGTCACTCCGGCCTCGTCGCCGATGAAGTTGATAGCCTGAATCATGCGTTCCGAGACCGCGGCCGTCGCACCGTCGCGATCCCGTGCGGCCTGGCGCTCACGCAACTCGTCGATTTCGTCCCCGAATCCCGCAGCTCGGAACATCCGGGCATAGCCATCGGCCATGGCATAGCCGAAGAGGTCGCGTCGGGCCGACCTCGCGGCGGTTTCCAGTTCGCCGACGCAGGCATGAACGTAGGCAAAGATGGTCGCGTCGCCGCCCCGGCGCACGCGTTCTATGGACGGTGCGACATGGTTGGATGGCAGGTAATTCAGGAGCACGCCGTCTGCGATCTCGCCGGCCAGGCGCAGCATCTGGGGATTTAAGGCAGCCATCACGATCCGCGGGCGGCGCTCGCCAAGCCGCACGCCGAGGCGAAATCGTTTCACTTGCCAGAAGTCGCCTTCAAAGGTCACAGACTCGCCGGACAGACATTCGCGCAGCAGGGCCACGTATTCGCGCATCATCGCTATGGGGCGATCGGGCACCGTCTCGCCATGTTGTTGCAACACACCCGGCGCAGAGACGCCGAGCCCGAGCCAGATGTCGGCGTCCGGGCTGAGCGCTTGCAAGGTTGCCGCACTCATGGCGGTCAGCGTGGGGGTTCGCAATTGCACGGGCACGATCCCGGTCCCGAGTGATAGTTCAGGAGCGACAGCGGAGACAGCGGCCAGCAGCGAGAACGCATCGGTGCCGTTAGCTTCAACGGTCCAAATGGAGCGATAGCCGAGATCACGGGCTTTGTTTGCGACGTCGATGATCGCGCGGGGACCCAGCACGGCGAGGCTGCCGAAGGTCACGCCCAGGGGGGTCTTGTCGGTCATTGGTTCTCCAAAAATCTGCATCACTGATGTTGGCGACGCACTATACCTGTCCTTTGTCGAGCCGTCTTTTGCTGAGCCTGTCCTTTGCCGAGTCAGTCGTTTGCAAGCCTGTCGTTTGCGGGTCTGCCCTCTTGCCATCCATCCTGCGCCGTTCATGCCGTACCTGTGGTGTCGCCGGGAGACTCCGGGGTCCGTGGTTGTCCCGTTTTGACCGGGTCCGTACTATCGGGCCTCTGCGAAAGAAGAAACTGCCGTCGTGACGTTGACGGCTCAACCCAAACGAGCGAAGGAGAGAAATTGTGGGAGATCGACTGAAGGGCAAGGTTGCAGTTGTCACCGGTGGCAACAGTGGCATCGGTGAAACGACGGGCCAGGTGTTCGCGCGGGAAGGCGCCAAGGTCATTCTGATGGCTCGGCGCGAGGAGCAGGGCCAGGCGGTCGCTGCGGCGATACGAAGCGACGGTGGGGAGGCGACGTTTATCGCCTGCGATGTGGGCGACAACGATTCGGTTCAGGTGGCAGTCAGCGCCGCGGCCGAGACGCACGGACGCATTGACGTTCTGTTCAACAACGCCGGGGGCGGTGCTGGCAGCAGCTTTCCCAACGAGCCCGTAGACGAGTGGCTGCGGGTTATTCACACCAACCTGACCGGCACGTTCTTCGTCAGCCAGGCGGTGTGGCCGCATCTCGTCGCAGCGGGTGGCGGCGCCGTCGTCAACATGTCGTCGCTCGCGGCACAGCGCGGTTTCAGTCCGAAAATGAAGGAAGCTTTCGGCGCGACGTCGTCGTCGTACTATGCGGCAAAGGCCGGGGTTGACGCGCTTACGCGCTACATGGCGGGCATCGGCGGGGAGAGTAACATCCGCGTCAATTGCGTGCGCCCGGGTCAGATTCTGACGCCCGGTGCGACCGGTGGCACCAGCAAGGATGCCGACGGTGGGCACCACGTGTTTGAGAAGATGTTCGACTTTGCGCAGATAGTGCAGGGGCCGGGTCTGCCCACGGATGTGGCGAACCTTGTCCTTTTTCTGTCGTGTGACGAATCCCGTTTCATCACGGGAGAGATGATCAATGTGGATGGAGGGGTTGCCGCGAAGATCTGACGCATGTTCAACCCGTCGCTTGTTCCTGCGTCTGTCGGGTGGGTGGGTTAAATCGCTGATTCCTGCCCGGCGCTGCACACATCTGGACTAAAGTGCGGTCTTTAGTAAGGCGGGGCGTAAATACGTGCGAACAAGTAGCGCGCTAAATAGCGCACTAAGTAGTTCCTGTCCCAGCACTCCGTTCTGGGGCGGGCACGGCGTGCGGTGCAGGGATGCACCGCCATTTTCCGCAGGCCTCGTTTCTGCAAGCCTCTTTTCTGCAAGAACATGCGAGGTTTGCTTGCAAACCGACTCCCAAGAATTGTCAGGGTGGCAATTTTGGGACAAGAACCAAGTAGCGCAGAAAGTAGCGCACTAAGAGGGTGCATTGAACAGACGCACAAAAAATCGGTGCGTCAGAGTCGTTGGATTGATGTGAGGATGATAGCGGGCGATGCTGTCTCGTGGATTGAGGCCGCGGATGCAAGCTCCTTAAGAAAGTAATGGAAGGGCACGAAGGCACTTTTTCAGCAACCTGCCGCACGAGTTACGCACGCCATTGACGTCGATCTACGGCAGCTTGTCGGTACTGGAATCCGGGGTGTTTGACACTCAGCCCGACAAAAAAGAGCGGCTGACTGCAGCGGCGCTCAGCAATGCAGAGCGCCTGACCGGCATCGTCAACGACATCCTCGACTTCTCGTGACTCGAAGCGGGAAGGATTAGCATCGACAAGTCCTATGGTGAAATTAACGTGGTGGTCCGGACTGCGGTTGAGGCGAGGGACGACTACGTTCACCGTTGCTACGTGACGGTGAAGCTACAGCTGAACGATGCGCTGCCCGAAGTCTCCTTTGATGAACCTCGAATGATTCAGGGGGTGACCAACCTCGTCTCCAACGCCGCAACGTTCTCTGGTGACGATGCAGAAATCCAGGTGATCACCACGCGTGCTGACGGTGGTGTCCGGATCGAGGTGCGCGCTCAGGATTCGGGCATTCCGGCGGCTCAACACGCGGAGGTGTTCGAACGGTTCTCTTCCCTTAGCGCGCAGCGCAAGGGCAAGATGCCCGGCACTGGTCTCGGTCTTAATATCTCGCGTCGGTTGGTCGAGATGCATGGCGGCAAGATCTGGTTTGAGAGTGAAGAGGCTAAGGGATCAACGTTCTTCGTCACCCTGCCGGGCTAAATGTCGGACACGCGAGCGGTTTCGCGCGCTTGTGGACCCTGCGATTAAACTTGACAGCGACGTCCGCTCTCGCCGCGTGAAACGTGCTAGTTTCCCGAAAGCCCCAACCACCTTGGCTGGGTTCAGGCTCCATTGGGCAATGCTCGGACTATAAGACATGGCAGCAGAGATCACTCGACGACAACTGTTGCGAGCCGCAACCGTCGGCGGCATCGCCGCAACTGCGTCCTTTACTAGCGCGCGGTCGCTCGCATCGTCGGGCGAAGTGAATGTCTTTGCCTGGGGGGACTACATTCAGGAGAACATGCGCCAGGCCTTCGCCAACAAGACTGGCATTGTGATCAATCTCTCAACCTATGGATCTAACGAAGAAGCGCAGAGCAAGCTGAGAGCGGCCGGCGGCAAAGGCTTCGATCTTATTTTTCCATCGGTAGACACGCGCCCGGACTATGACGAGGGTGAATTACTTGCCGTGATTGACGAGTCCCGTGTGCGGGTCGATCAGATTCAACCCGCGCTTTGGCGCAGTTCCCGACGACTGGGTGCCGCCAAGCGCGGCAAGCGGCATCTCGTGCCATTTAACTGGGGCACGGAGGGGATGACATACAACAGCGCCGTCCACAGTTTCGCTGGTCCGGTTTCCTACGGTGATCTTTGGGGCAGCGGACTTGCGGGGAAGGTTGCGGCCCGCCAGAAGTCGCTTATTGTGACGCTGGCCCTGTACCTTGACGCGACCGGGCAGGTGCCATCGAACCGGGCAATGGACCTCTACCGATCCGAAGCGGACACACGGCGCATTTTCGATGAGTGCCTGCGATTCCTCAAACCGCACAAGCGCAACATCGGTGCGTTTTGGAACAATGCGACAGAGGCAACGACCGCATTTACGGACTCCGGCTGTACCCTCGGCCAGACCTGGGACACGACAGGCATCAAATTGCACAATGAAGTTGACAGCACGTGGACCTATGTCGCGCCGAAAGAGGGCGCGCTGGCGTGGATGGACACAATGGCGATTCCATCCGGCGCGACCAATGTTGATCAGGCTTACGAACTCATCAACTTCCTGCTGACCCCGGAGATGGGGGCCGTGCATGCCAACAATACGGGTTACAACACCGCAGCGCGGGGCGCTGATGCACACCTGTCGGAACAAAACCGGCGGGCCTTTGAGATGGCCTACCCGGATGGTGCGATTGACAATCTGTGGTGGTGGCCGATGTTCACCCCGTGGTTCTCCGGGGTGCGTCAGGAGTACGTTGAGAAAATTGCCGCGCTCTAATGGACCAGCCCTGCAAGCGTTGAGAGGGAAGCAGGTTTGACTCGGGACAGTGGCCGCGGGGTTGATGTCGAGTTGAAGGACACGTGCGTGCGCTTTGGCGACTTTACCGCGGTGCATGCCACGAATCTGACGGTCAGGGCCGGTGAGTTCTTCTCGATACTTGGACCTTCCGGATGCGGTAAAACGACCCTGTTGCGAACGATTTCCGGGTTTTTGGAACCCACCAGCGGTGATGTGAAAATCGGCGGCAGGTCCATGCTCGGGGTCGGTCCGCAGGCGCGGCCGACCGCGCTCATCTTTCAGAGTCTGGCCCTCTTTCCGCTGATGTCGGTCTGGGAGAACGTCGCCTTCGGGCTCGAGATGCGGGGCTGGAACCGGGACAAGCGCCGCGGCAGGGCGCAGGAACTGCTCGATCTCGTGGCCCTCGGTGACCAGGGGGACAAGAAGCCGGACGCGCTTTCCGGAGGGCAACGTCAACGGGTCGCAGTAGCGCGCGCGTTGGCGGTGGAACCATCCGTGTTGTTGCTCGATGAGCCGTTGTCGGCGCTCGACCTCAAGCTCCGGCAACGCATGCGTTCGGAGCTTCGGGACATACAGCGCAAGACCGGCGTCACCTTCATCTACATTACACACGATCAGGGTGAGGCCCTGACGATGTCCGATCGTATTGCTGTGATGGTGGACGGGCGCATTGAACAGGTCGGGACCGGCGATGCGATCTATAGCGCACCGACCTCCGCTTTTGTGGCGACGTTCGTCGGCGCCAACAACGCGTTTCCGGGCAAGATCATCAGCGACAACGCGGGCGACGCGGTCATCGAGACATCCGCGGGAAAAGTGCACGGATCCAACCCACAGAAGCTGGCCGTTGGCTCGGATGCCATTGCCTTTGTCCGGCCTGAAAAGACGCAAGTGCTGTCGGGCCCCGGCGCCGGAGTCGGCCAGGCGAACCGCACGGACCACCTGGTAGGGGGCGCAGTTAATCGCATCGAAGTTCAATTCGAGCGTCGGGATCTGGAGGGGCCGTTCGTCAACCTGTTTTTTCGGCGCGGCAAGCATCGATGGATGGTGCACGCGCCGAATGGGGCGGGCGCCCATGAAGTGGGTTCGTCCTGTGCGATTGGGTTCACGGCCGCCGATGCGTTGGTCCTGCCGGCGCGCCGTCCTGCGGACGACAGTGGCGCATGAACGCGCTCGGTCGTGCATTCGGACCGACCATGGGCACTGCTGTTCTCCTGCTCGTCAGTATCTGGATCATCGGCATGATTGTCGGTCCCCAATTGATCATGGTGGAGCAGTCCCTCTGGTATATCGACCGGGGCGGTGCGGCGGCTGCGATATCAGCGGACATCGATAGATACTATAATGATATCGATATGCTGGGGTTTGATCGCGACGACGCCGGCGCGCGAGGTCCTGGTGTGAGCCGGGACAACGAGATTGCGAGGATTGACGAGCAGATCGCGGGAATCGAGCGGCAGATTCGTGATCTCGAAGCGGTCGAGTCAGTGCCGCGAAAGGTCTACTCCTTGCGCAATTACGCTGGAATGGGCAGGTCGCACTTTTTTATTTTCCTGAAGACGATTGCTGCGGCTGTCGCCGTGACGGTCATCGCGTTCGTCGTGTGCTATCCCGTTGCCTACACGGTCGCACGGCTGGCGACACCGGGAAAAGCGGCGATCCTCATGCTCGGCCTGATCGTGCCCTATTCCATCAATGAACTATTGCGGGTCTTTGCCTGGCTCATGATTCTTAACTACAACGGCGTGGCCAACCTGCTGTTGGGCGCGCTGGGTTGGGATGCCGTTCCGTTTCTTGAGAGTGGGGCGGGCGTGTTCATCGCCATGGTCTACGCGTATGTCCTGTTCATGGTGTTTCCAATCTACAACACCGTCAGCACCCTCGACTTTTCCCAGGTTGAGGCCGCGCGGGACATGGGCGCGCCGATGTGGCAGATCCACCGGCGTATCATTCTGCCGCACGCAAGGCCCGGCATCGCGGTGGGCTGCATCATGACGTTCATGCTGGCGGCAGGTTCCTATTCGGTGCCGTACATCATGACCCGCGGCGTCGCTGAGCCGTGGTTTACGCAACTCATCTACAACAAATTCTTTGAGTCCAACAACTGGAACGGCGGCGCCGCGTATGCGTTTACGCTGCTGGTTGCGTGTGTCCTCTTCGTCTTTCTGATGATGCGCGTCTTCAAAGTCGGCATCAGGGACATTGCGCCATGACGGCTGTCGCAGGCGCGGTGCGGTGAGCGGCAGTCGAACGCTTCTCAACGTCTATCTGGTGATCTTCTTCGCCTATATGTTCCTGCCGCTGATCCTGATGATGGCGGCGGGATTCAACGAGTTTTCGCCGCCGTCAGTCACGGTTTGGCGCGGCTTCACGTGGCGGTGGTTCGGGGTTCTGGCTGACGATGCTCGTATGTGGCAAGGACTCGTCAACTCGTTGCTGATCGCCGCTGGGGTCATTGTGATCTCGCTGCCGGTCGGGCTTGCGGGCGCGTTGGTGTTGACGCGCGTCGAGTCACGGTACAACAGCCTCTTGTACGCCATCATGGTGTCGCCGATTCTGACGCCGGGGATCATTTTGGGTATCTCGACGCTGGTGTTCTGGCGCGAGGGCGGTGTGGTTGGCGGTTTGTTCACCGCGGCGGTTGCCCAGACGACTTACATTTCGTCGTACGCAATGCTGCTCTTCATCGCGCGCCTGGAACGTCAGGATCTGGCACTGGCGGAAGCGGCGTTTGACCTCGGTGCAACCCACGCCCAGGTTTTCCGCCGCATTACGCTGCCGTTTCTGATGCCGACCATTGCAACGGCCGCAGTCATCGCTTTTTTGCAGTCGTTTGAGAATTACAACACCACGATATTCTCGATTGGTGGATCACATACGCTGGTAACCGAGATCGGTTCGCGCATGCGCTTTGGCCTCAGTCCTGCCGTCAACGTGCTTGGAACAATTTTTGTGGTTCTAACGATTGTTTTTGCGGCGGGCTTTGCACTGCTTCGTCGGCGGGAAGAGCCTCGCCGCGGCTAACCGTTCCCGGCTTTGTCAGGATGGCAATTTGGGGACAACTGCTCGTTCCTGTCCGGGAACTCTGTTGCGGGGCTGGCACAACAATTAGCTCGCGCCAGCCGCGTCCAGGTAGTCGCGATGCAGTGCGTCCACGCTGGCGCTCAACGTCTCGAGATCGCCATCATTCACAATGACGTCGTCTGCGAGTGCGAGTCGGGACTCGCGGTCTATTTGTGAGCTGACGATCGCTTCTGCCTGTTCGCGTTCCACATCGTCGCGGGCCATCGTCCGCTCGATCTGCACCGCAACCGGCACGTCAACGACCAGCACGCGGGTGATGTAGCCGCCCTTGCCGCGCAGTAGCGGGTTGACGACGATGGCGTAGCTCGACGTCGCTGCCTTCAATTGGTCGGCGATGCGTCGGTTGATCGCCGGGTGCAGTAGCCCTTCGAGCCATCGGCGGTCGTCGGGGTTGGCGAAAACGTGCTCACGCATTGCCCGACGATCCAGTTGACCGGCGGCATCCAGCATGTTGTCGCCAAAGCGGGTGACGATATCGGCGAGCGCGGGCTCACCCGGTTCGACAACCTCACGCGCTGTGATGTCCATGTCGAGAACCGTTATGCCGAGTGCTGTGAAGCGGTCCGAAACGGCGGTCTTGCCGCTGCCAATACCGCCCGTGATGACCACGATGAAGTCCGCCATGCTGTTTGTTCCTGCGTCTGCCGCCGACGTTTCTGGCGAGCGCTGGCGGCCGCTGCGATGGGGCGGTGCCGCCCGCGTTTCGAAAGCGGCGAAGTGTAGCAGAGGTCTGGCGACGGGTGGGTAAGGCCTTTTGCCAGTTCACGTTGATAACCTTGCGGTCGCGCTCGCAGGGCGATCACTCGGCGTTTGCGAACGCCCTCATCAGTGTGTTGAGGGATCAGTGAGTTGAGGGCAAACGAAGGCGTGGTGGACTCAACCTCGCTGTATTCGCGGATTCGTCGCCCGGTCATGCTCGCTGCCGAACAAGCGCCTGAGCTTGGCGACATCCGCAAGGCGGGCCAATGAGGGCGGCGATTTTCTGTTCATCAGAAAGGCGAAGTGACGCTTGTGGCGACCTCGCCCAACCCAACCTATCCGGAAGGATCGGGCGGGCCGGACGACTGCTGATGACGCGATCAGACGGGATCGACGACCCAATAGGGTTCGAGGCCCCGCGCTATGCGCTCGGCATTCTCGACGGCATTGAGGTCGGCATTCCACTCGGACTGAATGACCCGCGCGCCCTGGTGTGGCGTGATCACGACGTTGGGCATGGTGATGAGCGGGTTGTTGGGATCGGTCGGCTCCACTTCTGTCACGTCCATCCCTGCCCCCCAGATCTCGCCCGCCTGTAACGCTTTCGTCATGGCTGCCTCGTCGACGACCGGGCCGCGGCAGGTATTGATCAGGACGGCAGTCGGCTTCATGGCCTTGAATTCAGCATCGCTGTACATGGCTCGGGTCACGCGGTCGAGCGGGACATGCAGTGATACGTAATCTGAGGTCGCAATAAGCTCATCAAGCGGTACCCGGCGTGCGCCGGCGTCGGCTTCGTAGTCGGCGTCGAACGTCTCGAGGTCGTGATACACCACCTCGCACTCCCAGCCCCGGAGGCGCCTGGCAACACGCGAGCCGATTCGCCCAAGGCCAATGATGCCGACCCGCTTGTCGACAAGCGTCGTGAATTCAGTCAGGGGACCCGTGACGTCCTGCGACCACTTGCCAGCGCGGACACTCTCGATCTGTTGATCAAACTTGTGATTGATCGTGAGCATTAGCCAGATCGCGTGCTCGGCAACGCACACAGCATTGGCGCCGCCATTGTTGGCGACCCGGGTGCCGAGATTGAGCAGCTTGCCCTTGTCGAGTTGATCGGTGCCGGCGCTGAAGGTCTGGAGCAATTTCAGACCGGGTATAGCGGCGCAGATGGGGTTGCTGGACTCAATGTTGGGCGCGATGATCACGTCGGCGCCGGTGCAGTTGGCGACGATGTCATCCTGACTCTCAGTCGCGTCGACCAGGTCGAATTTGACGAGCTGGTTCTTGTTGGCGAGCTTTTGCAGTTGGCCGAGTCGGCGCTGGCCGGCGTCGTTGCTGGGAGCGAGAAGAATGGCGCGTGTGTTCACTAAAGGTTCCTGGATCTCTGCTGTCGGGCGGTTACTGTTGCCGGCACGGATGTGTCAGCGCAGCGGGTGAGTGGTGCATTATGCCCTTTCGGTGCGGCAAACTGTGACCAGTCAGGCGGGCTGGGGACTACCAGGCGTCAACGGCAGGACGTTTCTTGCCACTGCGCGGTGATACCCGCACGCTCTTTAGCAGGTTGACCAACCAGCGCCGCGAGTCAGCAGGATCAATGGTGTCATCGACGCTGAAGAGCGACGCGTAGTTGAGGGCCTTGCCAGTTTGATAGGCCCGCTCGACCATCTCTTCGTAGCGCTCGCGACGTTCGTCCGGGTCTTCGATGGCGGCGAGTTCAGCCCGGTAGCCCAGCTTGAGCGAACCCTCGAGGCCCATGCCACCGAATTCGCCGGTGGGCCACGCGACCGAGAAAAATGGTGTTTTGTACGACCCGCCTGCCATAGCGATGGCACCCAGCCCATAGGCTTTGCGCAGGACGATGGTGAAGTACGGAATCGACAGGTTGGCGCCGGTGATAAACATGCGCGAGGAGTGCCGTACCAACGCGGTCTTCTCAATCTCGGGCCCGACCATGATCCCCGGCGTGTCGCAGAGATGCAGCAGAGGAATGTCGAAGGCGTCCAGCAGTTGCATGAAGCGCGCACCCTTGTCCGCGCCGTCTGAGTCGATTGCACCGCCGAGGTGTGCCGGGTTGTTGGCAATGACGCCCACCGGTCGACCTTCGATGCGGATCAGACTGGTAATCATGCCGACGCCGAAGCCGGGCCGAAGTTCGAGCACCGTGTCGACATCCGCCAGCGTGTTGATCACCCGGCGCACGTCGTAGATGCGGAGCCGGTTTTCGGGAACGATATTGCGCATGGCGCGTTGGTCAGGCGCCTGCCATTGGCTGACCCGGCCCTGAAAATACGACAGATACTGCTTGGCTACGCGCACGGCGTCAGCTTCGTCAGACACCGCGATGTCGACGACACCGCTCTTGATCTGAACTGACAAGGGCCCGATTTCTTCCGGCGAGAAAATGCCGAGACCGCCACCCTCGATCATCGCCGGGCCGCCCATGCCGATGTTGGCGTTGGCGGTGGCGATAATGACATCACAACAGCCGAGCAGGGATGCGTTGCCCGCGAAGCAACGACCCGAGGTGATGCCGACCATCGGTACCAGGCCGCTTAGCTGGGCAAAGCGGGCAAACGTGGTGGTGGTCGAGCCCGCGATACCGTCCGTGTCGCCGGGCCGGCCGCCGCCGCCCTCGGCAAACAGCACGACCGGCATTCGACCGTTTTCTGCGATGCTGACCATGCGATCAGTCTTGCGATGGTTTTGTGCGCCCTGGGTGCCGGCGAACACGGTGTAGTCATAGGACATGATCACGCAGCGCGAATCCGGATCGTCAAACAGGTGTGCGTTGATTGCGCCGACACCCGTGATCATGCCATCGGCGGGGCTCTTCTCGATCAGCTCATCGATTGACCGGCGGCGGCGCTGCGCCGCGAGTACCAAACTGCCGTACTCAACAAAGGTGTCTGCATCAACCAGATCCAGAACGTTCGTTCGTGCGGTTCGCTGGTCCTTGTCGGCGCGTCTTTGGACAGCATCGGGGCGCGCCTCGTCCAGCGTTGTTCGCCGGCGCGCCTGGACCTCGGCGAGATCGCCGCGGATGTGATCGAGGTCGATGTCCTCCTGTTCGGCCGGCTCAAGGTCCTCGACGTCCTGCAGGCGAATGACGAGCAACGGATGTTGCTCATAGATGGTGTCGCCTTCATGAATGGTAATGCGGTCGATGATGCCGGGGGCGCCCGCCTTGATCTCATGCTCCATCTTCATGGCATCGAGGATGACGAGGGTAGTGCTGGGGCTCACTTCATCGCCCACGCGCTGCATCACCTGGATGACGGTCCCCTGCATCGGCGCGAGTACCGCGTGCTCACCCGGCGCAGTGTCAGCGGTCGCGGCGACGCCGGCGGTACTAAGCTTGCCGTAATCGAGCACGGCCAGCGGGTCGCTGGTATCGACAGCGGCGCCTGCGGTCGCCCGGGGGCCGGGACTCGCAGAAGAGTTAGTCGCGCCGCCGTCAAAGAAGAGTCGGGGTCGGTCGGATGCATCGATGAGCTCGGTCAGGCAGTCGTCGACGAACCGCGTGTGGAATTGGCCATTGCGGAGTTCAGGCCGCATGACGAGGGCCGCCAGCAGATCGAGATTGGTGCGTACGCCGCCCACCTCGTATTCGCACAGCGCGCGGTAGGTGCGTGTGAGCGTGTCATCGAACGCGCCCCGATGGTGGACCACGAGCTTGCCGAGCAGAGAGTCAAAGCGTGGATTGGTGGAGTAGCCGGCATAGCCGAAGGTGTCGCTCCGAACGCCCGGGCCGCTCGCAGGGTTGAATGCGGTGATGACGCCGCCTGAGGGCAGCGTTGTGCCGTCAGGTTGCATCGTCTCCATATTGACTCGGCATTGGATCGCGTGGCCCGTTGGGCGCATACCGTCGGGCAGGTCCAGATCCGCGAGGCGTTCACCGCCTGCGAGTCGCAATTGCACCTCAACAAGATCAACGCCCATCACCTCTTCGGTGACCGTGTGTTCGACCTGGAGTCGGGGGTTCGCCTCTATAAATGCAAAGCGGCTGTGGTCGTTGGCGTTCACCAGGAATTCAAAGGTGCCGATGTTGCTGTATTGGCAGGCCTCGGCGAGCTTGATGGCCGAGGCGATGAGTTGGCTGCGGTGCTCATCCTGGAGCCCGGGTGCCGGGGCAAGTTCGAGCAGCTTCTGGTGGCGGCGCTGCACGCTGCAGTCCCGTTCGCCAAGGTGGGTGACCGCGCCGTGTGCGTCGCCCACGACCTGTACCTCGATGTGACGGGCTCTCGCCATAAACTCCTCGACATACAACTCGCCACTGCCAAACGCGTTCTCGGACTCGAGCGACAACGCTCATAGAGCTCTGGCAACTCATCAAGCGAAGTTACAATGCGAATACCGCGGCCGCCACCACCTGATATCGCTTTGACAATCATGCGGGAGCCGGGCGCAAGGGAAGTGAAAAAATCCCCGGCTTCATCAAGACTCGTCGCGGCACGGGTGCCATCAACGATAGGCACTTCGCTGCGATGGGCGAGGTCCCGCGCGCGTGCCTTGTTGCCAAAGAGCTGCAGGATCTCGGCAGGCGGGCCGACATAGCGGATGCCGGAGAACTGGCAGTTTTCGGCGAAATCCGGATTCTCTGACAGAAACCCGTACCCGGGATGGATGGCATCGCAACCTTCGTCTTTGGCGGCGCCAATGATCGCGGCGATGTTGAGATAAGCACTCGTGCCCTCGCCGTCGATCATCCGTGCGTGTGAGGCCTTGCGCAGATGGAGCGAGTTTGAGTCGTCGCTGGAATAGATGGCGACCGTCTCGATGCCGAGATCAGCTGCCGTGCGCATGATGCGAATGGCAATTTCGCCACGGTTGGCGACCAGAAGTTTCTTGATGGCCATAGAGTTCGCTTCCCCGGTAACGCGCCCCGGAAGCGGGCGAGACCCCAGCTGGTTCTTATATCCCCAATTGTCGTCCTGACAATTCTTGGGAGTCGGTTTGCAAGTAAACCTCGCATCTTCTTACACGCAATAGAGGCTTGCAGAAAAGAGGCTTACAGAAAAGGCGGTGCATCCCTGCACAAGCTAGCACATCGCCCCGCGTCTCGCCGTTCCGCTGGTCTGTCGAAGTCGGGGTCGACGCAGGAGCCGGACATGTCATCAAGCGGGGCATGCTGCGGCGGCACCTCGCGGCGCATCCTTGCGCGCGTCTGCGGGCTGTGGGACCGTTGGAGATCGACGGGGATGTGGAGCAATTCGAGTGGCAGTGCACAATGTTAACAGCGCACGATGAATGAGGATCAACCAACGATGACGGCAGAGGAATTAGCGCAGCTTGATGACATCTCACGCAACAATGTGATCATTCAGCGGATGGTTGCAGAATCCCTGCCTTTTGACCGCGCGACCTACGTCGGGATCTTCTATGCCGGACAGGTCCCCAAGCCGTGGACCCACGACCACGAAGCGATCCTGCCGCCGGTTTTTCGTGACGAAAATGCTGATGAGGTTCGCCGCGCGATACAGGCATTGGGCGACGCAATCGGCGTTACCTACACGGGCGACGTACCGCGATAGCAATCCGGCGCCGGTGATCGACCGTGGGAATGCCGGGAACGGAGGGAATGGCAGGAATGGTGGAGATCTAACGTTTGTTAGTGTCGCCATTAACGGTTGACACAGCGGCGTAGCCGACCCGAATCGGATTGGCGCGGTCGGCGTCGGATAAATCAGATGTATCGGCCGCGATGCGCGTCGCCGCCTCGCGCACGTCGCGGTGGAGATCGGGTTCCCGGTCGCTCTCTCCGCTTTTGTTAGCGCTTTTGTCGGCGTTTTTCTCGGGTTTCTTATCAAAGTACCAACGTTTCGCCTGCGCTCTGATCAGCGGTTTGTCGTCTCCTGGGTCAAGCCCCGTCGCAGCAAATAACCGGCAATCAAAGGTTCTGCACGAGCGGGGTCGGTGTTCGTAGATCGAACAGGCGTCGTCGACGAGCATCGGGCAAGCACTCTCGGCCCCGCCGAGCAGGCGGTGCCCCGGCAAACCGGGGACCCCGAAGAGATGCACGCTGGGGATGTGGGCAAGGGTGTCCGCCTCATCGGGGTGAATCTGGATGAAGTAGCCGGATCGGCAGCACGCGTTGCAAGCGCCGCACGGCACGTTGGAGACGGCGGGCCGCGATCCGGCGCTCGTCTTGGATGCTAACCAGTCGGCAAGGCTCCCGGCGGGGAGGTCCGGGTCGCTGGCCTGCAGTTGTCGGAGGGGGATGCGGTCGGTCACTTTCGCGTTCTCGAAGGATTATTCAGTACAGGCACGTGAGTCCATCAGCGCCGGTTGCGGACGCGGCGGCACGCGGCTACAGTCTTTAAGCACAAGGCTGCAGCCGACTCTGGTTCAGCTTCAACGCGGTAACCAACTCTTTCACAAGAGCCCTTTACAAGAGGCTTTCACCAGAGCCCTCGCACGCAAGAGGCGAGCAGACC
>CAVOBC010000075.1:0-15575 GCA_963693635.1 Gammaproteobacteria bacterium | reverse complement strand
CACAGGTTGCCCGGTATGGGCACACCTGGGCAACGCGCCAACGGGCGATCACCGACCTGCCCCTGGTCACCCTCTAGCCTAAGTCTGGCGATAGCCCTGCGTAGACTTTCCGTCAAGCGGCATCTATCCAGCGGTCTAGCGGTGACGGCCCACGCGAGGTGTTAGTCCGGGACAGTGAGCGGCGCAGGACGCAGCACGTGTCGCAGAGTGACGCCTGTCATCCACAACAACCGCCTGGCACCGCAACCAACAAGCAACCGCCCGGTGAGGCCAAGAACCTCCGAAGCGATCGCAAAGAACCAGCGTCGTTCACGATCACCCAGTGACTTGACCGCAATTTTTGCGCCTTCGAGCACGACAAAGAGTCCGCAGGCGGCCGCCTCCTCGATGTCACCATCGCGCAGGCACTCATCGACCAGCCAGATGCGAGCAAGCCAGTAACCGATCTGCAGGTGAGGCCAGCCATACTCGAGACTCATGGACCTCGGATGTTCTGAGAACTGCGCAAGGACGCGGTCGGCCAGCAGCGCCTTGCCTGCGCGCCGGATGCCGACAAGATAGGTCAGCAGATCGCAGCCGATGTTGCGCTCGATCACGAAGTACTGCCGGAACCTCGAACCCGCTACAAATCGCCAGCAAATGCCGACCCATTCGCGCAGGAGCGGGCCCGGTAGCACGGCGCAGATGGGATTGACCGGCAGTTGCGAACTCGCCACAGCATCTGTGAAACCAAAATAGGCACGCGTTAGCGACGCGCCGTCGAGAACCTGCGTCGACTCACCAAGCGCCTTAAAATCATAACGACCCGCAACCGGATAGTGCGCGCCGTAACCCATCGCGAAACGGCAGTCCGCGTCCAACATCGCTTCAATCAGCCTGCCAAACTCAGGCGACAGCACGTCGTCGTCGTACATGAAGGTCGCCCAGTCAGAGGCCACCTGTGCGGCCCCTTCAAATGCTGAACGCTGATAGCCGGTGCCCGTCGCGTTGCGAGTCAGCGTCACCCGCTGATCGTCACCGTAGGTCTCAACCAGCAACTCCCAGGTGCCGTCGGTGCTGGTGCCATCCACGATCAGCACATGCGGCACAATGCGGGGACTTGCGATCGCAAGACAGGATTCAACGGCACGCAGGATCTGCGGGCGCCGGTTCATGGTGGGCAACACAAAGGTTACGACCGTGCTCATCGCGTGCTCCTATCACAACACCCCGTGATCGTGCATCGACCAGGCACGCGCGGGCACTTCAAGGGCAGCCTCCCCACAGCCTTGACCGCCGATACGAGTCTGGCAACTGGCTGGGGACCGAATCGATATCAGAGGATCCGGGGCAACACCTCGTCGTTGAAGAGCGTGAACGATTGGCGCGAGAGCGGCGCGCACAGCAGGTAATTGAGCGAGCCTTCTTCTCGATGCGCAATGATCTGATCAGCAACGCGCTCAGGCGTACCCCACATGATTACATCGTTCACGTAGCGGGCGACCGGATCAGCCTGGCCTTTCATGGGCCCGCCCTTGGCGTAGCTTCCCGTCGTCCAGCCAGCACCGGATGCAGCCACTTCCCGCGCTGCCTCCTCGGTCGGCGCGACGGCGAGCAAGCGTGCGACCGGGGTGTCGCGACCGTCTGCGTGGTGCCCGGCCGCGATGAGGGACTCGCGATAGACACCCTGCTTTGCGGCGATGTCGGCCATCGACGAGTGCGGATCCATCATGATCGAAAAACCTTCAGTGCCCGCCCAGCGCACCGCATCGGGCGAAGAGGCTGCCATCCAGACAGGGGGATGGGGCGACTGCATCGGTTTCGGCAAGACTTCGACCTCGTCGTACTGATGATAGGTACCATTGTAGGTCAGCTTTTCTGACTTCCAGGCATTCAGGACGATGTCGACATTCTCTCGAAAGCGCGGATAGCTCTCCTCCCGGTCAACGCCGAAGGCCGAGAATTCCTTGGCATCGAAGCCTCGACCGGCACCCCAGTTGACACGGCCGCCTGAGAGCACATCGAGCAACGCCACCTCTTCGGCCAGACGCAACGGGTCATAGAACGCAGCCAGCGACACGCCGGTGCCAATACGCAGGTTTTTTGTATGAGCGGCAAAGTGTGTGCCCATCATGTTGATAGAGGGGCAGACACTGTAAGTACTGAAGTGATGCTCCGCGATCCACACAGCGTCGTAGCCGTTGGTGTCCATGATGTGTACGCGCTCCATCGCGCGCGCGTACACATCACTCAGTTCGCCGCGCCGCCCCGGCCAGCTAAAAAACTGCAAGACACCTACTTTCATGGGCAAAAAACTCCTGTCGATCATGGTTCATTCCAGCGATCTGGTCACGGCGCATGGTAACACCTCGTTTGCGCGCACAGGCTCGAGGGGCAGGGCTGGATGCCGCCACGTTTCGGTGTTCGGGACATGCCACCCGGTCGGCTGGGGCTCTTCTGACCGATCTGACTGCGGGGCGGCGTGGACAACACAGGACCCACCTGAACCCCTGCGCTACCAACCCGGATCGCATGGAAACGGGACCAGCCTGGACCTCGGCCCTTGCCTTTCTGAGTTGTCTGCAGCCCCCGACCTGCCTCAAAAAGTGACAGGCATGGATTCGAAGGGAATAGACCGATTGCCAGATAAAAATACTGTATATATGATCAGTATATGTATTTATAAACAGTATTTAAAAATTGACTTCAAGTCCTCAGTTCACTGCTCGTTCACCAGATACCTGTTGATGGATACCTGTTGATGGATACCTGTTGATGGATACCCAGAACATTCACCCCGGAAACACTCACCCCAGAAAATTCACCAACTACAGACGACAATCATGCCTCCCGGTCTGCGCGATACCTATGCCGAACTGCACTGCATCAGTAATTATTCCTTTCTGCGCGGCGCATCTCATCCCGAAGAACTTGTCACTCAGGCAGCGGCGCTCGGTTACTCCGCTGTCGCGATCACCGATGAGTGCTCAATGGCGGGTGCCGTAAAAGCCTGGCTTGCTGCACGTGAATCTCACATCAAGCTGATCGTTGGCAGCGAATTCCTGCTTGACGAGGATCTCAGGCTCGTCCTTCTTGCGCCGGACCGTATTGCATACGGGCAAATCTGCCATCTGATTACACTCGCGCGCAGACGCAGCCCCAAGGGCGAGTATCGTCTGGGACTCAAGGATCTCAGATTCGGTCTGGATCGGGTGCTCGCCCTTTGGATACCGGGCAAAGCCGAAAGCCACCACACCGAATACGCGCAGGAACTCTGTCAGCACTTCGCTGATCGCCTGTGGATTGGCCTTGAGATTTTTCCAGACGGCCAGGAACTCGAGCGCTATGAACACGGCATCAGCCTGTCCGCAGAATTGTCGCTGCCACTGACCGCCTGCGGGGATGTGCATATGCATACCCGCGATCGCAAACCACTGCAGGATGTTATCTCCGCCGTGCGCATGGGGCAGTCCGTGCGCCTTGCCGGTCGTTTGCTGGCCGCCAACCGCGAGAAGTACTTAAGGCCCCTTAATGTCCTTGAGCAACTATATCCGCCGGCGTTACTTGAAGAGAGTGTCCGCATCGCCGATCGCTGCCAGTTCGACCTGTCAGAACTCCGGTATGAGTACCCGCAGGAACTGGTACCGCCGCATCTCAGTCCGACCGAATACCTCCGGCAACTCGTCGAGCAAGGCGCAAAAAGTCGATGGCCGATGGGATTGAAACGCAGTGTGCGGGAAACCATTGAGAAGGAACTGCAACTCATTGCCGAACTGCAGTACGAGTTCTACTTTCTTACGGTCTTTGATGTCGTCCAGTTTGCCCGTAGTCAGGGAATTCTCTGCCAGGGACGCGGCTCAGCCGCAAACAGTGCGGTTTGCTACTGCCTTGGAATCACCGAGGTTGACCCTGCCAGAATCAGCGTGCTGTTTGAGCGTTTCATCTCCAAAGAACGGGATGAAGCCCCCGACATTGATGTCGACTTCGAGCACGAACGGCGCGAGGAGGTCATCCAGTACATTTACAAAAAGTACGGCCGGGAGCGCGCGGCAATTGCTGCCACTGTCATCACCTACCGTCCCAAAAGCGCGGTTCGTGATGTTGGCAAGGCATTAGGTCTCGATCAACAACTGGTCGACCATCTCGCCAAATCCCTGTCCTGGTGGGATCGTCGGGAAGAGTTGCTGGAACGCTTTGAAGACGCCGGGATCAACCCAGGCAGTCCTATCATTAATCAGTTTATGTCTCTGGTTAATCAGCTGCTTGGGTTTCCGCGACATCTGTCACAGCATGTCGGCGGATTCATCATCTCAAGCGGCCCGTTATCCCATCTGGTTCCGGTCGAGAACGCGGCGATGGACGACCGCACGATCATTCAATGGGACAAATATGACATCGAAGCACTCGGCCTTCTCAAAGTCGACGTGCTTGCCCTTGGCATGCTGACCGCCATTCGTAAAACACTGGACCTGAGCAATGAATACCGCAGCACCAATCTCAGCCTTGCGAGCATACCGCCTGAAGATCCACTGACCTATCAGATGCTGCAGCGCGGTGACAGCGTGGGTGTCTTTCAGGTGGAATCCCGTGCCCAGATATCCATGCTGCCTCGCCTGAAACCAAAGAACTTTTACGATCTCGTCATTGAAGTTGCCATCGTTCGCCCCGGTCCCATTCAAGGCAACATGGTGCATCCCTACCTCAAACGCCGCAATGGCGAAGAAGCGGTTACCTACACCAATGATGCCGTGAAAGCGGTCCTGGAACGCACACTCGGTGTCCCCATCTTCCAGGAGCAGGTCATCAAACTCGCGATGGTTGCTGCCGGCTTTACTGGCGGCGAAGCCGATCAGTTGCGGCGCGCTATGGCCGCCTGGAAGCGCAAAGGCGGGCTTGAGCCCTTTCGTGTCAAACTGATAGAAGGCATGCTTGAGCGGGGGCACGACCGGGACTTTGCAGAACGGATTTTCGAGCAGATCAAGGGCTTTGGTGACTACGGCTTTCCAGAATCCCACGCCGCAAGCTTTGCCTTGCTGGTCTATATCTCGGCATGGCTGAAGCGGCATGAACCTGCGGCCTTTTACTGCGGTTTGTTGAACAGCCAGCCGATGGGCTTTTACTCACCGTCGCAGTTGGTACAGGACGCCAGGCGACACGATATCGAAGTGCGCCCGGTCGATATCCACCACAGCACCTGGGAATCAACACTCGAAAGCCCAACGTACATTGGCGACCACAGAAGCGACTACATCCTGAGCGAAGTGGCCCGTCACCAACCCGCTATTCGACTGGGTTTTCAACGAATAAAGGGGCTTAAGGAAGAGACTGCCCATCGCATCCTCGCTGCTCGCGAGCAACAGCCAATCCGCAGCCTGACCGACATCGCAAGACGAGCACGGCTGGACCGGGGCGACCTTGCCCGCCTGACTGAAGGCGGCGCCTTCAAGGCGCTGTCAGGAGACCGTTACAAGACCCACTGGGAAGCGCGCGGCATTCTGCCCGATACCCCACTCGAGCGGGTCGCGGACGCATCCAGGGATGCTAATGCGTACCTCAATCAATCATCTTCCACCAATCTATCGGGAGATCGGCCGAAAGATCGACGGGTAGAGGAACCGGTCGATTTTCCGCAACCGCTTGAGACCGATGATCTGCGCGCCGACTATACTTCACTCGGCCTGACCCTGGGACGCCATCCCATGGCCGTGCTTCGGGAAAATGGCGGTCCATTCACGCAATGTCGGACCGGTGCAGAACTGAAAGACCTGAATCATGGCCGCTTTGTGCAGATTTCAGGCATTGTGACCGGACGGCAGCGTCCGGGATCTGCGTCTGGCGTCATCTTCCTGACCCTCGAAGATGAGACGAACAACATCAATGTCATCATCTGGCCAAGGGTACTTGAGCGCTATCGAGCAGCGGTCGTCCAGGGACGTTTGCTCAAGATAAAGGGGGTGTTGGAGCGCCAGGCATCCGTGATTCACATCATTGCCGGGCATGTGGAAGACCTGAGTCAGTACCTGTCGCACTTCGCGCTCAAGTCGCGGGATTTCCACTGATCAATGGTCGCTCTGCATCGCAAGAAACCGGGGTACCTGACCTGACCACCTGCCCGCTTTACTTAATTCTTGTCCATCAACCCTTAAGCACAATCCGTGCGTTGACCCGCCCTGAGAGTTCCTGACGATCAATGGAAATCTGCCGCACTGCCGCCGTTCCCCGTTTCTCAAGGTCGCCCAACCAACTCATGAGCTGATTGAACGGTACCCCGTCAAACCAGACCGAAACGCCATCATCACCCTCCGGCTGGAGTCGATTCGGCTTGATGCCAAATCGCTGCGCCGACCGGGATGTCTCTGTCAGCAAAGACTGGCCGCTCGGTCCGCCGGCCGGACCCTTGTCTGCCTTGCGGGCATCGACCTCCGTCGCCCACATGTACTGAATGAGATCATGTGCCCGGTCTCGCGACTGCCGAGCGTTCTCACGATAGCTGTATGCGGTCGACCACACCATCTGGTACAGGATCAGCAGCCCGAAGAAACCTGCGAGTCCCTTGAGCGCCCATTGCTCGCGTTTCTCAAGCCCACGGTACGCGTCCATCAACCGACGAACTTGCGGAAGGTCCTTAAGCGCCATCGATGGGTCCTCGCATTGCACCAGGGCCAGCACACGATTCTGTCAATCTAGCCACCCGTGCCCACCTTGATCGTGCCCCTTACGCGGTCCTCCTCCTGAGTGATCGTACCGATCTCCGCATCGAGCCCAAGGCCCGTGAGCGTTTGCGAGAACGACACGAGTTCCTCACTGCGTCCTGCCTCAAACTGAAGAATGAGATCGCCCCGGCTCTCGTTGAAATTGACGTTGTTGAGGGTCAACTGCGAACCCGGCAGTTGCGCCGCCAGTGTACCAAACACGCTGATGAAAGCGCCGTCCGCAGACCCCGCAGAGCCGCCGAGATGATTTCGCCAACGCCTGCGCAGATCGCGCACATTCTTGTCCGCCGGGAACACTGTCCGGTAAAGCTCGGTGGCTTGCGACTCATAGACCGCAGCCTGCTGGCTCATGTAGATGCCCTGCCCGGACAACAGCAAGACATGCAGAAAAAAGGCGCACGCCGCAAGAATGGCGACGGATCGCCAGCCGCCGGAACCTTGCGTGACAACCTCAGCGACCTTGAAGTCACCCTGCAGCATTTCCAGCGGAGCCGCATCAAAGTCGCGGCACATCAGCTCAAAGACATCATCAAGGAGTGGGTCCGCTGCAAGCGTCACCTCTCCGTCACCGTTGATGCTCGCCAACTCAATGCCAATGTCGACGTCGCCAGCGACCCGAATTGTAAGGGCATCCAATTGTTGTCGGTCAAGCAACTCAAGAACTGTGCTCAGGTGTTCACGTTCGAGTCCCAGTCCCTCATTGAGGCCCGTCCGCAAATGCAGACGCTGTGGGTCAACCACCAACTGCGGAAATTTACCTGGCAAACAGAGTGCATCGACTCGCGCCGCCACGACATTCAGCCCCAGCGCACCGAGTGCATCCAGCATCGAGCGAAGTTTCACCGTTTCTATCACGGCGACCGGGATGGCACCTGACGGGTTTCTCACCCCGATCGCAAAGTGACACTCATCGATGTCCGCTGCGAGCGCCTCTTCGATAACAAACGGCACGGCTTGCGCAATCTGCTTCGCTTGCCGGCTCGGCACATCCGCCGACGTCAGAAGCACGTCCTCCGCGGGTATCAGCAGGCGTGCAGGCCCCTCGAACGCCAGTGATTCCATCGCCGCGTCGAAGTCGTCCGCGGTGCCCTCACCCCGCACGCTGACCACGTCCCCATCCAGAATGAGCCATTGGAAACTGCTGCCACGGGGTCGCAGATAAAGCATGGCGTCAGACATTGGTCAAACCAGGATTATCGCCAGGATCAACCTCTTGTATGCGAGGCTGAAATCGCTTGGTGAAGTCCCGGTAAATCACGTGCATGGAGCCGTCAATGGGGCTGCGCTGAATCACACTGGTGAGATATCCCACACGATCTTGAAGCGTCGCGCGCACTGTCACCCGGAAAAAGCTCGATTGTACACCAAGGCCCACCAACGCCGCCGCAGACCCGGGCGGCGAACCGGCAGCCGCGAGGAATGCGCTCACCTGATCAAATCCCTCCTGCTCGTCACGCATCGCGACGACGCCTTCGGCCATTTCCAGCGTGAGCGAGGGGATCATTGCCTGCAGTACGACGGCCGACGCCGTATTAACATTCAAGGCTGCACGTGGGTCGGCCACCGCTGCCACTTCTCGCTCCAACAATGCGTAGCGTTCCGGATCCATCTCCAAAACCGCACGCATTTCCGAGACATCGACCATCGGCTGACCACCGGTTCGGTACGGCTGGGCGAGCCCAAGGTACGCGTAGTCTTCCGCACCGGCACTGCGCACGACCTGGTCCGGGTCCACCCAGTCACCGATGCGGGCTCCCACAACCGGGTCGATCGCCAGCGTCGTCAGCAGAGCCACGAACCGGGTCTGCTGCTGCCGGCCGCGAGATGTCGTTAGATCCATCAGACTGTTGAGATTGAATCGCCCCTGAAGATCCTCGATCTGCAACTCAACCAATCCGTCGGGGTGTTCAAATTGCAGCTCTGGAGACGCCCAGGTCTCTGCCAGATGATCCTTGTTGGGATTCTCGCTGAAGTCCTCGTAGAGAATCTGCCGCGCCAGTTCTTCGCCCCCCAGCGCAAACTGCTTTAGCTGACCTTGCTCGAGGGCATTGCGTGTCCGATGAATCGACTGGTGTTGGTCCCGCGCCATCGTCACACCGAGCACCGTCGCGACGACGACAATGAAGAGGATTGTAATAAGCGCGACTCCGCGCTGGGTCGATCGCGTGCCGCCGCGGGTACCTCGCCGGCTTGCCAATGGCTTTTTGGGCCGTCCGGGAAATGCCCTTCCGAGCGCTACCTTTCCGGGCCCTGCTCTTCCGGGCGATGCCTTTCTGAACGAACTCGCAACTCGCCCGCTGGCTGGTCTTGTGTGGACAGCGTCGCCGCCAGGATTAGCGTTGTTGAATGAACCATCAGAAAGCACCGTGTTGACCGAACAGGCGTTCACTCAGTCCTCCGCGGTCGGTTCAATTGGTTAGGCGTCCCGTCGCCGGTCGCCGAATTGGTATTGTTAGGGCGGTTGCTCTCACCGTCCTGATTCGCCTCTCCTTCATCGGAACGATCATCAGAACGGTCTGTGGGATCATCGGTGCCCCGACCATCATTTGCGGTGCCGTCAGGGCCCGAATAGACCTTCGCAACGCGTGTTAAAGGAACAACGCGTCTGAGGTCACCCAGCGTTTTGCTGGAGAGAATCACTTCAATCGCAACGGGTAGGGACTCGGCATCTTCAGTGACCTGGGGCCAGGTGTCAGCGGCTTCGCCTGCTATGTCAAAGCCTGCAACGCGGACGCTTTCCAAGTCTTCCATCAGTACCTGGGTGACCGGTTCTCCGTCCTCGGCACGATCAAGAACCCGCCAGAAATGTCGCACCAGGCGACCATCGTCAAATGCATAAGCAACCCGCTGCAGATCCCCGCGCGGTCGGAACAGCGGATTGCGCCAACCCGTGCGCGTGAACTCGATCAGGTAGTCGTCCAATCCCATCTCCAGCGCTGGTTTGGGATCACCGTATTCATCGCGGATGCCGCGATAGACGACCTGGCTAAGGTCCCTTTCAATCACCGCGAGCGCACGGGTGACATCATGCATCCGGGTCGCAGAGGCTTGCGTCGCGTCGTGGCTGCGTATAACGGTTCGCAACATCTGATTAGCGGCAAGACCGAGCATCGCGAATATCGCGATCGCGACCAGCACCTCCACCAATGTGAACCCCCCGGACCGCTTCATTATCAGCGTCGCCCCACAAACCCGGTCAACTTGTGAACGACGTTGCGGTCCGTGTCGTCCTGTCGGTAGACGGCCACGTCTATCCGGCGCATCCCTTCATTCTCAGTGGCTTCAATCAGGGTTTCGACCTCCCATTGCCGATTCGCCATCGTGACGAATTCGCGCTGCGTGCCTGTTGCCGGAAACGACGCATCGTCCACGCGCTCCGGAATACGCAGTTCACTAATGCGGTTCTCTGCGATGAAGAATGCCAGGGACCTGTCTTCCAGGATCTGAGTTTGTTTTACTGCCATCGATGCATTGCGGATAAGCGCGGACGAGACGATGGCAAAAACCGCGAGGGCCACCATGATCTCGATCAACGTGAATCCATCTGCACGGTTCATCGGCGCCTGTCTCGCCCATCGTCGTCTCTTCGCTGCCGCGCTCGCTCAATCTCGTCTTCGAACTCAATCGTTGCGAAGCCATCCGCAACGAGGGTCCGCTCCCACGCGCGGTCGGCGGACGACAGCGTAACGTTGAAGGCCGTCGTCTCACCGCTCGACAGCAACAGTACCTGCGGTGCGGCCGACTTCCGGGTCGGTCCGCTGTCATCAGACGTGCCAGCGTCCACGAGCTGAAATGCTTCGCCTTCGACCTTCAGATCAAGGCGCATGTCGGAAAGCTCTCGTTCGTCGAACGGCGACTCATCAAGGACGCTCCAGGTGAGCGCCAGGTCGTCGTAGACCAGAAACTGATAGCCTTCCCGGTCGGCTCGGAAGCCATACTCTGTTGCCTGTAGTTCAGCCTCATCCCGGGCGAGCTTGAAGACGTAGCGAAGCCGCTCCGCTTCGTGCTCGTAGTCAGTATTGGCCGAGATGGACGGGAAGTTGGCAATGACCATCCCCGCCATGATCGAAACGACGAGCAGCACGACCAACACCTCAACGAGCGTAAAACCCGCGCTGGATGCGGCACCCGCCCCGCAGCGACAAACGCCCCCGACCACACGCGCTCGCCCCCTGGCTACGCTACAGATCCGAGTAGCGAATGTCCGCGTCATAGCTTTCGCCCCCTTCCTTGCGATCCGCGCCGAAGGTATAGACATCGTACGAGCGGCCCTCGTTGTAATAGAGGTAGGGCTCATCCCATGGATCCATTGGCATCTTGCCGAGGTATCCCTCCGGATTCCAGCGCCGTGCTTCCGGATAGCCACTGGGTTCTGACACCAGCGCATCCAGGCCCTGGTCGGTGCTCGGGTAGTTGCCGTTGTCCATTCGGTAGAGTTCCAGTGCGTTTGCGATCGCCCGCACGTCGGCGCTCGCGCGTTGAACCCGCGCGTCATCCGGCCGGCTAATGACGTTCGGCACGATCAGGGCACCGAGAATGCCGAGAATGACCACGACGACCATGATCTCGATTAGCGTAAAGCCGGCTTCGGCCCGACCCCTCACACCGGTCGGTTGTTGAAAAAGCGCCTGCTGCACTCTTTCCGGGTCTTGCTCAGGGACTTGTTCACGGGCTTGCCGAGCATTGCGCTCAGGGTCGCGGGCTTCAGCTCGTTCACTACCAATCAACGAGGTACGTCGTCGATTCCGTGCCGATACATCCATGTATGGGTCTGGCAGGCTGAGCCGCGTGCCGGTGCGTCGCGCGCCTACCCCTGAACCCTCTGCCACCCGGTCAATCACTTGTCCTGCTCCATCAATACATCGTTTGCGCGATGAAAGTACGTACGAAAAACCATGTCGATCCCCATTTTAGCCGCACACGGCCAGTAATGCCTGCACATGTCAGACCGCGATGCCTTGTACGCGTTCAAGCGACCAGTTGGTTGAGATTCATGATGGGCAGAAGAATCGCCATCACGATAGTAAACACCGCACCGCCCATAACAATTAGCATGAATGGCCCGAACAGACTCAACATGATCCCAAGCAGCATCTCAACGTCCTGCTGCAGATGCGTCGACACACGTGACAGCATCTGGTCGAGTTCGCCACTCGATTCACCGCTCGCAATCATGTGCAGCATCATCGGCGGAAAGTAACCACTTTGATCCAGGGCCAGATGCAGACTGCTACCCTCGCTGACCTTGACCGTCGCCTCGGCCACCTTGGCCTGCAACCAGTCGTTTTGCATCACCTGGCCTGCGATTCGCATGGCATCGACCAGCGGCACACCGCTTGAGGTGAGGATGGCGAGCGTGTGGGAAAACTGCGCCGCGTTGAGCCCTCGGCTCATCTTTGCGATGAGCGGCAGGTGCAGCAGGCGCCGGTGCCAGACCATTCGAACGCCCGGTAATGTCAGCGCCCGGTTGATCGCAAAACTCGCGATAATGATCAGCAAAACGCCCCAGAGCCCGTAATTCTTAACGCCATCAGATACCCGGATGATCGCTACCGTGAGTGTCGGCAGATCCTGCCCCGTGTCCTGGAATACCTTGACGATATCCGGCACCACATAGCCGAGCAGTCCCGCGAGAATCGATAAGGTCAGCACGAACAGGATGACCGGATACACCATCGCCTGCTGAATGCGCTGCCGCGACGATTGCTGCGATTCGGTGTAGTCCGCCAGGCGATTCAGTACGAGATCCAGGTGCCCCGCTGATTCGCCCGCGGCGACGGTCGCCCGATAGAGCCCCGGAAAGCCTCGAGGAAACTCCGCAAGGCTGTTGGCGAGCGAAAAGCCCTCCATGACCTTCGACCGGACGCCAACCAGCATCGCCTGGGTGCGCGCGTTCTCGCTCTGCCGGGAGACCGCGAGCAGCGCTTCTTCAACGGGCAAGCCCGCAGCGATCAGGGTCGCGAGTTGACGGGTAACGAGCGCGAGTTCCCGAACCGACAGAGACGGTTTGAAGAGGGCTGACCAATCGCCCGCCGCGCGTTTCTCAGCGGTTACATCGACGCTGAGTGGCGCAAGACCCTTGTCCCGCAACATCTGCCGGACGTGACGCGAACTGTCCCCTTCCAGCACGCCCGTCTGTTCGCGGCCCTTGTTGTTAAGGGCAACGTATTCGAATGCCGGCATCTAGTGTCCTGTCTGGCTAGTTCTTGTCCCAAAACGGGCTGCAGCCAGTCCCATGCTCAGTCTTCCAATGTCTGGCGAAGGACTTCGTCGATCGTCGTGACGCCGGCGAGGATCTTCGCGCGGCCATCATCCCGAATGCCGGTCGAGAACGTGCGCGCGTGAATCTCCATGTCGAGTTCCGAGGTGCCACTGTGGATCAGGCGACGAAGGTCGTCGTCGACCACAATCACCTCGTAGATACCCTGGCGTCCCGCGTAGCCGTCCCCTGCACAGTGATCACAGCCCCTCGCGCGGTAAATCCGGGGCGGTTCCGCGAGCCTCAACATCTCGCATTCGTACGCATCGGGCGTGTAGGATTCCTTGCAGTGCTCGCATAAAACGCGGACCAGTCGCTGGGCGATCAGACCGATCAACGAGTTGCTGAGCAAATACGGCTGCACGCCCATATTCGCCAGCCGCGTGACCGCACCGATTGCGGTGTTCGTGTGCAGGGTCGACAAAACCAGATGGCCAGTCAGGCTCGCCTGCACGGCGATATCGGCGGTCTCATAGTCCCGAATCTCGCCGACCATAACGACATCCGGGTCTTGCCGGAGGATTGCACGCAGACCTTTGGCGAAGGTCATGTCGGCCTTGCTGTTGACCTGGGTCTGGCCAACGCCCTCAACGTCATATTCGATGGGATCTTCGACCGTCAGGATGTTCCTGGACCGGTCATTCAGTCGCTGCAGACAGGCATATAGCGTGGTCGACTTGCCCGAACCGGTGGGGCCGGTCACGAGGATGATGCCATGCGGGCGCGTCACCAGTGATTTCATGCGGGTCATGTCGCCAGGATTCATGCCGAGATGGACGAGATCACGCTGGCCCTCCTGCTTGTCCAGGAGCCGCATCACCACCCGTTCGCCCTTGCTGGCCGGAATGATCGATACGCGCACATCAACTTCCTTGCCCGCCACCCGAACCGAGATCCGACCATCGTGGGGTTGCCGCTTCTCGGCAATGTCGAGCTTGGCCATGACCTTGATGCGAGAGACCAGCAGCGGCGCAAGCGCGCGGCGCGGACTAACCACCTCACGCAACACCCCGTCGACACGAAAGCGCACGACGAGCCGGGTCTCGTAGGTCTCGATGTGAATATCAGACGCCCCCACCTTAATCGCCTCGGCGAGCAAGCTGTTGATCAACTTGATGATCGGCGCATCGTCCTCCTGCTCAAGCAGGTCGTCACTCTCCGTGATCAGGTCGGCCAGGCTGGAGAGATCCATTTCCTCGCCGATCCCTTCCATCATCTGGATGGTTTCGCCACTGTCGGTCTGATAGGTACCCGACAAACGCGCATCGAAGGTTCCTTCGTCCACCCGCCGCAAACCGAAGCGGGCGCCCGCGACGCGCCGAATTTCCGCAAGGACGACCCGTGTCAGCCGATCCCGAAAGAGGACATCTGCAGTGCCCTCATCGTTGACCAGCAACACGCCGTGTCGCTTCGCGAAACTGTATGGAAGCCTCGCAGCCCCGGCTTCACTCATGTCTACTCCTTTCGATCAACTGAAACGTCGATTTCGCCCAAGGTCCCTGACCAACGCACTAATCAGAGTCCCACATCAATAAAACATCCCGGCGCAAGAATCGTCCCGACCTGTTTTTGGACAGAAGTCCACCCGCCAATCGCCGTAGTCATGCAATGGCGGCCACTATTCACGACGGGTTAACGAAACTCAAGGCGTTTCGGGCTCGGCTGCCAGCGGCAAATCTACGATCTCACAGTGACACCCGTTGCGCCCTGAGCCGCGACATGACTGGCGCAGACGACGCGCGGGGCTTACTATAAGTACGAACAATGCTCGATAATCACTCCATCCAAACGCGTGTCAGGCATTTCCAAAGTGGATCGTTTCTGCCCCTTTCGGCGCGTCTTCCACTCGTCATACCGACCAGCGACCAGGCCCAACTGCGTGAAGCTCAGCGAGATTGACCTCAACCTTTTTGTGGTGTTTGACGCCATCTACACGGAAGGCAACCTAACCCGCGCCGGCGAGATCATCGGGATCACCCAGCCCGCGGTTTCCAACTCACTGTCGCGCTTGCGAAATCTTTTTGGGGACCCCCTCTTCATGCGGACCGCTGACGGGATGGTCCCGACGCCCGTCGCGCAGAACATCATCGGCTCGGTTCGACAGTCACTGTCCCTGATCCGTTCGAGCGTTCAGGACAGTGAGCGCTTCAAACCCGAAGAATCTGACAAGCGTTTTCGGGTCAGCATGCACGACCTCAATCAGGCAGTGACGCTGCCGGTTCTCGTCAAGCGGATCAAAGATGAAGCGCCCAATGTCAGCATAGACTGCTACCAGGTACGGCGGCGGGACATGAACATCGAACTCGCGGCCGGCAATCTGGACTTCGCGGTCGACATCGCGCTCACACCCGACCCCCACGTGCTGCAGGCCCACCTCTTCACGGACCATCAGGTCTGCATGATTCGGCGGGACCACCCCGCCATCGAGAACCCGTTACGGCTCGAAACCTATCTGGAATTGCCTCACATTCAGGTCTCCAGCAGGCGCGGCGGCCTTAGCCACGTCGACCTCGCGCTCGGCAAGATGGGCAAGCGCCGCAATATCGTCTTGCGCACGCAACACCACCTGGTCGCACCGGCCCTCGTCGCAAACACCAATCTCGTCATGACCGCCACGTCCCAGT
>CAVOBC010000074.1:0-15627 GCA_963693635.1 Gammaproteobacteria bacterium | reverse complement strand
CATAGTGACGGTCCTGACGTTGCGTGCCTCGGCCCGCTCGCAACAAATCAACGACTTGCGATGTCGATTTTGTGGGGAGGGGGAGGGGGGAGGGGCTGTCGGGGCGCTGCCGCTATCGACGGCGCGCAAAGCGAACATGAAATCCATCGATCGGTCTGGCGACCCGCTAGACCATCGCGTGAAGCACCGCGCGTTTGGGCGCGGGATAGCCCTCGATTGTGCGCGACGGATTCTTCGGATCCAGATGGTCAGACAGAGACTGAAAAGTCATCCACGCCGTTGTGCGTTGCTCAGCGACCGTCGTCGTGCTGACGTCCAGAATGCGGACGTCGCGAAAACCGCAACGCCGCAGCCAACCGGCGAGGGCAGTCGGGCTGGGAAGGAACCAGATGTTGCTCATCGCGGCATAGTGACCATCGGGTAGCAAAACAGTATCGCCTGCGCCATCGACGACCAATGTCTCCATGATGAGCTCACCGCCCGGGGCAAGGAATGCCTTCAGCTCCATCAGGTGTTCGATCGGCGCCCGTCGATGATGCAGGACGCCCATCGAGAAAACGCTGTCAAAGGCCGCCCGGACCGGGAATTGCTCGCTCGTTAGTGGGAAAAAGTGCACGGGCTGTGGGCCAAGATAGCGCTGCAGACAGCGAAACTGATAAAGGAACAGGACAGTTGGATCAATGCCGACGACAGATTCGGGCGACATCGCGAGCATTCGCAGACAGTGATAGCCGTTGCCGCAGCCGACATCCAGAATACGGCGGCCGGCAAGGTCGACGTGCGGTGCGACCCGGTCCCATTTCCAGTCAGAGCGCCACTCGGTATCGATGGTCACACCACACACGTCGATGGGACCCTTGCGCCAGGGCATGAGGTCTTGCAGCGCAGCGGTCATTTGTTCGCGCTCGCCGCTTGCGGTTAGCGGCGCACCCACAGCGAGCGGGTCAAAGGAGAGCAGGCCGGGAACGCTTTGCGGCAGTGTTGCAAATGCAACGTCCCAACGCGGCGCGTTGCCGTTTGGTCGGGTCGCGTAACACGTATCGATGGCATCCTTGAGCGCGTCTTTAAAGCGCGCGAAGCCGGACGGCAGACCGTCGAACGTGTCGTCAAACGTGAAGGTCACGCGGCGATCCGTCGCTGGCCGTGTCGTCCAGCCAGGTTGTGGGGGCGACCGACAGATGGGGTGTCAGTTCGTCGAACGCATCGTATGAGCTGATCACGATGTCGATCAGCAGACGCGGGGCCAGGCGGTACGTCATTCGATGGAGCCACAATGATGTCGAGAAGGTCACGAGTGTCGCCCCAAGCGTGAGGGACAGGAAGGGCATCAGCAGGAATGTGGCACCCAGCCCGGCCGTCGCTGCTGGCCAGGTGCCTTCAGGATTGCTGAGGCCGGCGATGACGGTCCACAGAATGCTGATGAGCGGGATCAGCAGCAGCGCCAGCAACCCGGTCTGCCGCGCGATGGTCAGCAAGCAGCCGACAAAAATGAGCGGCGCTATGATGCGGCCAGCAAGGATGATCGATTTCTGCCAACGCACGGGCGGCTCAACCAGGCGCTGGATCTCGGCAAGCGAGGTGTGGGTAAAGAACCGCCTGGCGATGGCCGGCGCGACGATCACGTGGGCGGTGCCGCCGATGACCTGCCGTTGCAATTCGGCGTAGCTTTGCCTGCTCAGATGCGTGTTCAAGGTCTGCTCACAGTAGTGTTCAAGGCGCGCGGGTCGCCACTATGGCAATAAAATTGATGCAGCGCGCAAGGATCCGTACCTCATCGAAGCCGGCGGCGCGCAAGCGTGCTTCGTGGGTCGCTGCGTCCTCCGGGACCATGACTTCTTCGAGGGCGGTGCGCTTCTGTGCAATCTCAAGCGCCGAGTAGCCGTTGCTGCGTTTGAACGATTCATGCACCCGGGTCATGTATGCCTGCTCACTGGCGTCGTCAAAGCGAATTTTCTCCGCCAGGAAGAGGGCGCCGCCCGGGACGAGCCCTGCCGCTAGCCGCGCGAGCAAAGCGTCCCTTTGTGCTAGCGCAATGAACTGCAGGGTGAAGTTCATCGCAACGAGTGATGCCGAATCGATCGCGACGTCTTCGAGGTCGCTCAGTACGACGTCCACCGGTGTCGCGCTGTTGTCCCTCGTGATGTTGCCGCGACATCGTTCAATCATCGAGGGCGAGTTGTCGATGGCGGTGATGTGGCAGTCGCTGACGGTGATGTTCTGCCGGATGCTAAGCGTTGATGCGCCAAGCGAGCAGCCAAGGTCGTAGATTCGGGTGCCCGCCTGGGCATAGTCCGCCGCCGTGAGCCCAAGGAGTGACAGGAAAAATTCATAACCTGGCACCGAGCGGGCGATCATGTCGGGAAAGACGTCTGCCACCTCGCCGTCGAAACGAAACGTGCCTATGTCATCGCGAGGGGTCGCAAAAACGGTGTCTTTTGGGGCTTTTTCCATGGTCGCGGTGACGATGTGAGGGTGGGTGACGACGTGCAGGTGGGCGGTAACGACCCTGAACGTGTGGGTTTGATATGCGGTTCAGGCGCGACTTGATTAATCGCCACCCCTGCATATGATACCCGCACGTTGGTGGTCGCTTCACCCAGGGTGCGTACATTATTTTGGGAACTCCCGTGAGACTGCAGAAGTTCAGATGTCTGGCTTACTGTGGACGGGTGAGGCTGAGTCACCAGCAGACTTAACGGCGGCCGCGGACCCTTCGGTGGGCGCCGCTCACGGTGCTGGAAGTTGCGGTACTAGCGGTCACGGTACGGGGAGTCACGGTAAAGAGGTCATGAGTGTGCGAATACTTCGGGTGAATACCGCGGGCGCCGCGATCGAGTGGCTGAGCTGGCAGGAAGCCGTATGTCTGCATGCCAGGGAGCTTGTGAGCTGGACGTACGGTGAAGAGGTCATGTCGGTGCACGGCGGTCACTCACGGCTGACCGGTGAGCAGACGGTGGTCACTTTGAACAGCATCATGGCCTGCCGGGGAAAAGTGTGGCGTGCGATCCGGAAAGAGCCGCCTCTGACCAACCGGGCACTCTTTCGACGCGACCAGAACGTCTGCCTTTATTGCGGCAAGCACTTCGATGACATCCAGCTTTCCCGCGATCACGTCAATCCGCTCTCTCGGGGAGGGCAGGACGTTTGGACAAACGTTGTCACCTCCTGCAAGCGCTGCAATGCGCACAAGGGACACAAATTGCTGGATGAGTGCACGATGGAGTTGCTCGCGTTGCCGTACCGGCCCAACCACGCCGAATACCTGGCCTTGACCCACTCGGGCCGGATTCTTGGCGACCAGATGGCCTTCCTGCGGCGACAATTTTCGAGTCACAGTCGCGAGCGCGAAGCGCTGCAGATTTGACGCCTGGAACACCTCGGTCTTCCACTCTGTGGGGTCGGGTAGATTTGACCCTAGGGGGGCTGAATCTCTAGACTCCAGCGTTTACCTGCTCACAGCGGTGTATTCAGCTTCCGAGCTGCTACCTCTGCGTCGTCGGCTACTTCTTTCTTAAACTTTTTTTCCCCAACCTCTGTGGCTTGCTCCCTGAGCCGGCTCCTGCTGCGATTTGAGTCGAGCCACGTAGAGTCAATTTGAATCAGCCAATTAGAGTGAAGAGAGTGTCATGCGTGAATTAACCCTGCTGCATACGTCGGATGTCCACCTGGACGACCGCGTGGACGAGACGCGCCCCAGCACTGGGCAGTTGGGGTTCATGAGCGTCATCGACAAGGCGCTGGAACTTGACGTCGACATGTTGCTGTTGGCGGGCGACCTGTTCGATCACAACCGGGTGAAGGAAGCCTGTCTGGGTTTCGCAAGCGAGCAACTGGCACGTTTGTCATGCCCGGTCGTCATGATCACTGGCAACCACGATTGTCTGGCGAGTTACTCCATCTACCACAAGTACGATCCGTGTGAAGCGGGTAGCCACATCCATTTTATACGCGATCTTGATGGCACCACGCTTGATTTCCCGGACCTTGGCTTGCGCGTCTGGGGCAAGTCCATGTTTGACCACCATCCTGAAAACAAGCCACTCGCAGGACTGCCTGTAGAGCGACGAGACGACTTCTGGATGCTGGGGATGGCGCACGGGTACCTCGTTGACCGCGGCGCGACGATGTTCTCGTCCCTGATTACGCCGGAAGAGATCGCCGCGAGCGGCCTCGATTATCTGGCGATGGGTCATGTGCACGTTTACCAGTCCGTCGTACACGGTGACACCTGCGCTGCTTATTGCGGATCACCGAATCTGGAGCAAGGCGCGCGAGAAATGACGGCCGCGCATATCACCCTGGACCCGGCGACGGGCGTTACGGTCGCGCCGATTTACCTTGATATCAATCCTGACAAGACGGTCGTCGAACCCGGGCACGCCTCAGTGGGACTGTACTGACTGGCGCGCAGATTGCGGGTTGGACAAGTGGTCGGATAAAGGCCGGATAGAGGCCGGATAGAGGGGTCGGACAGGTGCTCAGAGCTTTTGGCTCTCGCGATTCGCCTTCTACATCCTACATCTTATAAGGGCTCTACAACGGCCCTACCAGGGCCGCCTTGAATTAGCCCAATCGAAAGGCTCGAGCCCGTCTTCGGTGATCTGGTGGATTGTTGCCGACGGTTTTTCACCTGATAGGTCCAGAAAGCCCAGCGTTCCGTACTGCAGATTGAGATTGTGCGGAAAGGTTGGTGAACCGGGATTGATGACGAGCACGCCATCAAATTCATCGATTTGCTCTACATGCGTGTCGCCGTACATGAGGACGTCCGGTTTGACGTCGCCATAGAGTTTCTTGATCCACCGGGACACCGTGAGGTGTGGCGGCATCTCGGGCATGGGAATGTAGTGCGTGAGTCCAACCTTGAAGCCACCCAGTTCGATCAGCCAGGTTTCCTTCAACCGCGGGTCGTCCGGTTGCATGGCGCGCCCGCCCGAGCCGTCGTCGCCATTGCCTCGCGCGGCGTAGATTGGCGCGATCTCATTCAGTTGATCGACAATGCGGATCTCGTGGAGATCGCCGCCGTGCAAGATGCAGTCAACGCCGTCAAATGCGTCGAACACCTGGGGCCAGAGTTCTTCCTGGGATTCAGGGATATGCGTATCTGATATCAGTCCAACTTTCATTTGATGGCTCCAAGGTCTTTCAGTTGTTCGATGTCTGCACTGCTGAGGCCGATCTCCGCAAGGACCTCGGTCGTGTGTTCGCCGTGCAGGGGTGCGCCACGCCGTATCTCCGGCGGGGTCTTGTCAAAACGTGCTGCGGGGCGCGTCTGCCGCAATGGCCCGGCGATCGGGTGCTCCGTCTCGATGATCAGATTGCTCGCAACAACCTGCGGATGGTCGATCATTTCGCGCCGGGTGAGCACCGGCGCCGACGGTACGCCGGCGGAATCGAGCAGCGTCAGCCACTCCTCCGCGGTGCGCTCGTAGAGCACCGACTGGGTCAACTCCAGCCGCTCATTGGCGTGGGCGTCGCGCGCGGCGGGCGTGCTGAATCGCTCGTCGTCCAGCCACTCGGGATGACCGACGACACGGCAGAGCGCTTCCCAGTGTTCATTTTTCATGGCCGAGACGCTGATGAAGCCGTCCCGGGTCTCGTAGATGAGGTCAATGAAGGTTGCAGCGCGCTGCGTTGATACCTCTTTGCCGACAAACGTTTGTCCGCCCATGTCCGACGCCCAGAGAAATGCGATCACCGCATCGAGCATCGACACCCGCACGTGCTGTCCCTCACCGGTTCGCTCGCGGGCGGCGAGCGCCGCTGTGACCGCCTGCGCCATGGTGAGCCCAGTCAGCTTGTCTGGCAGGATCGTGCGCACGAGTCGCGGGCGCGCATCGTCCGACCCACCCTGGATCGTGGTCAGGCCAGACAATGCCTGGACGATCGGGTCATAAACGGGCTTGTGTGACCAGGGACCGTCTTCGCCGAAGCCAGAGATCGAGGCGTAGATAATATTGGGGGCGTGCTGGCGAATGGCGTCCTCATTGATACCGAGTCGATCAACGACGCCGGGCCTGAAGTTTTGAATCAGCACGTCAGCGTTCGCAACAAGCTTGAAGAGGGTGTCGCGCCCGGCAAGCTGCTTCAGGTCCAGGCAAATGCCACGCTTGCTGCGGTTGTTGTTAACGAACGACGCAGTGAACTGATTAGTACCGTAGCCGGCACCACGGGCATGGTCGCCGCCGGATACCTGCTCAACCTTGATGACATTGGCGCCCTGGTCGCCCAGCAGCATGGTAGCGAAGGGCCCGGAGATCACGGTGGTCAGGTCAATAACTGTAAAGCCATCCAGTGGACCCGGCATCAAGGATTCCGCAACGAATGAAGAGCGGCGAGTTTACTGGTTTTGACAGAGGCGCGCGCGAAGGCCCGAAGGATGGGGGTCACGCGAAAGATGCGGGCCGAGTGAAAGAGGGCCGCGTGAAAGAGGGGGGTGCGCGAAGGATACTCGGAGGTTAGAGGTGGCACGAAGGGTGGAGCGGGAGCGACGATCCGGCGCGAAGACCAGACGTGAAAGGTACTGCTCGCAGCCGGTCCTCTGTCGAGAGATGCCCGTGCTGAGTGTGGCTATCGAGGGATGCTAGGTGCTTTCGCCTCAGTCCGTGAGGTCGTCACGTTTGTGACCGCCCCGATCGGACAGGAAAGATCGAATGCTGTTCATGCGAGATTCGATCTGCGAGATTAGTTGTTTGAGGTCGGGTCGATTCGGTCCCGTGCGTTTGGCAAGGGGCAGGGACTCGGGGGCGACAGCAGGCCCTCGCGTTGAGTGTTCGGCGACGTCAGCCTGTGCGCCTGGCCCTGCTCCCATACAAGCCTCCTTATTTTAAGTTAATCGTCAAATGGTCAAAGTTTCTGGTCGAAACTTTATGTGCCAATTCCCAAAAGCGTATCATCGATTTCCTCGGGTCTGCGAGGCAATAAATGGGCACTCCGGGCTGTACGCGCGGGACACATACCGTACAGTTCAATCTCGCTGATCAAACTACCGCAAATGAGGACGAACGGCGAGGCGATTGGTCGACCGTTCGTCGTATAAACATTAGACTTTCACCAAGTTTCAACTATTTAGACAAACTATGAAAAAAGGTATTACTTTCGGGGCGTTTGACCTCTTTCACGCTGGCCATGTGTTGATGCTGCAGGAGGCGAAAACGGTCTGTGACTATCTGATCGTCTGCATCCAGACCGACCCGTCCCTTGACCGTGAGGTGAAGAACAGGCCGGTCCAGTCAATCGTCGAGCGTCAGGTGCAGGTGACCGCGTGTCGCTACTGCGATGAGGTCATTGTCTATGACACAGAAGCTGATGTGGTTGAGATTTTGAACTCCGCAGACTGGGATGTTCGGATCCTGGGCGATGAGTACCGCGACAAAGAATTCACGGGTCGCGCCGAGTCTCTTGACCGCTGCTACTTCAACCGTCGCCCTCACAGCTTTTCGAGCTCAGAGCTTCGCAACCGGGTGGTCCAGAAGACCGCCGCCAACGGCGAGGCGGAAGAAGAGGCAGGTTGAGCTGTCAGCGGGCATCGCTGCATTCAGGCCGCGCCTGGGATATGATATGCGCCCCGCATCTGATGGCAGATTGGCATGCTAGGATTTGTCGGGCCCCTGGGGCCGACTAGAAGGTGGCGGGTAGAAGACGCCGCAAAAATCACGCACTCGTAGCTCAGCTGGATAGAGCACCAGGCTTCGAACCTGGGTGTCGGGGGTTCGAGTCCCTCCGGGTGCGCCAATTAAATAGATAGAACCCAGTATTTACAGCGGGTGTAAGCGATAAAGCCTAGGCGAAGGCGCACCAACCTCTCATAGCTTTAGGCATACTCTGCAAACAAGACTTAGAAATGTGGTATGTCCAAACTTGGCGCTTGGTACGTTGTATGGGTCGAATCTGAATCTGCAGACTGCGGTTCAGGCGTTCGATGGCACGCAGCAGTTTCACCCTGAGATACCAGCGCGTGCCGGGAATGAGCACGCTCGCAATGAGTGCGTATGCGCATCCGGCTGTCATGAGCAGGAATAGCCAGGTTGCAGGACGACGTCAGCGGACAGTTCGTGCTCCATCTTTACCGGGAACGAGGGATTGAGTGTCCCACAGAAGCGCGTTGGCTCCCACGCTCGCATCGGTTGAGGGCGTGGCTCTTGTGACTAGCGGCCGGGGGCGCTGCAATCCGGTTGGATGAAGCGATGGTCGAAATCGGTCCGCGCTGCGCAAGCAGTGTTAGCTGTCACGAAAGGGCTGGGTCAGCATGCGGTCCAGTCGCATCTGGCCGTCTTGCCTGAAGTGTGCAAGACCGATCTGCATGTCGGTGTGGCCTCCAGCCGGTTGATCGCGGTAGGTCCGGAACAGGCGGTCCCACCAGGGGAAGCTGAAGCCGAAATTGCGGCTCATCTCGGCCGTGTCGCTGGAGTGATGCACCCGGTGCATATCGGGCGTGACGACGATACTCCGCAGCACGGCATCGACGCGCGGCGGCAGGTAGAGATTGCTGTGGTTGAAGAGCGAGGCCGCGTTCAACAGGACTTCGAACACGAGCACCGCAAGGAGCGAAGGCCCGATCGCGACCACGAGGGCAAGCTTGATCAAACCTGACAACAGCATCGACGCGGGATGAAACCGGATACCGGTCGTCACGTCGAACTCGGTATCGGCGTGGTGCATGCGGTGGAACCGCCACAAGAGCGGCACCCGGTGATACGCCGCGTGCTGCAGATAAATCGCAAGATCGAGGATCAGGACCGCAAGCGGCACCTCGATCCAGGGCGAGAGTGCAGTCCGGTTCAGGAGTCCCCAGTCGTTGTGGGCGGCCCAGGTGGCCGCAGCCATTGCTGAGAGGGGCAGCGCAACCCGCATGAAGACCTGGTTGAAGGCCGACATGCCGACGTTGCTTAGCCATCGTCGCCAACGGGATATGCATCGTTTTCGACGCGGAAACGCGGCTTCCAGGATGGCAAATGCAACGAATACAGTCGCGAAGCTTCCCAACCGGATCAACACGTCGCCTGGGGGAAGCATGTCCATTGGCTGATGCTCGCATTTTGGGAGCGATCCGGCCAGCAGATTGCCGGATGCGGGTTCCAGCGGTCGCACACTTGTCGGCGAAGGGAGCGGGGCGTACGCTCGCCTGAAAATGACGCGGGCACCGGTTTGGTCATGGCCACAATCGATGCGTTGTGAGAGCGGAGCATGATGAAAGTACTGTTGGTCGGTTTAGGTCTGGTCTTGTTGAGTATGGTCGCGTTAGCAGGTCCGGAGCGCCGCACCGAGGGCAATCGGACCGTTGAGGGCGTCCCACCGATTGGGCAGGTGGCGAGTGACCGGATTGCCCGCTACAGCAACATTCGATCTGCCGGTTTTCGCAGCTGGCACCCCTCTGGCAATTCGTTGCTGATCTCATCCCGGTTCGGTGACACGAGACAATTGCACACGGTGTCTCAGCCACTCGGGGCGCGACACCAGATCACGTTTTTCAAAGAGCCCGTGGGCGGTGGCTGGTTCTCCCCAGTGCGGGGTCAGAACGTACTGATGTTTACCCGCGACAGCGGTGGCGACGAAAACCATCAGATCTTTCGGTTAGACCTTGCGACGGGTGACAGCCGTCAGATGACGGTCAACGGATCTCGCAACAGCGGTGTCAGTTGGTCGAACGATGGCAGGTTCATCGCGTACATGAGCAATCGGGACGATGCGAAGCGCTTCGACGTCTGGGTTTCAGAGGCCGATAAACCCGAGACCGCGCGCATTTTGGTGCGGGGGACCGGCTTTTACTGGTCGCCGGGAGCGTGGTCGCCCGATAACTCGTCTCTGGTGGTTGATCAGACGATATCCGCGGTCAATACCCGGGCGTTTGTCGTCAATGTGGCGACGGGTGACATGACTCGCGTGGGTCCGCCGGACGAAATTGCCGATTATGGATTCGCAGATTTCAGCAGGGATGGCACGAGCCTGTATGTCGCGAGCGACCTTGGCATGGAGTTCAGCAAGCTGCGCCGCATCGATCTTGCGACCGGTGATATGGAGACGATCACGGACGAAATTGACTGGGGCATTGCAAATTTTGCGATGTCCCATGACAGGAAACGCCTTGCATTTGTCACCAACGAGGACGGTATATCGAAACTCTACCTTCTTAACACGCGCACCCACGCCTACAAGCGCGTACGGGAAATTCCCCAGGGGGTGATCGGCGGCGTTACGTTCTCACCGGATGACCGTCGCCTCAGCATGACGCTCGGCAAAGCCAATTCACCCGCAGACGTCTTTGTCTACAACCTGCGCAAGCGCGCTCTGACGCGATGGACGCAAAGTGAGGTCGGCGGACTTGACCCGGAGACCTTTGTTGACGCGAGTCTGGTCCACTATCCGACCTGGGACACCGTTGCCGGCAAACCGCGGATGATCCCTGCGTTCGTCTACAGGCCTCATTCGGGCGCGAAGGCCCAATCCGGGCAGCACGCCGTCATGATTTCGATTCACGGTGGACCGGAGGGGCAGGTCAGGCCGTCGTTTTCAAGCCGAGTGCAGGCCCTTGTTAATGAGTTGGGCGTGGTCGTGATCACACCTAACGTCCGGGGGTCGGCCGGTTACGGCAAGACCTACATTGGCCTTGATAATGGGCTGAAACGGGAAGATTCGGTGCGGGACATCGGGGCGCTGCTCGACTGGATCAACACGCAGCCAGACATGGACCCGGACCGGGTGGGGGTTATCGGCGGTTCCTATGGAGGGTACATGGTACTTGCAGCACTGACCCACTACAGCGACAGAATCAAGGCGGGTGTGGAGTACGTCGGGATCAGCAATTTTGTTACGTTTTTGCGGAACACGAGTGACTATCGGCGCGATCATCGCAGGCAGGAGTACGGCGATGAGCGCAAACAGGAGGTTTTTGACTACCTGAACCGTACCGCGCCGATCAACAACGTGGCCAGGATCAAGGCACCACTCTTTGTTCTGCAGGGCGCAAACGACCCGCGAGTACCTGCGTCAGAGTCGGAACAGATTGTTGAGAAGGTCCGCGAGAACGGCAAGGATGTCTGGTACCTGCTATTCCACGACGAGGGGCACGGCTTCAGGAAGAAAGCCAACCAGATTTACAGTAATGCTGCTGTGATGGCTTTTCTGGAGGACTATCTTTAGCGTTGTGTCGCTGCAGCTTCTGGCGGTGATCCTCGTCATTCGCGGAACCAGATGGCTAGTCATTGAAGTGCGGACAGGGTCCCGGCATCCTTGGAATGCAGCCGAATGGATGAGATGCTGCCCCTGCTGAGAGCTCTCGGAGTCCGTTGCCGAATCAAGTTCGCTTGAGGACGAAGGAGGGGTATGCGACAAGCACTGATGGTGTGTGTGGTATTGGGTCTCTTCTGCGTCTCACCCGCGTTTGGCGCGAAGCTAATGGGCTCGTTCAAGTTCAAGGGCCTGTCGACCTACTGCCAAGGCAAGAAGATCGAGGACATTCCTGCCGGCGCGTCCGAGATCGAGGTGATGGCGAACGTGACGATCTTCAAGACGAAGCGCAAGGGTGACGAACCCGAGTCGTTGATCCCCGGTCGCAGCTTCATCGAGTTCTCGATCACGCGCGAGCAGACGCGGCTGAATTGTCCCGATTTTCATCACAACCCGCAGGTTCAGGTGGCGGCACACGTCGCTGCGTATCGGGCATGCAGCGTTTTCGCCATCAGCGAATAGACCAATGGCGATACCAATAACGAAGGCAAGTCTATGAACGAAATCACTAAAGTACCTGGGGTACGTGTGCTGCAGCGACTGATGGTTGCCATCGCGTTGGCGTGCGGCCCCGGTGCACACGCCGATCTTGAGCGAGCAAAGCCTGGGGACGCGGGCATGACCCAGGCGGGTCTTGATGCCCTCAACAGCGCCATGCACAAGCTGGTCGACGACAAGCAGCTATCGGGGGTCATTACGGCGGTCGCGCGCTACGGCAAACTCGTGAACTTTGATGTTTACGGGCAGCGCAGCGTCGAAGAGAAGTTGCCGATGACGCCGGACACCATTTTTCGCATTTACTCGATGACCAAACCCATCATCGGTGTGGGGCTCATGGCGCTGCATGAGGAAGGCAAATTCAGGCTGGAAGATCCGGTTGAGAAGTATCTGCCTCAGTTTCGTGGGCTCAAAGTTGCCGCAGGTGATGGCGAAGACGGGATGCCCATTCTGGAGCCGGCGAGACATCCCATGACGATTCGTGAACTCGTCAGTCATACCGGCGGACTGACCTACGGCTTTTTCTCGCGGTCCCAGGTCGACACCTTGTACCAGCGTGCCAATGTGCTGGACCGTGATTCGACCCTCGCAGAGATGGTGGACAAGCTGGGCAAGATCCCGCTTCGCCAGCAACCCGGCTCTGCCTGGCACTACAGTGTGTCGGTTGACGTCCAGGGGCGCCTGATCGAGGTGCTGGCAGGCGAGCCACTCGATACGTTTCTGCAAAAGCGGATTTTTACGCCACTGGGGATGAAGGACACGGCGTTCTGGGTTCCAGCGGACAAAGCGGACCGGTTTGCCCGCATCTACAACCGTAATCTACAGAGCACCCCCAATGGTGATGACTATCTGACGCGGCCTGCGTTTCTGTCCGGGGGCGGCGGATTGGTGGCGACCACAACGGACTATCTGCGCTTCGCCCAGATGGTGCTGAACGAGGGCGCTCTGGAGGGCGTGCGGGTGCTGAAGCCTGCGACCGTCAGGCTGATGCGTACCAACCAGTTGCCTGACAGCATTGCGCAGATCAACCCGCGGATTGGTAATCCAGGCAACACGTTTGGTATCGACTTCGCGATCGTCGAGAAGCCGGACGGAAAGATCAGCCACAAGCGTGCCCGGTCCGAGATCTGGTGGTATGGCGTTGGCGGTACGTGGATGGGTATCAATCCGGAACAAGGCACCGTGATTGTTGGCATGATTCAGTCGCGCGGTGGTGCTTCACGCGAGGCACGACTGACATCAAAGCGCCTGATGTACGAGGCGATCGTCGAGAAATAGCAGCCGGTTTCCGCACATGCGGGAGTTGCTTCAGGCGGTGAGTCGATGGGTCCGCGACAGCGACGTACACGACCTTGTTGTGATGGCGCTGTCCAACGTCCCGGGCCTGCCACCGATCGTCCAGGCCGTGCACATTGCTGCGGTCTGCGTCGTGATGGGAACGATTGTCTTCGTCAATCTGAGACTCCTCGGGCTGGCAGTGCCCAGCCAGGACGTGAGCGAGATGATCGGACGGCTGCTGCCCTTTACGTGGTGGTCGTTGCCCTTCCTTGTCGTTTCTGGAGGCATGTTCGTATTTGCTCGTCCGGCGCGGTACTTCTTTAATCCCGTCTTTGGCATCAAAGTCTCCCTGTTAATCCCTGCGCTCGTGCTCGCGTTGACCCTTCATTTGTTGAACAGGATGCAAGCGGGCTTTTGGGAGCGCAGCCGTCCACACCTCGTCTGGGCTCGCTTGATGTCGGCGGTCTCCGTGCTGCTCTGGCTGGGCGTCATGCTCGCCGGCCGCTGGATTGCCTACGCCGACTACCTGTTCTGGCCCGCTTCGTGATGAGGTTTTTGACGGGGTCTTTGATGAGGTCTTTGTTAGGGTCCGTCATCGGGTCTCGGTCGAGAGTCCTGACGTGAATCCGGACCCTTCAGCTAGGTCACTCGCCGCGTTTTGGGACTGGCTGGGCAACACGGACCTGGCGTTCGAGATCGGCGCGACGTGGTGGTTTCCCCTGCTCGAATCGATTCATGTGATCGCGGTTGCGCTCGTGGTGGGGTCGATATTCATGGTTGACTTGCGACTGCTCGGTGTTGCCGCGCGCGCATACCCAATCAGTACGGTGACGCGGGAGTTAACGCCCTGGTCATGGGCGGGCTTCGTAATTGCGACAGTGACGGGTGCAGGCATGTTCATCGTACGGCCGGCTGCTTATGCGGAAAACCCGGCATTTCAGGTGAAGCTGCTGCTTCTCGTGTTGGCGGGGCTGAACGTGGCGGTCTTCCATGTCAGGGCGTTGCGTGATGTGGCGCGTTGGGACACGGCGACGGCGACACCCGTCAAAGCGAGGCTCGCCGGTGCAGTATCACTACTGTTGTGGGCGGGCGCGATTCTGGCGGGTCGTTGGACGGGTCACTTGAACTAACAGGTTGTCGAAGAGGTGCTGTTCGGGGGAACTGACTCTTTAGGGATTACCAATCTCGGCAGCCGAACGCTGGCATAACTCGCTCGGTGCGTGTGAGAGCAGGCAAGACATGATGAGCGGCGGCACGTATTGTCACGCACGCGGCATCAACGAAGAGCGAAGAATCAAGATTGAAAAAGGAGACGAGCAGAGATGGCATACCAGTTTGTCAAATACGAGAAGAAGAACCGCATCGGCTACATCACGCTGAACCGACCGGAGCTGATGAATGCGCTGCATGCGCCGTGTCATGAGGAGTTGGGCGAGATTTACGATGAGATCGCTGAAGACCCGGATGTGTGGGTCGTCATCGTCACCGGTGCGGGTGAACGCGCGTTTTCTGCAGGCAACGATCTGAAGGCCACTGCGGAAGCCGGCCGGCGTCCACCGGAAGACCGTTCTTTTCGGCCGCCTTCGGCCGGCGGCGGCTTCGGCGGCAACACCTCGCGATGGGACTTTGTCAAACCAATCATCGCCGCCGTCAACGGCTGGGCCATGGGCGGCGGTTTCGAGATTGTGCTGGCCTCGGACATTGTCATTGCGGCGGAGCACGCAAAGTTTGGACTGCCAGAGCCGCGGGTTGGCCTGCTCGCAGGGGCGGGCGGCATTCATCGGTTGCCGAGGCAACTCGGCATGCGCCGGGCGATGGGCATGATCCTCACGGGCAAGCCCATCGACGCCGCAACGGCCCTCGATTGGGGCGTGGTCAATGAGGTGGTGCCCATGGATCAACTCATGGCGACGGCCGAACGCTGGGCGGCGGAGATCATGGAGTGTTCACCCCTGTCGATCAGGGCGTCAAAAGAAGCTGCACTCGCTGGAATGCACATGTCGATGGAAGAGGTCATGTCGACCCGGTTCGCGGCCCAGGAACTCATGGGCCAATCTGAGGACCTGATCGAAGGACCCCGTGCGTTCGCTGAAAAGCGCCCACCCGAATGGAAAGGCCGATAAAGCTGACTCCTCGCTGATGGAGGCGCACGCTCCCCTGCAGCCAGGTTTTCTCAGGTCATTCCCATATGCATCTGACTACGTAGCCCTGATCTTCGAGCGCGAGGCCTGTATATTCACGTTTTGCTTGAGAGAACGGGAACATGAGCGATTCATCCGAGTACACGCCACCTGACGTCTGGACCTGGGAGGAAGAAAGTGGTGGCCGGTTTGCCAATATCAACCGACCCACTGCAGGGCCTACCCACGACAAGGAGTTGACGGTCGGCAAGCACCCGCTGCAACTATATTCGCTGGGGACGCCGAACGGCGTAAAGGTCACGATCCTGCTTGAGGAGCTGTTGGCGTTGGGTCATATAGGTGCTGAGTACGATGCCTGGCTGATCAACATCGGCGACGGTGACCAATTTGGCAGCGGCTTTGTCGACATTAACCCCAACTCCAAGATTCCGGCGCTGATGGACCACAGCACGAATCCACCGACTCGTCTCTTTGAGTCGGGCGC
>CAVOBC010000073.1:0-15824 GCA_963693635.1 Gammaproteobacteria bacterium | reverse complement strand
TCAACTCGGGCTGTATCCAAGACTGACCGGCCGCGAGCACGTGCAGTACTTCGGTCGGCTGCATGGCCTCTCGGAGGACGCGCTTGGGGCCCGCACGGATGACCTGATCCGCATGTTGTCGATGGAGACCATCGCTGACCGTCGCACGGAAGGGTTCTCCCACGGCGAGCGTATGAAAGTTTGCCTTGCCCGAGCCCTCGTACACGACCCGGGCAACATCCTGCTGGATGAGCCCACCAACGGTCTTGACGTCATGACCACCCGCACCGTGCGCGAGTTGATTGGCCAACTGCGGGACCAGGGCGTCAACGTCCTCTTTTCGAGTCATCTGATGCACGAGGTGTCCCGGTTGTGTGATCACATCGTCATCATTTCAGGGGGCAAGGTCGTCGCCGAAGGCAGCACGGAGCAGATCAGCGACGCTGCCGGCGAAGACAACCTTGAGGACGCCTTCGTCAAGTTGGTCGAAGGAGTCCTCAATTGAGCCCCGTGCGCGCCGTCTTCATCAAAGAACTGCTCGACAGCCTGCGTGACAAGAAAGCCGTCATGAGTGCCATGCTGTTTCCAATCTTCGGCCCGGCAGTCATTTATTTCATGATGACGGCAATGATCTCGATTCGCTCAGAGGTACAGGAGACTGCCGTCCCTATCCAGAATATGGACAACGCGCCCCACCTGATTCGTTGGCTGACCGAACGCGGGGTGACATTCGAGCGCTTCGATGGCGATGCGCGCGACGCGGTGGAAGCCAAGGACAAGGATTTCGTTCTTATCATCCCGGACGCCTACCAGAAGCGCTTCGCCGAGTCTCGCACCGCGTATGTAGAAGTCGTCCACGACAGTTCTCGCGCCGACGCGCAGGCCGCAACCCAGCGCATCGCGTCACTGATCCGTGGCTACAACGGCGAGATCGCCGCCCTTCGCTTGATCACCCGGGGCGTGTCGCCCGACGTTATGCGCGCGGTTGAAGCCCGCGAGATCGAGATAGCCAGCAAGCAACAGATTGCTGCCCGGGCACTCACGTTCATTCCCATGTACATCGTGCTCGCAGCCTTCGTTTCAGGTATGGGCGTGGCGGTTGACAGCACGGCAGGTGAACGCGAGCGTTCAACCCTTGAAGCCTTGCTCATTAATCCAGTGGACCGTTCCGTCTTCGTCACCGGCAAGTGGCTCGCGGCCGCGGGCTTTGCGTCTGTGGGGGTTATTCTCACAATGCTGCTTTGCGTCATTGTGCTTCAGCACATCCCCCTCGAGGAGCTTGGACTTAAGTTCCAGGTGACGCCGATGCAGGTCATCGCTATGGTACTCGCGACCTTTCCCCTCGCCTTTCTGGCAACCTCCATGCAGTTGCTGCTCGGCATCTTTGCCAAGTCCTTCAAAGACGCCCAGTCTTACATCGGCTTTCTCGTGTTTCTGCCAATGGCGCCCGCCATCTTTACCGTTTTCAATCCCATCGCCACCCAAACCTGGATGTTCGCAATTCCCTGTCTGGGTCAGCACCTGCTGCTGACCGACGTGATGGGCGGCAAGCCCGTGCCCGCCGTGGGTTACGTCCTCTCAGCAATCTCCACGATGATCGTTGCCGCCGGGTTGGTGCAGGTGACGGCACGCTTTTTCAAGCGCGAGAGCATCATCTTCAGTTGAGCCTACCGTTGACCCTCTGGCGCAGACCGTTCGTCATCGTTGACCAATTGGAATGTATTGGTTGTCGAATCTTCAATTATTCTGCACCCAGTAATGCCTGTAAGGTCACGTCCGAATGTGATCGCAACATGGCATCGTGCAATGTTCCGCCTTCGCAGTGACGTACCCGTTCGGATGGAGAGCCACTTTTCCATGCGTCCTATCTGCATTAAACACGCTAACCCCCCGAGGATCAGAAACGATGTCAGACTATCTCGATCAGATAGCCCAGGTTCGTGCTCAAGTCACCCAGAAGGATGAATGGAGCGCGATCAATCCGGAGTACGTGGTTCGCATGAAATTGCAGAACCGCTTCCAGACCGGAATTGAAATCGCTCAGTACGGTGCCGACATCATGCGGGCTGATATGGCTGCTTATGACAAGGACCAGTCCAAGTACACCCAATCGCTGGGCTGTTGGCACGGGTTTGTTGCACAGCAGGTCATGATGGGCGTGAAGAAGCATCACCAGGTGACTGATCGTCGCTACATCTATCTTTCAGGCTGGATGGTCGCAGCCTTGCGGTCACAGTTCGGCCCCTTGCCCGACCAGAGCATGCACGAGAAGACGACACTGCCAGACCTCATCGCCGAGATCTACACGTTCCTCAAGCAGGCCGATGCCCGCGAACTCCGACATATCTTCGCGGAACTCGATGAGACCCGCGCAGCCGGTGGCAACATCGGTCCGTTCATCGAGCAGATCGACAAATATCAAACTCATGTCGTACCAATCATCGCGGACATCGACGCCGGATTCGGCAACGAGGAAGCGACCTACCTGCTCGCCAAGAGCATGATCGAAGCCGGCGCCTGTGCCATCCAGATCGAAAACCAGGTGTCAGATGCCAAGCAATGTGGGCACCAGGCTGGCAAGGTCACGGTTCCGCACGAAGACTTCGTCTCCAAGATCAACTCCATTCGCTACGCGTTTCTTGAGCTTGGTATTGAAAACGGCATCATCGTTGCACGGACTGACTCGCTGGGTGCCGGCCTCACGCAGAAGGTCCCGCTCTCGATCGAGTCTGGCGATCTTGGCAGCAAGTACTGCGACTTCCTGGACACTGAGGAAGTTCACAACATTGACGAACTCACCGACGGCGACATCACCATTCACCAGGGTGGCAAACTGGTGAAGCCCAAGCGCCTGGATAACGGCCTATACGCGTTCAGGGAAGGCACCGGCGTCGACCGTGTTGTGCTCGACTGCATCACAAGCCTCGAACACGGCGCTGATCTGCTGTGGATCGAAACCGAGCGCCCACACGTCGGACAAATCGCCGAGATGGTCAATGCCATTCGTGCGGTTCGCCCCGAAGCCAAGCTCGTTTACAACAACTCGCCGTCGTTCAACTGGACGCTCAAGTTCCGTGAGCAAGTGTATGAAGACTGGAAAGCCGAGGGCAAGGACGTGAGCGCTTACCCGGACCCAGGGGTCTTTGACAAGGGCCTGATGGACGAGAAGCTCGACTCATCTGAATTGGCAGTCCTTGCCGACGAACTCATTTCTGCATTCCAGCGCGACGCTGCCCGGGAAGCCGGAATCTTCCACCACCTCATCACACTGCCGACCTATCACACCGCCGCGCTGTCAACCGACACGCTGACAGAAGGTTACTTTGGCGGCATGGGTATGCTCGCATACGTCAAGGACGTTCAGCGGCAGGAGATCCGTCGTGGTCTCGCTTCCGTCAAGCACCAGGATCTGGCGGGTTCCAATATCGGTGATGACCACAAAGAGTACTTCCTTGGCGAAAAGGCACTGCTCGCTGGTGGCACCGCGAATACGATGAATCAATTCTAGCGAACCGGTTTGCCGACTTTCAAAGCCTCGCTTATGCGGGGCTTTTTTTTGGTCGCCCAAATGTAATGCAGCACCACCGACCACTTCTAAGCCAACCGCCTGACTCCATCGTCCATCCACCTCCATCCAAGGTAGCGCGATGAGACTTTCACCTCAAGATTAGGAGATTAGGCAACACTCTTCCTTCCAAACTTAGCGTGGAACCGACCTTCAGCAAGCGGAGCCATAGTCGACTTCCAGTAACGGCGACGAAATCATCACCTGCCAGAACGACAAAACCGGTCCACGAAGGACCGGTTCAAGTCAGGATACTGGCCAGGTACTCAACGGATCAGGTCTGCGTACCCCGAAGCCCCGGCTGCCATCGTCATCCGATCGTCAAGCTGCTTCGCCAGCGTTTCGAATTGCGATTCGTTCCAATATGGTTGGAATTCAGTGTTGGCCCGCAAAATCTCGGAAAGGCCCTGGCTGTTTCTCATCGCCTCTAGATCTCGTTTGCCGACGGTCTCGGTTGCCTCCATCAGCGCTATTAGTTGGGCGCACATGAGTTCTCTTTCGCCCGCCGAGGCGAGTACAGAGGCCTTGAATCGAGCTCTGATTGTCGGTACCGATGCTCTTCCGACAAATCGCCATACACCCTATTAACGGCCAAATTTACGCTATGCCACCCATCAGTTCTTGCGACTTCCCCTATCTTCTGTCGATCACGTGGGAACGCCTTCAACATTGCATCAACAGCGTCGGATTCTTGATCCGCGCCCTGATACGCAATGGCGAGTGATCGATGAAACCAGCTTGAATCCTGGGCGGAGACTGTTTCTTCGGAAAGCGAAATCGCTCTGCGGATCGGCTCAATTGCAGCGGCTGGGTTACCTAGATTGAGATGGGCGAGACCCAGAAGGAAATCAGCCAAACGCACTAAGCAGTGCGGCCCAACGTCCATTAGCGTAGTAGGAATACAGCACGAACGTGGCTGCTACCAGTGTGATTGCATGTGTTGTAACGCTCAGAACAGCTCGTTCTGAATGCTCTGAAACGTCGGCATCGACATCACCTGCGAGCGCGAGGGGCGGGCGGGACCCGCATCGTCGGGATCACGCGCAAGCTGGAAACGCGCCAACAAGACCGTCCGCACCGCCCTCATCGTCCGCACGGAGAAAAATACCAGTGGCGCTGTTCCAGTCTGTGGCCATCGTTCAGCACGGAAGCGGACAAGGAAGGCTGGCCGGCAGCACGGCTGTTGTCCACCCGGTTCGAACATGAACTGGCGGACCGTAGCCGCCGACGCATTGAACGGCATCTCAGCGAAGCCCGCCTACCCGCTGGCAAGAGCCTGCAGAACTTCGACTTCAGCGCGGTGCCCATGGTGTCCAAAGCGCAGGTCAGCGCTCTCACTGCCGGTGACGGCTGGCTGGAGCAGGGCGCCAACCTGATCCTGTTCGCTCCACCCGGTACCGGCAAGAGCCATCTTGCTGCCGCGATAGGCCTGGCGTTAGTGGAAAACGGCTGGCGTGTTCTGTGCACACGCACCACTGATCTGGTGCAACGACTGCAGATCGCGCGCCGCGAGTTGTCACTGGAGAACGCGATCACGCGGCTACAGAAATACCCTCCGTTGATCCTCGATAACCTGGCCTACCTGAGTAAGGATCAGGCCGAGACCAGCGTGCTGTTCGAACTCATCAATGCCCGCTATGAGCTTCGCTCGATGCTGATTACCGCCAACCAGCCATTCGGCGAATGGGGCAAGGTCTTCCCTGATCCGGCCATGACTGTGGCAGCCGTCGATCGCCTGGTTCACCACGCCAACATCTTCGAGATGAATGTCGAGCGCTCCCGGCGCCGCAAAGCGGTGGCGAGAAAACAGGGACGTGGCAGACCGGCCACTCGAGCAATGCCAAAAACCGCAGCGCAAGACACACAGGCCTGAACCCACCCACCGAGGGAACCCGCCGACCGGCAGGTCCCCTCACCACCTTCAGGTACACAATCGGGCGCCGCCGCGTCACCAACCTGGCGGCCAAGAAAAAAACGCCTTCTCTCGTTCGATCTGAGGCGTTTTAACCATCCACCTCTGGCTTTAGTACCCTCCGACTCGGCCTTAAATCCCGTCAAACCTCCTTCCAAACTCCCTTTACACCAGCACGCCAAACCACAGTCATCCGGACTGCCACGACATCAGAAATCCCTCATCCTGATTGTCGCTGTCTTCTCATCCTGATTGACGCGCCACACTGACTAATGAAGTCGTGAACAAGATATCTGCAGCACACCTGATAGAGGGTTGGTGATTTGGTCTTAGCGGGTACTGGGGGTACCACAAGACTCTAACTCAGATTCAGGCCGGCATTGCTTTTGCGCCTGGCGTGATGGCCGTTGTGGGTTACATTCTCAATGCCAGATTCGACCAGGTGATCGAGATGATCGCCAAATCGTCCTCATGAAAAAGTGAAAAAGCATCAATGACTCATTGTCGATGATGATCAAAACAACCCGTCCCGGCGGGTTTTTTCGTTTCTGAGGTGAACAAAACGTGCCACTCAGTGAAGAACAGATAACGGACCCCCTAACCTGTTTCTCCGCCAACGAAGAGGCATATACTGGTACAACCCTGCGGCCTCTTGCGCCTCCGCTCGCCGGTCGATACCAGATCGCCATCGTGCACGGTTTTGATGCGCCGCCGGACGTGAACCAATTCAACATTCAACAAAACAGGAAGACCGTCATGAGCGACCTGATCCTCACTGAACGCCGCGGCAAGAAAGAAGGCATCCTCTGGATGACCCTCAATCGCCCAGAGAAGATGAATGCCCTCACCTTTCCACTCCTGAAGGAAATGCGTGAGATTCTCATCGATGCGCGGTTCGATCGCAGCGTCCGCTGCATCGTCATCACCGGCGCCGGACGTGGCTTCTGCGCGGGAATGGATATGGGCGGCAATGCCAACCCGGACCGCGAGCCGCCGCCCGAACCGAAGGACGCGAAGCCGGATCCCGAAGGCTATCGCCTGAACTTCCGCCATGAGACCGAAACCTATATCGCGCTGAAGCGGATGGAAGTGCCGATCATCGCCATGATCAACGGTCCCGCCGTGGGCGCCGGCTTCGACCTCGTCAGTCATTGCGACATGGCCGTCGGTTCAACTGCCGCTCGATTTCAGGTGGCTTATGTCAAGCGCGGCGTGTTTGCCGACCTGGGCGGCTTCTGGTCGTTGCCCAAGATCCTGGGCTGGCGCAAAGCCATGGAGATGATGATGACTGGGCGCTTCATGAGCGCCGAAGAGGCGCACGAGGCCGGTCTCACCAACTACCTGGTCGAGCCAGAAGAACTCGAAGCGAAGACCATGGAACTCGCCCAGGAAGTGGAATCGGGACCACCGATCGCCCAGAAGCTCGGCAAGATGCTGGCGCTTCGCACCGCCCACCTCGACTTTGACACGGCTATGCAGTGGTCTGAAAGCGCGATCCCCGTTGTCGGTTTATCGCAGGATTCCATCGAAGGCATGCGTGCGTTCGGCGAACGGCGCGAAACCGACTTCACGGGACGATAACCATGAACATCACGTCAGAACTCAAGGGCAAGGTCGCGATCGTTACGGGCTCGTCTCGCGGCATTGGCGAGGCGATCGCACGCAGGCTTGCGCTTGCGGGCGCTCGCGTTGTCGTGACCGCACGCACGATCGAAGTGCGCGACGAGCGCCTGCCGGGCACGATCAACAGCGTGCGCGACGCGATCAACGAAATGGGCGGTGAGGCCATCGCCATTGCCTGCAATATGCAGAAGAAAGTGGAGCGCGAAGCGCTGGTCGAGCAAACACTCGTGGCATTTGGCCGCGTCGACGTGCTGGTCAACAACGCCGCGATCCTGGTCCCCGGGCCAACAATCGATTACTCGGAGCGCTACTTCGACCGCATGTTCGAGATACTCGTGAAGGCACCCTTTCACCTTTGCCAACTGGTCTTGCCCGGCATGATCGAGCGCGGCGAGGGCGGTTCGATACTGAACATCTCATCGAGTGCAGCAAAGCACCCCAAGCCTGGTCAAACCTCCTACGATGGTGCGGTCTACGGTCTCAACAAAGCCGCGATCGAACGCTTCACGACCGGTCTTGCGACCGAGATGTTCCAGCACAACATCTCTGTCAACGCGCTGTCACCAGATGGCTTCATCGCAACGCCCGGGCAGATGTTCGGCCGCAAGTACAGCCAGGAGTTGATTGACCGCGCCGAACCGGTCGAAGGCATCGCCGAGGCAGCCATGACGCTGGTGACGGGCAATCCGCAGAAACTGACTGCCGGCATCCGTTACACGTCAGACGTGACCGAGGAGTTCAAGCTCAATGCCGCCGACATCGGGATGGACCCACCGGTCCCCAACTAGCCGCATTTCACGGTGCCGGATTACCGCGCTGTCGCGCAGGGGAACCCACGGCACCCTGGCTTTAGTTCCATGAAAGGGTCGCCAACGCTTCGGCTTACTCTTCAATCAATACCGATATCAAAAGGTCATTTCATGAAGGCGTCGACGATTTTTCTCCTTGTGCTGCTATGCGCTACCCACAGCGCATCAGCAGACATCGACCGCAAGCGGCTTGCGCGCATCGATGACCTGCTGAACCAGTACGTTGCCGACGGCAAGATCGCAGGCGCGGTGGTGCGCATTGGTCACCGGGGCCGTGTCGTGAAACATGATGCCTACGGCATGCAGGACATCGAAGCCGGCGTCGCGATGCAGAAAGACTCAATCTTTCGCATCGCGTCCCAGACCAAGGCGGTCATCAGCGTCGGCATCATGATGCTGCAGGAAGAAGGCAAGCTGCTGATAAGCCACCCCCTGTCGCGTTATATGCCCGAGTGGAAGGACTCCACTGTCGCAGGTTCCAACGATGCGGGCGAAGACACCATCGAACCGGCAAAGCGCGCGATCACCCTGCGCGATCTTCTGACCCACACGGCCGGCATCGACTATGGAGATGGCCCCGGTTGGAGGGAAGCGGGTATCAACGGCTGGTACTTCGCACACCGCGACGAGCCGATTCGTGAAACGGTGCGCCGCATGGCACCACTGCCGCAGGCAGCACAGCCGGGAGAACGCTTCGTCTACGGCTACTCAACGGACATTTTGGGTGCCGTGATCGAGGTGGCGAGCGGCATGCCGCTCGATCAATTCCTCAAACAGAAGATCTTCAATCCGCTCGCAATGACCGATACTCACTTTTACCTGCCGAACACAAAGACTGCACGGCTGGCAACGGTCTACTCCGCTTCTGACGACACGATCAAGCGGACGCCGGACGCGAGTGCGATGGTCGGGCAGGGTGCCTACGTGGTGGGCCCACGCAAGAGTTTTTCCGGCGGTGCGGGCTTACTTTCAACCGCGTCTGACTACGGCCGGTTTCTTGACACATTGCTGCTCGGGGGGCGCCTCGATGGCCAGCGGATTATGGGCCGCAAGACCGTCGATCTGATGACCACTGATCATCTCCGTGACGTCGATTTTCGGCCAGGCTCAGCCTTCGGCCTGGGCTTTCTGGTGGTCGATGATGTCGGTGCCACCGGCGAGGCCGGCAGCGTTGGTAATTTCGGATGGGGCGGCGCTTACCACACCACCTATTGGGTCGATCCGGTCGAAGAGCTAACATTCGTGTACATGACGCAACTGCTGCCCGCAGGCGGACTCGACGACTCGGCACGGTTGCGTGCACTGATTTATCAGGCCGTCGACTGACCGCCACTGGCCAGCGTTCTGTAACAGCACCCTTAGGTGAGCCCGTCGTCGCCGTAGGATGCGGCAGGACCGGCCCCGTCTTCACCGAGGCGTCCGCCCGAGCCAAAGTGACCGCGACCCGGCACGTGATTGACCTCGATGCGAATGCCATCCGGGTCCTCAAACAGAATCGAGTAGTAGCCAGGTGCGAAGTGCGAGCCGTCCTCCGGCCCGTGAATGATCCTGGCGCCTAACTCAACGACGAATCGATAGATTGTCTGAACATCTGCGTTCGAGCGCGCGCGGAAACACACGTGGTGCAGTCCCGACGTGTCCTGGTCAAAGGTGACGTCGCGTTTCTCGTCCGGGGCACCGCGAACGAGAATCCCGGTGCGACTGCCGATGCAATAGATCGTATTGTCATTGCGGATCAGCGTCTCCATCTCGAGGAAGTGCAAGAGTGCTTCCCAAAAAGGCAGACACTCGGCCGGCTTGCTGACCGTCAACTGGATGTGCGCGATACCATTTACTTCAACACCCAAGTGCGATACCTCCCCGGCTAACGTTCAAACAGTTTTGCAAAACCCACGACAGGTCATCCTCGCCACCCGCAACGGTGGTTCCACGTTGGTCGGGTGAATCCAACGCATCAACCGGGACGACCGTCACGCACCGTCCCGGCAGGCGGGCTGCTATCACGCCATCATGCCACCTTCGAAACGCCCAGGGCAGGAACCGGCGAGCCACCCTGGTCAGTTCGGCGTCGCTGGTATCCCACTTGGGCTGAAACTTCACCCGGTGCCGCAACCAACGCCACAACCGCTGCAGTCCCGGGTCATTTGCGGTCAGGCCGTTCGCCCCCTCGATCGCAAGCGCCCGCTCGTTCAGCCATTTGGCAAGCTCCGCCGGTGTCGCCATGTCGATAACGCGACGCACGTGGCAGTAATTCTGCATGGCGACACCACGACGCATGTGACCATGCTTCTTCAACTGGGCAAGCAGCAATCGCGATGCCCGCATGTCACTCATGATGTCATCGAGTCTTGGCTGCATACGCCTGACAATCGCTCGCCACTCCGGATTCCCGATCGACTTTTCAAGCAACGTTCCTATCGCATGCGCTGCGCGGTTGCGCTCCTGCAGTGCGCCGTGACGCGCTTTATCAAATATCTCGTTCCAGACCTCAACGTCGCGGTTGCCGTTGTTACGACAAGGACAAAGATCGCGCAACGCGTTGCGGCGCGCTTGATTACTGCCGCGATTGAGATCGCCAAGGATCTGGTCAACAGACTTGGTTTTTCGTTTAGCCATAAGTCCTCTGGCACCTTGCGCCGCGGATCAACTCATCCAGCGGCAGGTACAAATTATTCTGCAAAAAAGCCGTCGCGCGCAGCGTGAAACGCATAGATACGGCGCGGGACATCGGAACGCATGGAGGGACGTCTCGTCAGAAGCTGGCAGTCTGCTGAGCGTCTTCCAACACATTCTTCCAACACATATAGTGCCGGATCTTGTGCCGAACCTTGTATCGGATCTTGTACCGGATCGCGGTCTCCGACTATAGGACGGAACCCGTCAAAGAGATCCGCAGACGTCTAACGATGCGTTCGTCGAGATCAACTTTCGGAATGTGCCATGCGGAGATATCCTCTGTTCGGGACTCGCCAGCATTGGAAATTGCCAGCCGGCGACGTTGCAACTGACCCCTATGAGGCCCTGAGGAGCGCAATCTTAGTCCCGCACTTACCTCCGATCAACGCCTCCGGCTCGCACACTTACCCGGTGATTAGAGGGACCACCCATCCCTCAGGATGGCCGGAGCGTGGACCACGCCTGAATGCCAAGTCGCCCTTCCCGATGCACCAGATTTACCACGCCATGAAGCTCGTCTTCGCCATGCTTGAGTCGCACTTCAAGGTTCGCACTCGTGTTACCAGATTGAATTATATTAATATCAACTATTGATACGCCTGCCAGATTGAGATCGCCCGCAGCATCCAGCGAGTCAGTTCGCCGAAACTCGCCCACGCCAATCACATAATGGGGAAAATGCAGGCAGTCTGCTATTGCGGTTGCATCATCCAGACCCATGCTGTCGATAAACTCGCGAACGAGGGCAGCCGACTCATCGCCAAGTTCACTCGCCCCCTCACCGACCTGCGCACCGCCTCGCACAGAGTCGCTGCCAAATCGAGACTGAATACCCCACCGGCCCTGTATGTTAGTAACAACATAGGTCACGGGCGTCGTCAGTATCGTCTCGCCCTTGTCGTTGTATCGACTCCACTGCCCGGCGACGTGAATCTTGTCCTCGTTCCCGGCCAGAAACCGCTGGTAGTCGAACGCGCTTCGCACCCAACCTGATGCAAGAACCCGGTCATACGACTGAGCAGCCGCGTAGTCCGCTGCAGTTGCTGCCTCGCCGACCGCGGCATGGGGCGATGGCCGTACATGCGGATAGTTCAGACTCGCCGCAAACTGGTGTGGATCTCGAGAATTAAAACCCTCGATGAAGCGGTCCGTCGCCGCTATGCCAATTTCTTCAAGTGTCATATTCGGCCTCAGGCGTAGGTGCTGTACTCGGGGGCAGCTCGGTACCAGACCAAGCCGTGGGCGATGTTACGCCAGCGCTTGCCGTAAGTGTTCGCCGGTTCCTTTCCCCCCATATATGAACAGCCCTGGTGAACAGCCCAAGGTTTCGCCAATTCAGGATTTCGGCCAAGATAGGATCCGACGGGTCGATGCTCCAAGTTCACGACCCTCACTTTGCTGATCGAGGATCGATCTCAATGACGTTGTTGCGCGTTCCTGCTGCTGCCCCGCACGACCTGATTCTGGATGCCTATCAGACGGCGGGCGGTATCGTGGTTGAAGACATCTTTGCCGCAAAAACCATCGATGCACTGCGGCAGGACCTCACCACGGCTGCCGAGAGTTTTGCTCCTGGCGTCGCAACTCAGGGACTGGGTCCCGGCGGCAAGACCTTCACCGGCGCGAACACACTGCGTTTCTCCAGCCTGGGAAAAGTGTCCGAGGCGTTTTTCGACCTCCTTGAGAACAAGGTCTACGCCGACCTCGCCGATGCCGTTCTGCTGCCGAACTGTGGTTCTTACTGGATCAACACGGGCCAGGCCATGTTCATCGGACCCGGCGAGCCCACCCAAATGTTGCATCGCGACTGCGAGAACTGGGATAAATTTTGCGCCCCCCAGTGGCCCCATTGTCCCGAGATTACGATCAGCGCCATGATCCCGCTTGATGAGTTCACGGCCGACAATGGCGCAACCCGCCTCATCCCGGGCAGCCATACCTGGGCGGACTTCAGTGATCGCGGCAAGCCTGAGATGTCGCAGCCGGCCATCATGAAGCCCGGCGATGCGCTCATCTATTCCGGCAAGCTCCTGCACGGCGGCGGTGCGAACCAGACGAGTTCCTCGCGCCGGGCCCTGCACCTCAGCTTTCTGGCTGGATGGCTGGTACCGGAAGAGTCGAGCCCGCTCGACTACACGGACGATGAACTGAACGGACGGTCTGACCGGATCAGGCGACTGCTCGGGCACTCGTCGTACGATCCCCGGCCGTACGCTGGGGGCGCCTTTGGCTGCGACACGTCAACAAGATTGAAGACCCCGCGGGGCTTTCATGAAGTGACCCAGCCCCCGACGAGCATCATGAGAAGACAGACGAGCACCACGAGAAGACAAGACAAGAAAATAAGAGAAGCAGTAAAGAGGACGACACGATGAGCCGAATTGATGCAATGCGACAGGAAATGGGCGGTGCCGACCCAAGAGCCGAAAAGAAAGTCAAAGACCATCTGGAACCCTTCGTACGCGGGTTCATCGAAAAAGCGTCCTTCGCTGTAATGGCGAGCAGCAACCGCGGCGGCGATTGCGACGCATCTCCCAAGGGCGGGATACCTGGATTCATCAAGGTCATCGATGAACGAACCCTGCTGTTTCCAGACGTCGGCGGCAATCGACTGTTTCAGACTTACCAGAATTTCGAATCCAATCCAAAGGTAGGCCTCGTCATGATGATCCCTGGGATCGATGCCACCGTACGGGTGAATGGTCGCGTTGAAATACTCGACGCAGCTGAGCTTGACGCGCGCAGGATGAAAGCCGAGACCCAGATGCAAGACGCCAACTCCCATCTTGTGCAGGGGATCCTTGTGCATATCGACGAGGCGTATTTTCACTGCCCAAGGTCCATGCAGTTCGCAAAACTTTGGGATTCAGGATTCATCGCCGACAACTGCGGCCAGTCACTGCAACAACTAGTCGGCCAGGAAAAGGCCTGAAAAGCAGGACAAACGACGTCAAACTTCGTCCGACGTTACCGGAGCGCATTGGACCTAACGAGTAGCAACGTCGCTGCCACTGTCATGGCGACTGCAGATCATTCTGGCGCTTGATGTTTCCCGGGAACGGCCTAGGATACGCAGCGAAGTGAACCAGCCGGATACCCAAACGGACCCATGAAGCACCTTCTTCCAACCGTGATCACTTTCGATCAGGGCCACACGGGATACGTGTGCCTGTCGAATGGACTTTCGCGAGGCGCTTCCCAGTCCCTGCCTGTGTTGACCAACATCCGCACTCACGCTCACGCGTTCAGCTCCACATTTATCGATTCACTCAGCTCCTTGTTCATCGACTTATTGAGAGAAGGCGCGAACCGCAAAACCAGACCCCCGATCTGATTCCCAGATTATCGGAGGGTCTTCAAGAAAGAGACCTTCCGGAGAGAGCCCCGGCAGGTCAGAACCAACTGGGGCTTTTTTTTGGCCCCGGATCGAGGCATACGACATGTTTGATCTGGCAATACTGGCAAACCCCGCGCGTCTGAAGCGTGATTTCCTCGCAACCACCGAGGTCGCGCCTCAGACCATTCCACCTGAACTGCAAACCGAGTTCGACCACCTGCGGGACGAACATCCCGACGTCCTGATGACAGGATACTTCTGGCAGGATTTCGTCCACACCTATCGCAAGCACCTCTCCCTGCTCGTTTTCGGTCGTGGTGTGATGACGGTTCTGGTGCTGGTGTCCGTGCTCGCCAGCGAGCAGATTCTTGACGCAACCAACTCATACACGGCGGCGATGTGGATGGTCGCCTTCTACGCTATCGCGCAACTCATCATGAAAGTCGTAAACGCCTGGACCTCTGTGCTGCAAAGCCAGTTGCTGGTCTGCACGCGCACCTTCGTAACCCTGCGCCTCAACACAAAACTTCTGCGAATGGGGCCGCTTTCGTCCGACGACTTCTCCACCGGCAACCTGAAGACCCTGATTTCATCGGACATTTACCGGATTGGCGATCTGTTCCATGCGGTCTTCAGGAATGGCGTGCCTTGTCTGCTCGGGCTACTGATCCTCGGTCCCGTGATCGTTCACTACATGGGCACGCCAGGCATCATCGCGCTCGGCGTCAGCTTAGGCGCAATGCCCCTGGCATTCGCCCTCGGGCGATACATCCACCAGAAAGAGGAGATCATCAAGGCCCAGGAAGACAAACTGACAACCGTCATCGGTGAATGGGTGACCAACGTCCGGCTTTTGCGCTTCCTGTCCTGGGAAGGTCTGATGCGCCACCGAGTCGCCGCTCACCTGCGCAAACTCACCATTGAGTCGACCAAACAACACGGCGTCGCGCTGATTGATTTCGGCGTTAGCGTCAGTTGGTGGTTATTCCCCATCGTCGCGCTGATCTGGGCAAACCAGTCCATGGGCGGCAACGCCAACCTGGTCACGCTCTTTGCAAGCATCTGGATGCTCAATCACATCACGCTATACATCCGATGGTTGCCGAACATCTTCATCGATTACGCACTGGCTGCCGCCTGCGTGAAACGGCTAAACAAGCTGTTTCAGCATCGCGACATCGCCGATGACCTGATGCCTGACTCGCTCGCGACGGTCGCGACTGCGGCCCCCACGAAAATACACCTCAATGACGTCAGCTTTCGCTACGAGACCGGGCCCGTCGTCATCGACCACCTGACCCTCAGCCTTGACCTGTTTGAGCACACGAGTCTGATCGGGCGGGTGGGCGCAGGCAAATCAACCTTGCTGCGCCTCATCTGCGCCGAGTTCAAGCCAACCAGCGGCACGATCGAGGTTGAATTCGACAACGGTAGTCGCGCAGATCTCTGGCACGCCAATGTCTACGAGCGGGTTCGCACATCGCTCGGATATGTGCCGCAGGAAGCATACCTCTCAAATGCCAGCCTCGCGGTCAACGTTGCCCTGCAAACGGAATTCGACACGCCGGATGTCATGCAGGCCATTCGCCTCGCCGAGCTTGAAGCAGACATCGCGCAGTTCGAGGCAGGCACTGACGAGGAAGTTGGCGAGACCGGCGTCAATCTGTCAGGCGGACAAAAGCAGCGCGTCAACGTCGCGCGCGCCATGTACTCGGGGCGCGATTTCCTCGTACTGGACGACCCCCTCAGCGCTGTTGACGCGGACACAGAGGGGCGTTTGATGGATGGTCTGCTCGCCGGCCACGCCGGGTTCCTGCTGTGCAGCCATCGGCTCAAAGAACTCGCGCGCACTGACCGTTTGCTTGTCATCGACGCCGGTCACCTGATCGAGGACGGCAAGCCGCAAGCACTCATCGACAACCC
>CAVOBC010000072.1:0-16206 GCA_963693635.1 Gammaproteobacteria bacterium | reverse complement strand
AACGGGCGATGGTCGACTTTATTCCGGACGCGATGGCCGGTGTCGCCGGCAAGCGTGGCGATGTGTATCGCGGTGAGGCGCGCTTTACCGGCCCCAACAGCATCGACGTTAATGGCGAGACACTTGACGCTGAAAATATCGTCATTGCGACGGGTTCAAAGCCACGTGCCTTGCCGATTACAGGCGCCGATCTGATGATCACATCGGACGAGGTGTTGAGCGACGATGTGCAACCGGAAGAGGTGATCTTCATCGGTGGCGGTGTCATCGCGCTGGAGTTTGCCCACGTCTATCAGCGCGCCGGCACAAATGTGACCATCCTCGAGGTGATGCCGCAGTTGCTGCCAAACATGGATGTGGACGCGGTTGCGGTCGTCAGGTCGGAGACCGAGCGGCTTGGTGTCAAGGTGCACACGGGCGCGGTAGTCAAGGGTGTCGTCAGGACGGGTGACCGATTGACTGTCCAGGTAGAGGTGGACGGCCAGGCGCAGACATTGAACGCTGATCGCGTGATCAACGGTGCGGGCCGCGTCGCCAATGTGGACACACTCGACCTTGCTGCAGGGAATGTACAGCACGACGGTGCAGCCATCGAGCTTGACGATTTCCTCCGCTCGACGACGAACCCATCCGTTTGGGTCGCCGGTGACGCGCTCGTCCGGTCGGCGCAGTTGTCCCCGTTCGCCACGTATGAGGGTCGCATCGTTGGCCGAAATATCGTCGAGGGTCCGACCGTTAAGCCTGACTACGCCGTCGTCCCCGGCGCGGTCTTTACGGTGCCGGCGTTTGCGACGGTCGGCCTGACCGAGCGCGCCGCAGCGGATGCTGGCATCGAGGTGAGGGTTGAAATCAATGACATGCGTGAATGGTTTTCAGGCAAGAGCTATGCAGAAACGGTGGCCTGGGCGAAGGTGCTGATCGACAGGAAAACAGATGAAATCGTGGGGGCACATCTGGTTGGCCATCACGGCGAGGAGTTAATCCACACGTTCGCGCTCGCTATGCGCCATGGAATAACGGCATCTGCGTTGCGCGACTCCTTCTTTGCATTTCCAACTTTTTCTAGTGATATCAAGAATTTGCTTTGACCAATTTAGAGTGGATCTGGCCTCCTGCATGCGGGGTGGGCCGGACTTGTGCGCTGGCAATTATCGGTCGTTTGCGGAGAATAAAGTGGTTCCAGGTGGTTTCTCACAAACCCGTTGACGCCTCGCAGGAGGGACGGTCATGACGACCAGAATCGCTGTGATACTCGCTGACAAGGGTTCTGAGGTTTGGTCTCTCGGACCGACCCGGTCAGTGTTGGACGCAATCGATATGATGGCAGATAAACATGTCGGGGCGCTTGCCGTTGTTGGCGACAGCGGGAAGCTCGAAGGCATTATCTCCGAGCGGGATTACGCCAGAAAGGTCATTCTGGTCGGCAAATCATCGCGCGCGACACCGGTGACTGAGATCATGACGCGGGATGTCATTTACGTAACGCCGGATATCACCGTCGATCAATGCATGGCCCTCATGACTGCGCGCCGGGTCCGCCACCTTCCGGTTCTTGAGGACGGCGATGCGCTGGTCGGCATGATCTCGGTGGGCGACCTTGTCAAATCCATCATCAGTGATCAGGAGCATGTGATTGAGCAGTTGGAAGCCTACATCCGGGGTTGATTGCTCATTGTGAGAGAGTACCGGAGAGAGTGAAGCCCACGTGAGTAAGGCGCGCAGGGTCGGTGAAGGCAACTCAGCGTCGGCAGGCAGGTATGGGTGACTTTGATGGCAGCGTTGCTCCCTCCCCGTTGATTGAGGTTGCCCGCTGCGCGCTAGTGATGTTATTAGTGACTTGCCACGGCTGCGTTAACTGACATTCTAAAGCGAGAGGGCTTCTGATGGCGCCAGACGAACTCGACGCCAATCGTCTCCGCGCGAAGGCCCTGCCCATGTTCGGCGACGGCTACATCCCGCCGGATCGCGACCGTGCGGTTGAATCGGACAACAGCGGTTTCCGGGAGGTCCTGGCGCTGTTCTTCCGTTCATGGCCGTATATACGACCCCAGTTACTCGGGCGATGGTACGTGCCGGGCGCGGGCGTTGGTACGGGTGTCGGTGTCGCAGAAGCGGTCGAAGGTGGCTACAGCTTCGCCTACGCACCGTTTCTGGTTGTCGCGGTTGCGGTGCTGCCGCTGTTGTTTGGTGCAATGCCGGCAACGTTCGATTGGCCCATGGGACTCCTGTACGTTCCGGTCCTCGCCATGATCCTCAGCATTACACTGATGGTTGCAGGTCTTGGCCGACGCTCTGCAATCGTGCTGTTGGTCGCGAGCGGGCTTGCAGCGAACATTGTGGCGTCGTTCCTGATCGACGGTTCCGCCGACGGCATCTACGCAGGCGCAGTGACTTTGGCCTGTGTTTTCGGCTGGATGTTCCAGTTTCGGCGTGAAGATGGACGCGTGCAGTGTCGGATTCGCATCGGTACGCACCTTGTGTACTACTACGCGATCAATTTTCTGCAGCGCTTCATCGCGCTTGCGCTCGGGGTCATTCTTGCAGACCTCCTGAGTCAGAACATTCTTCAGAACGAGCCCATCGCACCCGGACTCGCATCACTTATCGGCATACCCGAGTGGGCCCAGGGGTCTGTTACGGAGCTTGACCAGGAGCAACGGCGAAGCCTCGTATGGGTCTATGTTCTGTTCGCGCTCGGCGCTCATCTGGCGCAACTGCCGTTCCGGATCGTCAATCCGTACTACAACATGTGGATCATGCAGCGGATAAACCAGGACCTGCGCCTCGCGTTGCTGGAGCGCTGGCACCAACTGTCGCTCAAGTACCACAGCGACCATCGTACCGGCGATACCATTTTCAGAATCTACCAGGACAGTGCCCAGGTCACCGCCGTCATTGGCCGCCTGATCACATTGACGCTCGCGACGATGAGCTATCTGACGTGCGTATTCCTGGTTAGTCTGCTGAGCCCGTGGCTCGGTTTTCTTGCGGTTGCGTTCATTCCGCCGGCCATGTACTGGGCGTACTGGTCCATGCCACGCATGCGCACACGTGCGCTGGTCTACCGCGCTGCGGCGTCCGACGTGACGTCCAGAATTCAGGAGTCCTTCAGCGCAATCAAGCTCATCAAAGCCTTTGGCACAGCAGATCGCGCGCAGCGCGCGTTTGAAGAAGACTCTGTTATCGCGTTCAACGCGTCGTATCGCATGCGCATCCTGACCGGGGTCGTGACGATCGTCATGTTCACCATCGGTTCCAGCTTCATGATCGGCGGGGAGTTTCTGCTCGCCGCATTCGCGAACGAGGGTCGCGCTGCGTTTGCGGTTGAATTGATAGCGCTCGTCGGGGTGAGCTTCGTTGTCTTCAATCTCGCGGCTTTCAACTGGACCAAGGAGCAGTTCGCCGAGTCGACGACAGACCTGCGGGGCCTGCTGCGTAACTGGCTGACGGCGCAGGACATGGCGATGGGGCTACGGCGGGTTTTCGATATTCTGGACATCGAGCCTGATGTCAAAGATCGCACCGACGCACGGCCGTTTGTGGGGTTTGAGGACGAGATTCGGTACGACAACGTCTCCTTCGCCTACGAGGAGGACCGGCCCGTCCTGACCAGCGTCAGCCTGACCGCAAAGCCGGGGACGATTACGGCGATCATCGGTCCGACCGGGTCCGGCAAGAGCACATTGATGACCCTGCTCCTGCGGTTGTTTGATGCGGACGATGGCGCAATAACGATCGACGGCGTGGATATCCGGGACTTCGAGGTTGACTCACTGCGAAGTCAGATTGCCGTTGCTTTGCAGGAAAACATCCTCTTTGCGATGTCAGTTCGTGACAACATCCGGTATGTGGCAGCGGACGCAGATGACGATCGTGTCCGTGAAGCGATCAGGATCGCCTGCATGGACGATTACGTCGACGGCTTGCCAGAGGGACTCGACACCATGTTGTCTGATCGTGGTGGCAAGTTGTCGACCGGACAGCGCCAGCGCTTGTCGATTGCGCGCGCGGTGGTGAGAAAGGCACCGGTGATGATTCTCGATGAGCCGACGGCGGCACTTGATGCCGCGACCGAGCACCGGGTGATGACGCATCTCGCGGACTGGGTAGCGCAGCGCGAATCGGACGGGTACGGGGGGCGAGCGATCTTCCTCATTACCCACAGGATTTCAACCATTCAGCGGGCTGACAACATCCTGTATCTGGATCAGGGCACGATTGTGGAGCGCGGTGACCACGAGACGCTGATGAAGATTCCAGACGGGCGCTACCGTGGATTTGTGGAAGCCGAATCTAACCTCATTGGAGCGGCCAATGACTGAAGCTATCGAGGTGCCAGCGCCGGGTTTGCCCGCGGGCGGCCCGGCAAGGGGAACGGCGCCAGAGTTGGACGCCCGGTCTAACGCTCTCGACCTCAACGCAGACATTGGATTTCTCGAGACGGTCAGCATCATTCGGCGGGTTGTCGTTTCGTACTGGCCCCTGTTTCCGTGGCGCCTCGCCGCCAAAACCCTGTTGCAGATGGGCGCGTTGCTGTCGATTGCGCTGCTGCTGCCCTGGCAGGCGAAGGCAGTTATCGACCATGTTGTTCTCGGTTCGCCAATCGCGGAAGCGGCCGGCTATCCCGCCTACCTGCTGCCTGTGCTCGGTGCTCTGGAAGGCAAGGACCCGATGCAGATTCTGATGTGGCTGTCTGGCATCGCGCTTGGCATGGTGCTCATCCTCGGCTTCTATGCCTCTGGCGGTGCCAGAGATGACGGCGTTGAGGCGCGGATGGAGGAAGGGCACGACATTGCGACGGCGACCGAAAACGCGATGAACGAGGGCTTCAGCCACAATGGCGGACTTTGGGGGTACGTTGAGTTCACGCTGCAGTTGCGCCTCACCCAGGCGGTCAACCATGTGCTGCGCTCGCAACTCTTCAGCCGGCTCGCAGGGCTGTCGATGACGCAGCTTGAGGACCAGCGGATCGGTGACTCGGTGTATCGGGTTATGTACGACACCCCGGCGGTGACGACCATCTTCTATGAAGTCATCCTGACGCCGACAGGCAGTCTAACGATTTACATCGGTGCACTGTTGTCGCTTGCCAGCGCATACCCGCACGCACCCGAGGTGATCTGGATTTCGGCGCTCATCGTACCCGTGTGGCTGGGCATCAGCGCGTGCTTCTCGCGCATCACGCGCCGACTGGGTCAGGCAGCGCGGGCTTCTGGTTCGATCACGACCAGCACCGTCGAAGAGGGCATGGACAACATCCTCGCGGTGCAGAGCCTCGGGGGGCGGGGCAAGGAGAAGGACCGTTTCGGTGGCGACAGTAAGGAGTCGTTTAAGCGCCATCGCGCTTACCGGTTTATCGGCATTATCGTCGGCCAGTTCGGAGACTTTGTGAACGCGATCTTGCAGACCGCAGTTTTCGTGGTCGTTGCCTTCAACGTCATCGATGGCGTGATGACGCCCGGAGATTTCGGCGCGATGTTCGTCTTCTGGGGCATGATGCGTGGCCCGGCGTTTGCCGTTGCCGGTCTCTGGATCAGGTTGCAGGGCAACGTCGCGGGCATCCGCCGCGTGTTTGCACTGATGGACATGCCGGGGGAGGATGATCGCGGCGCTGTCGCCCTGCCGCCGATCACCGATGGCATCACTATGGAAAAAGCGAGCCTGGTCTACCCGGACGGCAGGCAGGCGATTGCAGACGTGGACCTTGAGGCGAAGGTCGGCGAGATCGTTGCCTTCGTCGGACCCACCGGAGCCGGCAAAACCAGCCTGGCATACCTGATCCCGCGATTTCATGGGGCTACCAGCGGCACCGTACGGATCGACGGACAGGACGTCGCCGACGTTACCCTCGCGAGTCTCCGCAGCCAGGTGACGTATGTTTTCCAGGAGACGCAACTGTTGTCGGACTCAATTTTGGACAACATACGGTATGGCAAGCCCGAGGCCGCGCTCGCGGAGGTCGAAGGCGTTGCGAAGGTTGCGGGCGCACACGACTTCATCGCCTCCTTGCCTGAGGGATACGACACGAAGCTGGGTAGCGCGTCAGCCAGCAAGCTATCTGTGGGTCAGAAGCAACGCATCGCCATTGCGCGCGGACTGCTGCGCGACGCGAAGGTGCTGATACTCGATGAGCCAACGTCCGCCCTCGACCCAGAGACCGAGGAGTATCTTGTGCAGTCGCTGCATGAGGCGGCCCGGGACCGGCTCGTCATCATCATTGCGCATCGACTGTCGACTATCGTTCAGGCAAACAAGATCGTCTTTCTGGAGGAGGGGCGCGTGGTTGAGCAGGGAACACATGGCGAACTGATGGCGGTGGAAGGTGGCCACTACCGCCGGTTCGTCGACCTGCAGACAGGTGCCAGCCTGCCATAGCAGTCAGCCCCTCGCGTTCACGTCGACACGATGACGGGTGTGATGATGGCTTACGTCGACGATTTGCGGCCGTCGCTATTCGTGGCTGGTGTCATGGCTGTGCAGCGGCTTGAAGTCTGAGTCCATGGGACCAAACGTCGCCGTCGATCATGTGGCCTGGCTTGCCTCCGCGCGTTATAGATCGTAGGGTCGTACGGTGCTTCGGCCATTCGCGCCCGCGCGGGCGATCGCCTCCTCAACGCGCGGGTTGGCGATGGTGTCGAGCGCATGCAGAAACTCGGCGTCGGGTCTGTAACCCGCGCGTCGCGCGACCTCTGAAATGATGGCGGGTTTGATCATTCGGACGCCACCGGGACGCATCGCGAGGTCGTCCAGATCGTAGGCATGCAGCGTGTACCGACCATTGCGCTCTGCACGGTCCATCGCCCTGTGTAGCAGTGCACGGACATGCCAGGCAAGCCGGGCGACAACATTGCCTTCTGTGGCGAAACCGGCGCTTCGAATGACTTCTTTCACCTTCGATCCAACGACAACTATCTCCTTCGGTTTGGACGAACGTGCGGCGTTGGCATCGGCCGGTATGAATGCCATGACCATCGATAGGGCGAGAAAGACGGCGGTTATCGTCATTCCAGTCTTCCGTCCGGTGGTGGCGGGGACAAGAAACTGCCGCTATTCGGGCATGAGTCGCTCCATTTCGTGCGATTCATGCCGTTATACGCCTGGACGATCAGATGCCGCAAGTGGCGAGAATCAAATTTGAGGTACGCTCGCCGCATACTGCACCGGACGGCTTTAGCACGGAGGGCCGGGTTGATAGACTTGTCGCTGCGACGCCGGGACGGAGTCCGCTGGTCGGTCAGTATCGCGGTCAGAAATAGACAGGAAACGGATAGGAGAAGGTAAAAGCAAATGTCATCACTTCCAGAAGCCGATGCCGCCGAACTCGGGTTTGACCCAAAACGGCTCGGCGAGATTGGTCCCGCCATGCAGGCCTACGTTGACGATCGGCGGGTTCCCAACCTGGTTACGCTGGTTGCGCGGCGTGGCAAGGTGGTCCATTTCGAGGCGCGCGGCGTCCTCGACTTTGATACGGGTGCGCCGGTTGGCAAGGACAGCCTCTTTCGCATGTACTCAAACACCAAACCCATCGCAGGGGTCGCGCTCAGCATCCTGTACGAGCGGGGTTTGTTGACGCCGGATGATCCGGTATCGCGGTTCCTGCCAGAATATCGACATCTTCGTGTACAGATTCCGGACACGCCGATGATGACGCGTCGTGCGAAGCGGCAGATGACCGTGCGCGACCTGATTACGAACACGACCGCGCTGACCAATCCCGGCACGATGCCGTCGGGTTACCGTGAACAGTACAAGGACGCACTGAAAACACTGGGCTGGATTCGTCGTGACGAGGGCAGCGAGGTGCCGCTGAACCGGGAGCGGGTCGCGGCACTTGCTGAAGTCCCGCTCGCTGCTGACCCTGGTGACAAGTTTGTGTATCACATGGGCTATCCAATTTTGACGGCGGTACTTGAGGAAGCCTCAGGCCAACGCGCAGACGTCTTCATGCGCGAGAACATCTTTGAACCGTTGGGCATGGAGAGCACAGACTTCTATCTGCCTGAGGGAGCGCTCGCCCGCTACGGGGCTAGCTATTCGCCGCAGGAAGTCGATGGCACAGTGAAGCTTGTCGCCGTTGACAAGGCCGAGACCAGCGAGAAGACGGTCGGACCGAAGCAGGAATTCTGTGTTGGTGGATCATCGGGTGGGGTATTGACCACAGCCGGCAACTACGCGCGGTTCGGCCAGATGCTGCTAAATGGTGGCGAACTCGATGGCGTCCGTATCATCGGGCGAAAGACGGTCGACCTGATGATCGGCAACCACACGGGCGACATGCAGATCGCGATGACAGGCCCCGGCTTCAGTTGGGGGCTGGGGGTCGCGACGTATCACGGTCGCGGCCGGCTCGCGCCCCTCATTCGATCAGTTGGAACCTACGGCTGGGGTGGAGCGGCCGGTACCACGTACTTCGCTGATCCCGCGGAAGAACTGATGGGCGTGTGTCTGACCCAGGTCATGAACGCGGGTGCGATGCCCCGCAACGACTATCAGGACACGTTCCAGCGGCTGGTGTACCAGTCGCTTGTATGACTCACAAAGAAGCGCCAGTCTTGGCAGTGCGAATCCGCATAGTGATAAATTGGCGGCAGTCTGATGGCATTGACGAAATACCTGAGTGAAACCCCGTTGGCCCGCGCCGAGGCGCTGGCACCCATGATCGCGGCGCGCGTCGATGACATCGATCGTGATCGGCGGTTGCCTGATGACGTCGTAGAGGCGTTCAAAGAGCGCGGGATGTTCCGGCTTCTCACGCCGCGGTCCCTTGGCGGCGAGGAACTGGATTGGCCGCTCTATCTGGATGTGGTCCGCACGATCGCGGCGGCAGATGGCAGTGCCGGTTGGTGCTTCAATCAAGGCACCGTGTTTGCGACGACAGCGGGTCGCGCGCCAAGATCACTCGCAGAAGAAGTGTGGGGCGATCCGGGAACCGTCGTTGCCAACGGGCCGCCTGAGGGTGGCGCGACGGCGGTGCCAACGAGGGGTGGATACAAGCTCTCCGGCAACTGGATGTTCTCGAGTGGCAGCCGGCATGCCAACTGGATTGCGGCGGTGTCAGCCGGGTCGGGTCAGCCGGTGCGGCTACACTTCCTGCCGAAGTCTGAAGTCAATTTCGTGGATGTGTGGCAGGTGCAGGGCCTGCGAGGCACCGGTTCCTTCGGCTTTCATGTCGAAGATCACTTCGTGCCGGAGTCGCGCACCATGCCCACCGAAGTACCTCCGGTTGAGCCGGGGCCCTTGTATCTGATTCCGCAGGATCTGCTCTTTGCGTGCGGGTTTGGCTGCGTCGCGCTGGGTGTTTCCCGCGCGGGCGTTGATGCCACGATTGAGCTTGCGTCCGAGAAACGACCCCGCTTCAGCCGTCGTCCGCTTGCTGAGGATCCTTTGGTGCGAAATCAGATTGGCAAAGCCGAGGCCAAATGGCGGGCCGCCAGGGCGCTGTTGCACGAGACGGTTCGAGAGGTATGGGCGGAGGTCAAGGCGGCCGGGGCAATCAACAAGGAGCAGAGCATTCGCCTGAGAATTGCCGGCACCCATGCGATTCGCGAATCCGCGCAGGTCGTGGACATTGTCTACAACCTCTCTGGAGCGACCTCAATCTTCGCATCCCAGGCGGTGCAACGCCGGTTTCAGGATGCCCACGTGATCACGCAACAGGTGCAGGGCCGCGAGGCACACTACACGACAGTGGGTGAGTACTTTCTGTCTAAGGAAGACTGATGAGTCGCTGCGACGGGGTCACGGTGGTCCGCTCTCATGGCGGCGTCCTGCAAGCAGACGTGCTCATGGTGTCGGGTCCGGCCATCGTTTGAAGTTCAGGAGCAACGTCTAGCATGTCAAATAATCTGGGTGTGCTCGTTTCGACGGAGGCCATGGACGCGGCAGCGCTCACGGCGTTTGCGCGGCGATTGGAACGGCTTGGCTACGAGAGCCTGTGGCTGCCGGAACTGTTCGGCCGGGAACCCATTGCGACGGCCGGCTACCTTCTGGGTCAAACCAGCACATTGAAGATTGCGACGGGTATCGCCAACATCTATGCACGCGACGCCTATGCAATGGCGGAGGCCCGTCAGACGCTTGCAGAGTTGTCGTCCGGGCGATTCATCCTCGGTCTGGGTGTCTCCAACGCGGGGCTCAACGGGACACGTGGGCACACGTGGCAAATGCCGTTGCCGAAGATGCGGAGGTACCTCGAAGCGATGGCCGCGACTGCAATTTCCTCACTGGAACCGGAGCAGCGAGCGCCGCTCTATATCGCTGCCCACGGGCCGAAACTGCAGACACTCGGCGCAGCAGAAACGGATGGCATCATCACCTATCTGATGCCACCCGAACATACGGCTACGTCGCGCGCTCGCGTCGGCAAACAGACGACCATGAGTGTCGTTTGCCCTTTCCTCGCCGAATCAGATCCTGAGGTGGCACGACACAAGGCGCGAAAAGCGCTCAAGTACTACCTGACGCTGGATTACTATCATCAGGAGTGGTCCAGGCTGGGTTTTACGTCGGACGACTTTGGGAGTGGCGGCAGTGACCGCCTGATTGACACCCTGGTCGCCTGGGGCGATGAGCAGGCACTGAAAGATCGATTGGCGGCGTTCACGCAAGCGGGTGCTGATCGCGTCATCGTGATGCCGTTTGATGCAACCCGGGAAGATGGCGCGCTCGCCGTTTTGGCGTCAGCCTGATACGACCGCGTGACGCGATCGTTAGTCGTCGCATTACCAGCGTGCGACCCGGTGTCGCCATTTGCGTTCGTCGGAGTCGCGATATTTCGGACTTTCTTGCACTTTCGCGATACCGATCAATAGCCGTTGGGGCATGACTGACGGGGCTATCCCCGATCGTTCATGGACGTCGACTATCTGGCGCGCCGTTCAGGGCGCGTCAGTGTTTGGTCACGCCTGGACTGTCAGCATATCCAAGATAGGCGACCCGCCGAAAACCGAGGCCCATGTCCGGCGCAAGGATGGCGACGCGATTGTCATTAACGATCGTAAAGTCATCGAGGGATTCAAGATTTGCGCGCATGGCGTCGCCAATTGGCGTGCGCAGTTCAACCTCGAATTCATAGGGCCCACGTTGATCCAGAGCTTGCAGCTCGCCCGAGCGCGTGCGGTGCACGGTGCGTGTTGCAGCGTCACGGATCATCTCGCGGGCGCGGGAAGGCGGAATGCAATGACCTGATTGATTACCGAGCGCCTGCTTGACGATGACCGCTTCTGCCCACGGACAGCGAGCGGTTGCCTGCTCGGCGACTACCTGATCACCGCTGACCATACCCACGGGGACGCCCATTTCGCCTGCGTGGATCGCAAAGAAGTCGGGTTCACCGATGGGTTCGCCTGCCAGTAATACCAGTTTGAATCCACCAGAGATGGTATGGGCCATGATGCCCGGGTAGGAGCCAGCACGGCCGTGATGTCCAATCAACATGACGACGTCCACGTTGGCGTCAAGACCGGCCATGGTCGTTGCACCGCCGCGCCCGGCGCCGCGAATGACCGAGCAGCGCGGATCGATCTCATCCATGAGCAGAACGCACAAATCTTCAACGCCGTGATTCTCCTCGACGATGACCTCGGCTGCGCCCGCGTCGAATGCGCCTGCGACCGCAGCGTTGGCGTCTGCCGTCATCAACGAACGATTGCGCGCAAAGTCGATGCCGGTTGGAGAAACATCGGGCCAGCGAACGAGGCCGGAGATACCTTCCATGTCTACGCTGATGTAAACCTTCACGACTGGACACCCCTGATGTAAGCCCTTACGAGAGGACCTCGTCCAGAAATGCCCGGAGGCCGGCCGCGCGCATCCATCACGGCAACAACGTCCGCAGGGCGATCGGGGCGCGCGTAACGATCCTGCGTGGTCGGCTTGTCACTGTCGCCACGGCCGAGGGAGTCGATGCAGATGACCGGATAGCGGTCGGCCAGCGCGTCGACGTAAACCGCCGTGTGCCCGGTGGTGCGATTGCTGAGAAGGCCATGTTGCAGGACGACCGGTGCGACTCGCCCGGAAAGGTCATACGCGACTGTGTGCGTGAGATCGTCGACAGTTTTCATAACTCGCCCGCGTTGAGTGGCCGAGCGGATGGTCCGCCACATTGCCGGGGATGATCGCACATCGGTGTGTCGATGAGGTTTCGGACCCGTTGCGCTGGCTGTTGACGGCAAGCCGCAGACCACCATGCGATGATGCGCCGCCGGCCGCGCTGTTAATGTGGGTCCCGGCCTAAAGGCGATCTGCAATGACGGAAGAATCAAGGCGTGCTCGCGCGAGGCAAGCGCGCTGGTTAGTCGCGACGACTGCGGTGGTACTGGTGGTGCTAAGCGTTATCCCCTTTCTCGCACGGTATCTGATCAATGATGCGCTTGAAGACGCGGGTGCCATAAACTCCGAGCTTGCCGATGTAGACCTCAATCTGTTCACGGGTGTCGTAGGACTGAGTGGACTTCGTTTTGGCGATGGCGAAAGTGGCGTTGCGCTTGATCATCTGACGGCTGACCTCGCACTTCTATCGCTCATCGGCGGTGAAGTGTTTCTGTCGAGCGTCGAGGTTTCGGGGCTTGACCTGCGGCTGCAATTTGGTGGTGCGGCGAGCACTTTGATGATCGGTGGGCTTGTCATCGATCTCACCCCGACCGAGGAGGAAGCGGCCCCTGCGTCGTGGGACCTCGGCCTCGATGAGTTCGTCATGAGCGAGAGTCGAGCGAGGGTTGCGGGCACACCGTGGGAGCGCGAGATCGTGATCGACCGGATTGCCATCGCGAGGTTCCGGACTGTTGAGCCCGAGCAGGTGACGCGCTTCGATCTTGCCCTCGCGATCGCGGGGGGTCGCCTGCAGATTGCCGGCGATGCGACGCCCATCGCGGCGGAGCCAGGCATCGATCTGACGATTGCCGTGGATCGCTTTCCGTTGTCGCAGGTGGTGCCGGCCGTGAGAGCTGCCGGTGCCCCGGACCTTGATATCGCTGGCGACCTTGATGTGGCATTGGCCGTTAAGGGAGTGATCTTGCCCATTGACCTTGTCGCGGAAGGCTCGGTCTCCGCGCGGGGCCTGGATCTGTATCCGCGGAAAACGCGTCTTCAAGGTGACGCCGTCGCCTGGAGCGGCTCGGTCGGCCTCAAGGGTGGTGTCGGGGACACATTCGCGCCGACGGCGCGCGCGATCATCGATGTGGCGAAACTGTCGGTTGAGTTCGATCCTGGTGAGCCCTTTCTGGTACTGGACACGGTGCAGGCATCCGCTCGATACGCAGAGCAACTGGTGATCGATACGGCGTCGATCACCGGCTTCGACTTTCTGCCGGGCCCGGGCAGGGATGGCGCGATGGACGCAGTCGGTCACTTCGACCGGTTGCAACTGGACGGACTTGTCGCGTCGCCGGTTGCCGTGCACGTTGACACGATTGCGCTTGTCGGGCCCGTCATTAACCTTTCCCGCGCAGTGGATGGTTCGGTCGTGTCGGTAAGCGACTGGATCGCTGCGGTTACGGCGCGATTCGAAAACAAGGGTGGCGGCGCGCCGCCTGAGCCAGCAAGCGGGTCCCGTCCTGATTCCGGGTCTGTCGAGCCGCCGCTGCCGATTAGCATTGGGTCCCTGTCGATCCATGGCAACGACTGGCTCCGCGTCGCGGACGCGTCGGTCAAGCCAGGTGTCGCGCTGGTATCAAAGGTTCTGGATGTCCGCGTCTCGGGCATTGAGTATCCTGCGCAAACATCGGCGCAAGTGAGTGTTAGCCTGGGTTTGAATGACAGTGAGATCACACTGTCCGGGACGGTGACGCCGTCGCAAGAACCCGGCGCAGAAGTCTCCGTGAACATTAAAGGGTTCTCGTTGCCTGCCGTTTCCGGATACCTGCCGGCCTACGAGATCGAGCGCGGCAAGTTGTCGCTTGATACGGAACTTAAGGTCACGAGTGGCGTGCTCGATGTTCAGAACGCGATCGCACTCGATGGCCTGAAACTCACAGCGGGCGAGGGCGACGATCCGTTGCTGGCAGCAGGCCTCAGCATGCCCGTCGACATGGCGCTTAATCTTCTTAGAAATCGGAATGATCTCATCGAGTTGTCGGTGGCCGTGACCGGGAGCATTGATGACCCGAGTTTCGGGCTCGCCCAGGTCATGGGGCGCGCGATGCGCGGCGCGCTACAAAAAGCGGCCTTTGCGTACGCCAAGAACGCGTTGCAGCCTCTTGGCACCATCATGCTGGTGAGCAATCTCGCGAGCAAAGCGGCCCGTCCGCGGTTTGCGCCGCTGGCGTTCGCACCGGGGCAGATCGAACTGGAACGACCAGACCCCTATCTGGAGAAGATCGCGGGCCTCCTGAGGTCGAGACCTGGTCTGCGACTGACCTTCTGTGGCGTTGGTGCCGAGGCAGATCGAACGGCGATCGCAGCAGCGCGTGCCGCGTCAGCGAGCCCCGACGGTGGCGAGGCCGAGCAACAGACACCGATAGTGACTGTCGATGACACGGCGCTGCAGCAGTTGGCCGAAGCCCGAACGGCAGAAGTCACTGCGTATCTGGTGAACCGGCAAGTCGCTGCCGAGCGTCTGTTCCCCTGCCGGGCCCGTGTTGAATCGGCTGCGGAAGAACAAGCGCAAGCGGCGCTTGCGCCCGCGGGGGAGTCGCACACGGATATCGCGCCGGATTCGTCACTCGCTACATCGGTGAACGGGACAGGCGAACCCGAATCCTCGCCGCGTGTTGAGTTCTATTTGTGACGCAAGGCGCGGTACCATCTGATACACCAGACGGGTCTTGGGTCACATGCGTTGTCGATGCAGCGGGCCCATGCTGATGACCCGTGCGCTGTCGCTAATAACAAGAAACCTGGAAGCCAACTGATGCTTGAACCATACATCATCCTCGACTTTACCGACCATCGGGGCGAGATCGGTCCGATGATTCTGGGCGACCTGGGAGCGGACGTTATTCGTGTGGAACTGCCAGGCGGGTCGGCCGCCCGCTCTGCAGCGCCGCAGATTGCCACGGGCGCGCCGCCGGACATGGGCAGCCTGCAGTTTCTCGCGTTCAACCGAAACAAGCGCTCGATTGTGCTGGATGCCGCTGTCGATGAGGATTGCACTACGCTGGTACAGCTGATCGAACGCGCCGATTTCATCTTTGAAAGTTCACCGTCTGACGCGCTATCCGCCTTCGGCATCGGTTTCGCTGAAGCAAGGTCAATAAACCCGCGGATCGTTCACGTTCGCCTTTCGGCGTTTGGTGATGCGGGGCCCCACGCCGATTTCGTCGGCAATGATCTGGTGATCGCGGCTATGGGTGGTCCGGTTTCCCTGCAGGGTGCAACGGACCGACAGCCCATTCGGGTGAGCGTGCCCCAGGTGTGGCGCCATGCGGGTATTGAGGCTGCCGCCGGCGCCCTCGTCGCGCACGCCGAGATGCGCCGTACAGGCGTCGGTCGGTTTGTGGACTTGTCTGCACAGAGCTGCATGACGTGGACCATGCTCAATTCGATGGACGCTTACGCCATCCAGGGCTTTGACTTTGAGCAGGGCGGCTCGGGGATGGGTGGGATAGAAATTGTCCATCCGACGAGCGACGGCTATATCGTTGCGTTGCCGATGTCGGCGGTGCTTTCGGGTTGCACGGAGTGGATGATCGCAGATGGCGTGGTCGATGCGCCGTTTCGGGACATGGACTGGTTGGCGTACGACATGGGTGCCCGCGAGCCTGACAACAAACCCTTGAATGTCGCTGGTGGTATCGAAATCCTGCGCCGCTTTCTGGTGAAACATACGCGGTTTGAGCTGTTTGAGTTTGGGCTCAAGCACGGCATCACATTCGCGCCTGTCAATGGCCTGACCGAGCTCCTGGATTTGGAACACCTGCAAACGCGGGATTACTGGCGCGACCTGCCGTTACCGAACGGGACATCGGTCAAAGCGCCGGGCATTTGGGGCAAGCTGACGAATTCGCCGCTTGAGGTTCGTCGGAACGCGCCGGGCCTGGGCGAGCACACGAATGAGATTCGGGCGTGGGCGGCATCTGCTCTGGATGCACAGAGCGCGGATGAGAGCGACAACGAATTGCCGTTTGAGGGCGTCCGAGTGACCGATTTCGCGTGGGTGGGCGTCGGGCCGATATCATCGAAGTATCTGGCGGACCACGGCGCGTCGGTGGTTCGCGTCGAGTCGGAGAATCGGCTTGATGTGCTGCGCGGCGGTGCGCCATTCAAAGA
>CAVOBC010000071.1:0-16220 GCA_963693635.1 Gammaproteobacteria bacterium | reverse complement strand
AAGAACGCGAGGTTTGCTTGCAAACCGACTCCCAAGAATTGTCAGGACGACAATTTTGGGACAAGAACTAACCACACCGCATTCGACGTCGTGCGCAGACAACTACTGACATCTGAGACATCTGAGGCATCTGAGAGGTTCGCTAATCAGCGGCAGTTGGCGGGGATCAACAGTTGCCAGTCCCCGCCAACGCCAATGCTCCGATCAGGCGCCCGGCCTGGTCGCCTTCAGCAGGAAACGATCAGTCTTTCCCCGTACCGAAGGGTCAAACACGCCCTTGTCCCGCGCATCGCCAGAATTGCGTAACAGATCACTCATTTCGACTTTAAAACCGGAGTTACGCAGAACCGCCGCAGCATCACGCATCTGCATGCGGTGGAGCGCCGCATTGTCACCATCGGCACTGCCTGCATGGTCAATCACGCCAAAGACACCGCCGGGCTTCAACAACCCAAACACCGCTTTTGACATGCCGGTCGCTACCTCGACTCCACCCGGACCGTTGTACAGATCATGAAAATTGAGTGCCGTGACAACAAGATCAACACTCCCTTTTTGAATCGATATTGCATCAACCTCCTCATCCAGTCGCGTGACGTTCGGCAAACGATCATTTGCCAGACGCTTCGACAGTGCCTTGTCGTTCGCACCATCCCGGTACTTCAACAGCATCGCCGGATTTTGCGCGTAGACCCGGCCGCTCGGACCGACCACACGACTCAGCGCCTCGGTGTAGTAACCGCCCGATGCCAGCAGGTCCATCGCCGTCATACCGGGCTTCAGGCCCAGAAAGTCCAGAACACGTGCCGGCTTGCGGCCCTTGTCGCGCGCCCGGTCTGCTTCGGCACGCTCGTCTGAAGCGAGCGCTTTTTCGTAGCGTTCCCACGCGAGATGTCCCCCGGCTGTCACCGCAAAAGACGCGCCGCAGAGCGCAATCGCAACCCCTGCTACAACCGCGTGAGTCCTGATTGCCCGCACGGATCGCACGCCCACTTCCCTTCCCATCGCTTTCATTCCCGTCATCGTGCTCCCCTCATTTCCGTGAACTGTCCATCTTATGTTTTTTTCGTGTTTCCCGGCCAGGTGTGGCCACCGCTCGCATCATCGCGGCTTCTCCGTCGATCGAGCCGTGTGTTCAGTCTACAGAAACGGCAGAATTCGACCATCCAATCGCCAGGATCGCTTTCGTGGCAGTAACCAGCCAGTCTCATCGTCAGGTTTTTGGGCTTCTCGGATTGCTGGTCGCAGCATCGTTGGCGCAAGCCGCCGCGCACAGTCCAGGGGCCGCAATGTCTGCGATGAAAAATGCCGGGTTCAAGTCCGCGACGAGCGTGCATGAAACCAGGCGGCAGATCGAACGCCTGCCCCAGGACGACATCTGGTGGACGGTCAACGGTCCGGACATGGCCTGGAACTTCCGCAACCTGCAGCGGATTTATCCCACTGTCCCAGTCTATCGGGACGGCCCGGTCCGCGAGGTGCCAACGGCCCTTGACGAGCGCATCGCGACCGCTGTCGTCGACACCAAAGCTGGACAGATGACGTTCGGATCGCTGCTCGCGAGCGACCATTCCACCACAATGGGGCTCGTGATCGCCCACCGCGGCCGCATCGTGTTCGAGCGCTATCCGCGGATGCAGCCCTACGAGAAACCCATCTATTGGTCGGTCACCAAAGTGGTTGTCTCAGCGCTGATCGGAATACTGGAAGACGAGGGGAAAATCGACACTTCGAAGCCCATCGACGGCTACCTACCGGCGCTTCAGGACAGCAGCTTCAAGGGCATTCTCGTGCAGAATATCCTCGATATGGCGACCGGCATCGACTGCGGCGAAGAGTATGTTGACAAGGACTCCTGCTACTACCGCTATTCGGTCACGGTCGGCGATGGCCATTTTACCAAGTCGTCCCCCGCAGACCCGTACGCGTTCGTGGCGTCATTGAATGCGCCCAGCATCGCGCCGCAGGGCACGCGGTTTGCCTACTCGGGGCTGAACACGTTTGTCCTCGCCTGGCTCGTCGAGTCAGTCAGCGGCATGCCCCTTAATGACGCGGTTAGCGCGCGCCTCTGGACCCGACTGGGCGCGGAAAGTGACGCCATGTTCCTCGCACCACGATTCGGCGTCCCGAACGCCCACGGTGGACTGATGGCGCGAATGCGGGATGTGCTGCGCTTCGGCTTGCTGTTTACACCGAGCTATTCGGTCGTCAGTGACTACCGAATCATCTCCGAGCGCTACGTGCAGGCCCTTCTGCAGGATGGCCGTCCCGAACTGATGCGCAACGCCCACCGGGGCAAGTCCGCGCCAGGGGTCCGTCACAACATCAATCAGTGGGACGTTATCTTTGACAACAACGACATGTTCAAGGGGGGATGGGCCGGCCAGGGCCTGCTGGTCAACCCGGAGCGAGATCTGGTCGCCGTCTTCACCGGGTACTTCAAGTCGGACCACTCAGAGGTTGGCGTACTCGCGCCGCTCCGGGACATACTAAGCCGACTGTTTCCGCATCGGCCCGGGCAACCCGGCAACGCGGCACCCTGACCGCCAGGCCAAATCAGGAGGATGCCAAGGCCCCCTGACGGCGAGACATCTGTTCCACACTAACAGGGTGCTAAAGAAGTGCTTTCCCGCACTTTTTCAGAGTCGCGGGCCTCAGCCCGCTCGCGAAGCGAACGTGAAATCCATGTATCGGACTATCAGGCTGCTTTTTCGGCCACCTTTCATGGAACTAAAGCAAGGTGCCGTGAGTTCCCGGCGCGACAGCGCGATAATCCCACACCGTGAAATGCTGCTAATTGTCGGCGACAGATTTCCAGCGTCGGCTGCATCTAAAGAAAGCACGACTGTCACCGTCACCACCGGCACCTGAATGGCGAGCGCCCGTCGATGACGGAATCTGCCAACGCGCGTTGCGGGCGATGCGAATCCCGGACAATATGACTCACCACTAAAAATAAAGCTCGCGCGAGGTCCCCATTGCCATCGAACACTCCAACCACTGCCGCAGGCCTGACCGGCAAGGTCGTCGTCATCCTCCTGGACAGCCTGAATCGCCACCTGCTGGGCGCCTATGGCAGCGACGAATTCGACACACCGAACCTGGACCGGCTGGCCGCACGCTCCGTGCGCTTTAGCAACCACTACACAGGGTCGCTGCCGTGCCTGCCGGCCAGGCACGACATCCTGGTAGGTGCCCTCGACTTTCTGTGGAAGCCGTGGGGTTCAATTGAGCTGTGGGAGCGGCCCATCACCTATCAATTGCGCCGCAAAAACATCCCGACAGTCCTTATCACCGACCACCCGCACCTCTTTGAAACGGGGGGCGAGAACTACCACACCGATTTCGCCGCCTGGGACTATCTGCGCGGGCACGAGGGCGACCCCTGGAAGACACGCGCGGACCCGTCGTGGGCGGGAACGCCCGCGGTTCCAGCGGCCGATGACATTCGGGGCGGCAAGTGGCCGTCGGAGCTGTCAAGAACGTGGTTTCGCTCAGAAGCCGATTTCCCGGGGCCGCGCACGATGGCCGCCACTGCCGACTGGCTCGAACAACACGCGCCCCACCACGATGAATTCCTGGTTTTCGTCGACGAATTTGACCCGCACGAACCGTTCGACACGCCAAAACCGTGGGCCGGCCGCTATGACCCGGACTGGGACGAGCCAACCATGATCTGGCCGCCCTATGCCATCGACGCGGTCAAAAACGGCGTCATAACCGAGCGCCAGGGGCAACACGTGCGAGCCAACTACGGCTCCAAGCTGTCCATGATCGATCACTGGCTGGGCAAGGTCCTCGACGTCATGGACAAAAACGACCTATGGCAGGACACGACACTCATCCTGTGCACAGACCACGGCCACTACCTCGGCGAGCGCGACATCTTCGGCAAGCCAGGCGTTCCCAACTTTGAACCGATGGGTCACACGCCCCTTTTTGTCGCGGCGCCCGGAGTCGCCGCACGCGAGTGCGGCGCGCTGACCACCAATGTCGACATCAATGCAACACTGCGCGACATCTTCGCTGTCGAGGTCTCGCACATTACCCACGGGCATTCGCTCATGCCGCTTGTCAATGGCACCGCCACCAGCATCCGCGAGTGGGCGATCGGCGGCACCTACGGTCAGTGGGTGCAAATCCAGGACGGCACCAACAAACTAATGAAGGCTCCGGTTGGTGATGGGCTGCCACTATCAATGTGGTCCAATCGCTGGTCCACAATGCCGATTCCAGGGCGTCCCGGCCTACGCCTGCCCAATCCGGACAAACGCGCCACGCTCGACTTCATGCCCGGCTCCGACATCCCGGTCATCCGCCAGCCTTTTCGCGCCGGCGATCTGTTGCCGTTCTGGGCGATGAGCCCGAAGATCGGCGATGATCACGTCTACGTGACACGGGATGACCCGGGTGAAACAGAGAATCGAATCGGCGAACCGGTCGAAAAACGAATGATCGAAATGCTCCACGTGGCGCTCACCTCGGTGTCAGCGCCGAGCGAGCAATTCGAACGGCTCGGTATCGCCTGAATTGCGGGCCCGCTACCAAGATGCCGTTGCCGGCCTGCTCGCCGCGACCGTCAGCCTTGGGTTTCTGGTTGCGCCAACGATGGGGCGTGCCGAATCGTTTGCCGATGTCGTGACGCGATTCGAGGCGGACAACGTTCACGTCATTTTCTCGCCAGACACCATCGACCCGGGCCTGGACCTTGCGATTGCGGACCCGTCACGACCGCCAACGTCGACCGAATTCGCCCGGGCGCTCGCGCATCACCGTCTGACAGTTCGGGTTTTGACACGACAGGAGTGGCTGATCGTGCCGGGTGCGAGCGATGCGGTCATCACCGTTGTCGTCACGACCCACCAGGGCCACCCGATCGCCGATTTCCCGGATGCTTAAACCCTCAATGTATTTCCACTCCAGCAGGTCTCCAGACCGGTTAGGCAGGCGGTCGAGCACGTAGTGCACCTGCTCAACATGATCGGTCCCGATGTCTGCCGCGCCGTCCTGCGACTCCGCGAGCCCCGCCATCATCTCCTCGTCGTCGAACAATCGAATGACGGTTTCGCGCCGTTCCCGGCGTTTTTCGTGCCTGACCAGTTCGCGGATCAGAATGCGCGTCAGCCACGACAGGAGCGACGCATCACCCCGGTAGGTTTCAATCCGGCGCGCCGCGATCATCACGGTCTCTTGCACCACATCTTCCGCCGCCATGCTGTCCCGGCCCATTCGGGTCAGTGCAAAACGGTAGAGCCGCGGAAAGTACGAATCGATGAACTCGGTGATCGCGCGGTCATCCTGCCGCAGCATTCGCCGCGCGAGGGCCCTGTCCTCCGAGTACGGCTCGTTCGCTTTGTTCAACAGGTCTCGTAGCATCACACGCCGCCCAACAGGTTTTGCAACATCTCAGGTGCGCGTTACAACTTCACTCCCTTGGAGGCATCGAGCGCCGGAAATCTGTCGCGACGTCAGGCTCCCGCCCTCTCTCATAGTAAAGCTTGATTCATCAGCCACATTTGTCAAAAGCAGGTCAAAGTGCGACATTGCACGCCCTTGCAAGCTGAGCGCAGTGTCATCAGGCCGCTGGCTGATCAAACACTCTTCACCTCAAGTCCTGGTGATGCGACTTGCGCAACATGATGTCCAGCGCGCCAAAGGCAGCGTCGCAACACGCGTTCAGACGCAGCGCCACCCCAGACCTGGCGCCAATACGAATCTGCAACCGCCGCAGTCAGGCGGACGTCCAATCCACTTTCTCAGGCCTCGCACGATGTGCCGGCAAGACGGGGACAACACTATGAAAATCGAGATTCCGGGCCTCGCGCCTATCACTGATGGCGACGATGTAATCCGCGATGCCCTCGAACACGCGCACGTTCCCACCCTGATGAACGCGCTGATTCACCTGACCGGTGACAGGTCATTCCTGCACGGCGACATTCGACCGGAGGCAGGCTTTCTGACCGATCCGCAGGGCAACATTTCTGCAACCGACCAGGCCTACGTCCGGGACCAGGCATTTCAGATGATCACCGCATGTCGGGACAGCGGCGACCCGCTGCCACCGCCTCCGGATCAGGCACTAGTGCAGGACATGGTGCAATTCATGATCGGCAAGGAGGTCGCGAGCGACTACGGCGAGTTTCTGCTCTCTGAACTCGCGCTGGACGGTACGGACGCCTATGCCTCGCCCGGCATGGACGCTGTGCCGGAAGCAACCCGGGCCGAATTCAAGGTCATTGTCATCGGCGCTGGCATGTCAGGCCTGCTTGCGGGCATTCGACTCAAAGAGGCAGGCATCGCTTTTGAGATCTATGAGCGACACGGCGACGTGGGCGGCACCTGGCAGCAGAACACGTACCCGGGCTGCCGTGTGGACAGTCCGAATCACACGTACTCGTACAGCTTCAAGCCAAAAGACTGGCCCCAGTTTTTCTCCCCACAGGCGGTGCTCAAGGAATACTTCGAAGACTGCGCGGATGCCTATTCCATGCGCGAACACATCCGTTTCAACACCGAAGTGGTCTCGACAACATTCGATGACACCGATCAACTCTGGCACGTCGTGACCCGGAGCCCAGAGGGCGAACACAGTTCAACTGCCAATGGCGTGATCACCGCCGTCGGCCAACTCAGCCGTCCCAAGTGGCCCGATCTGCCCGGACGGGACCGCTTTGCAGGCGTGACCTTTCACTCTGCGGAGTGGGACCACGCTCAGGACCTGTCCGGCAAGCGCGTCATCGTCATCGGTACCGGCGCATCTGCCTTCCAGTTTGCACCTGAGGTCGCCCGGGAAGCTGGCCATCTGACTATCTTCCAGCGCACGCCGCCGTGGATTTTTCATAACGCGGACTACCATGCCGACGTGCCGGACGGTAAGCACTGGCTGCTGCAACACCTGCCCTATTACGCCCAGTGGTACAAGTTTGCGAGCTTCTGGCGAACATCCGAAGGCATCCTCAGCGCGGCAAAACGTGACCCGGCGTGGAATGAGACTGACCGCTCGATCAGCGAAGCGAGCGATCAGATGCGCGAGATGATGACCGCATCGCTGCGGAGCCTTTGCCCGGACGACGAACTGTTTGCAAAGATCGTTCCCGACTACCCGGTGGCAGGAAAGCGCATCCTGATCGACAACGGCAACTGGCTACAGGCGCTCGCCCGCGACAATGTCGATCTTGTCACCGAGCCTATCCGGGAAATCACCGAAACAGGCGTGGTGACCACCGATGGCACGGTGATCGATGCGGATGTTCTGATCTATGGCACGGGCTTCACAGCCAGCAAAATTCTGTCACCCATCGCCATTACCGGTCGCGACGGCACACGCCTCGACGACCAGTGGGACGGCGACGCGAGGGCTTACCTCGGCATCACTATTCCCAATTTTCCCAATCTCTTCTGTCTGTACGGCCCCAATACGAATCTTGTGGTCAACGGCAGCATCATCATGTTCTCCGAGTGCGAAGTGCGCTACGTGATGGGCTGCCTTGCGATGTTGATGGACAACGGCGCAAAGGCGATCGACTGTCGGCCTGATGTCCACGACCGGTACAACGAGAAGATCGATGCAGGCAATGCGGAGATGGCCTGGGGCATTTCAAAAGCGCCGACCTGGTACCGCAACGAGAAAGGCCGAATTGCCCAGAACTGGCCGTTCAGCCTGGTTGAATTCTGGCAACAGTCCCGGCGACCCAATATCGACGACTATCAGCTACTCGGCTAGCGTTCGGGTCAATCCGCGAGCCCGCCGCCAGAAAATGGCCCGCAGATAAAGATAGATGGATAACAGGCAGGCAGGAAGGCAGGCAGACAGAGCACGGGCGGGCCCCCGCCAAATCGCAGGCAAAAAAGGCAGGTTAACCTGCCTTTTTTCTTCGTGCTTCTTACAGCACTCTTCGTACTCAGATTCGTACCCAGATTGGTACTCCAATCGTTTCTGCGATCAGACGCGCGCGCGTCGACCGAGAGCGACGAGAGCCAGCCCGAGAATGAACACGGCACCCGGTGCTGGTACGCCGAACTCGATGTTGTCTACGCCCCAGAGGCCATCGCCAGATGCGTCCATGGCGATCGTTGAGATCAACGCGCCCGAGCTGACAATGCCAAAGAACTCACCCGACGCCCCGCCGGCGGCAGTCCCGTCGAAGGACAAGGCCGTGCCGCCAACCGTGGTAATGGTGCTACTGACGCCAGCGTGATCAATGTCCAGAAACCCAACGTAGCTCACACCGCCACCCGCAGTGCCGGAAAAATCGAGCACCAGATTGGCTTGCTCATTGTGGGTCGCAGCGAGGGCGCCCGCCGGTATCGAGCCCGCGATGGCCGTTCGTGTACGTACCAATGCGGAACCCGATGTGTCTCTCAGAACCAGACCACCGGTCAGACCTGTACCGTGAATGTTCTGGTTGTGAATGAAACCCGATGTCTCGAAGTCTTCGATGAAGTCAGCGGTCTCGCCGGCTGCCGCAAGCCACAAAGCGCGCTTTGCCGCATTCTCAGCAGCAGTCCCCGCATTGAACCTCATGATGGCCGCCAACGCCTGGGTCGTGCCAACGACCAGGAGCATCGCCGTCAGGAGCTCTAAGGTCTTTTTCATTTTTCTTTCCTTTGAATATAATTCGTTGTGAACGACCGAAATCCAGCAATAATCACGCCGTAAAATTCATTGCTGATCAATTTCAATCACTTACGGACGAACGGCCGCAAACTGGCTATCCAACGGTTGGCTGTTTGTATAATTTCCCGACGGTTTTGGTGACGATCTGCGCGACAATCGCCCGCTCAAAGGTCAGGTAGAATCTCCACCAACGACAACACGGCGCCCGCATCTGTCATGTCCATCAACCGCTTTGATCTCCCTGCGGACCTTCAGAACCAACAACCGGGTCACAGTGTTGAGTAATCGTGTACTGCAAGTCGGGAGCCGACGCGTGCGACCCCGCGAATGATGGAGCCCCTCGCGAGAAATGAGATCATTGCCGTGTTCGGCGCCAGCAAACATCTCGTCCTGCCCAACCTCAAGCACATCGACTGGGACGTCGTCGACTACCTTGGGTGGGTCCACCCGTCTGGTCATCGGGGCTTCCTCGTCCACGAGTCTCCGCTTGACGGGCGAATTCGGGGCACCACTTTGCACCGTTCACACGTCGTTAATCGCTACCCCAGGCTCGAGATGTGCTCGCTTTGCTACCAGAACCACGAGACGGGCGGCACGGCCATGTTCACGATTGATGAAGCCGGCAGCCGCGGCCGCCACCGCATCGGGCAAACGGTCTGCAAGGATCTCGATTGCAGCCTGCGCATCAGGAATCTGGTTAATGATGGCGGCGAACCCGCGGAGACCAACTACCTGCAGGCACGCATCTGGCGCATGCAACGTCGCCTGCACCGCTGGCTGAAGAGCGCGGACAAACTGTGACCTTTACCCCGCGGGCTCATCATCGCTATGATCCGGCCCGCCCAACCTCAGGATCTTCCATTCCATGCGCATCGGACTGATCGCAGACACCCACATGCCGGGGTCCATCCGGGAACTGTGGCCGCAGGTCTACACTGCGTTCGAGGACGTCGATGTGATCCTGCACGCCGGTGACCTGCACACACTCAGGCTGGTTGATGAACTGCAGACCATTGCGCCGGTCTACGTCGCCCGCGGCAATGGCGACCGGGGGCTCGACGACGAACGCCTGCAGGATACCTGGCACCTCACGTTCGAGGGCGTCAGCGTCTGCATGGTGCATGCCTTTCCGCGACCCGGGCGGCGAACCGACGACGACGTACGACGTCAGATCACGCGTCACTTCGGCAAGACGAGCCCGGACGTCATCGTCTACGGACACACGCATCGTGAGTCGATCGATATGATGGATGACACCCTTTGCATCAACCCCGGCTCGCCCACGTTGCCGCGCAACATGTCAACGCGCCTCGGCACGATCGGCTTCCTTAACATCGACGGGGACAATCAAGACCGGCGCATAGACGCCAGGATCTACCAGATCACAGACGAGGGCATCGTCGAGGCGCCACCGGTCAGCACCGGTGACCCGGTCGCATAGACTGCCCCTCACAGACCAGCGGGGTAGGCCTCGTCCGGCTACCGAAATGCAACGTGCTTTGGGGGCGAATACCGGTCTTCATCAACGAGTTCCAGACGGTCACGCCCCAGCCGTTTCGCTTCGTACAGGGCCTGATCGACCGTCCGCAAAAACTGCTGGCTCTGGAACTGGTCGCTCGGGATTGTGCAGCCCCCGCCGACGCTCACGCAGATGCGAAATCCCTCTTTAAAGCGCAGCGATTTGACCGCATTGTGAATGCGATCGCCGATCATCATGACGCCTTCGATGTTTGAGTTGCCGAGGACAATGACAAATTCCTCACCCCCGTAACGCATAACGCGGTCGGTCGGTCGCAGGAGACAGCGGCGCAGTGCGAGGGCCACAGCAACGATACACTCGTCGCCGGCAACGTGTCCGTGCCGATCATTAACGCGTTTGAAATGATCGATATCGACAAGCGGCAACGACACGTTGCTGTGCGCACGGTACGCGCGATCCCACTCCAGTTGATAGGTGACATCAAAGTGCGCTCGGTTGCCGATCTTGGTAAGCGAATCGGTCGTTGTTTCCTTTTGCAGGCGATCATTCTCTTTCGACATCGCATCCATCTGCTCCAGCACCTCCCGATACCGGATAGACCATTGATCAGCCACGTCACGGCCAACCTTAAAGCGATAACCAAGCCCGACCGAAAGGACAACGATATACCCCACTACGCCCACCATCGAGATCGCTGCGAACCAGTCATTGGACGCCCCAAGCGACACAGCGAGTGTATTCGGCCGGATGGTCCGCTCCGTCCACGCGTTCGAGAGCGTGACGAATTCAAGGACAAACCGCTGGTGTACAAACACGCTGAACGCGGCCACACCAACGACGACGGAGAACTCGAAGAACGCCGGCACGTCAGGCGTCGTTATGCCCCAGCCATACAAAACGAGAAGCCCGAAGGTCACGGCCGTGTGCAATATATGCGGACGACGATGCGAGAACATCGCGACGATCACGTTGTAGATCAGGAGTCCGGTCATGAGACCGAGCAAATAGAGTTCCATCATCCTACTCGCCGAATCAGTGGCTACCATGCCTCACCCGAAGGGTTATTCGTTTATTGCGACAATGCGGCTCTCGTTGACGTGTCCCGGAGTGACGCCATCCATAGGCCATCCTGGTGAACCGTTTTCGACGCGCCTTCGACCGCTAGAAAAAATATAGACACGGTTTCGCGATGGGCGAGGGAATCTGCCCCCGTTGGCGCATCCTCTCCGATCTGCAGCCCACTCGGGCCCCACCCTTTTCCGCAGGCTCACTCGATGCCACCCCGAGCGACGGGGGGCGTATAGTCCCCGCAACACCCACAGCACCGCGGAGACCCAATGCCCAATTTTGGCGCGATGATATTTCCAACCGACAAGACGCTCGGCCCCATTGAACTAGCGAAAGCCGTTGAGGAGCGCAACCTCGATTCGCTCTTCTTTCCGGAGCACACACATATCCCGGTGGCGCGGCAAACGCCATTCCCGGGCGGCGGTGACTTGCCGGAGCATTACTGGCGAGCGCACGACCCGTTTGTTGCGTTGACCGCTGCCGCCGCAGTCACGACCCGGATCAAGCTGGGAACCGGCATTTGCCTCGTCATTGAGCGGGACCCGATCACCCTTGCCAAAGAATGTGCATCGCTAGACCTGATCTCAAACGGCCGGCTCGTCCTCGGCATCGGCGCTGGCTGGAACCGCGAAGAAATGGAAAACCATGGCGCTAATTACTCGAAGCGCTGGGGGGTTGTTCGCGAGAAAATCCTGGCAATGAAGCAAATCTGGACACAGGACGAGGCCGAATACCACGGCGAATTCGTGGACTTTGACCCGATATGGTCGTGGCCGAAACCCGCTCAGGCAGGCGGGCCACCGATCTGGATGGGCGCGAACTCAAAATGGGTCTACGACCGCGTGGCGGACTACTGCGACGGCTGGTTGCCCATAGGCGGGCCCGGCAGCGGTGGCATTCCCAAAGTCCGCGCCGCCATGGAACGCGCCGGGCGGGACCCGGACTCCCTGACGCTCGCCCTGTTTGGGGCACCGCCCGTGGCCGAGCAAATCCAGGGTCGCATGGAGCAGGGCTTTACCGAGTTTGTGTTTGGTCTGCCCCAGGACCAACCCGACAAGATCATGTCCATGCTGGACCGCATCGCCGCCCTCAAAGAGACCCTCGCCTAACCTGTCGCGGCGGCCGCAGCCGGGACGCTGCCTGCATCCCGGGCTACATCCCACCTTCATCCCGGCCCGGGGGAGGGGGGCAATCAGCCGCGCTGGTCGGCCGCCACCTGCTTCGCCGAGTCGCGCTCGCTGAGCGCGGAAAGGAGCGCCGTGACCGCGGGCACGTCCGCAAAGAGATCCTGGCCGAACAGCTTCTTCGACACGCTGTTAGCAAGCGGCACGCTGTACATGAACAGAACGTCCGCAAAGCTAATCTGATCGCCAGCGAGGAACGGTGAAAAAGAACCACGCCGCTGGAGGCACGCGACGCCCTTGGCAAGTGCGGCCTTGGCGCTTGCCTTGACGTCGTCACTCACACTTCCGCCGAAGAACGCCTCCGGAAAACACGTCCGCGCCGGAAGTTCGAGATAGAGCTCCATTTCTTTCGTCAGTTCGCGCACCAGGCCGCGAGCATACGGATCTGACGGCATGAACGACGGGCCCTGCCCCAGGTCTTCGAGGTACTCGAGAATGACGCTCGCCTCGCTTAGAAAACCGTCGTCCGTTTCAATGCAGGGCACCTTGCCCATTGGACTCTTCGCCAGAAAGTCGGCTTCCTGACTTGGCATGACATTCACGTATTCGTAATCGATGCCCTTTTCGATGAGCACGATCTTGACCATGTTGAAGTAGTTGCTAAGCGGGAATCCGTAGAGTTTGAGCATGAAACATGACCTTCTGGTTGAGCATTCTGATTGGGGATTATTGTCAGGGATCGTCGGCCGCGTTTACGCGGCGAGCAATAATACAATGACGCCGAACACGATGAACACCATACCGGCACCCTCAAGCCGGTTCGGAATCTCGCGAAAATAAAAGATGCCGATGAGCAGGGTCAGCACAAACTCAACCTGCCCCAGCGTCTTCACGTAGGCAGCGCGTTCAAGCGTAAACGCGGTGAACCAGCCAGCCGAGCCCACTACACTGGTCAGCCCGACAAAGAGCGCCGGCCGCCAATGATTGACGAGTGCAAACCATTCGTGTCGATATCGCGCGGTCACCCAGACCACGGTGATGAGCGTTTGCACAATCACCATGAAGGCAAGCGTATACGCTGCCGACAGCATCGCCGAGTCGAGCGACAGCGACAGGCTCGCCTTACGAATCAGAAGCGACGTCAGCGAAAAACCCAGACCCGCAGCGAGACCGAACGCTGCCGACTGATTCCAGATGCCAGAGACGCTGCTACTCCGGGCAAGGTTGACGAGGACGAGGCCCATGGCGCAACCAACGATCGCTACCCACCCGATCGAGGAGATTACTTCGCTGAAAAAGACCGCGCCAATGATCGCCGTGAGCACGATCTCAGTCCGCACATAAGTTGTGCCAACCGCGAAGTGCCTGAGCGTAAAGAGGTGCACGAGGGCAATGGTCGCAATGATCTGCAGCACCGAAGCCGCGAGCGCGCACAACCAGAACGTTCGACCCGGCGTGGGCAGCGCCGCCAACGGTCCTTCCGGACCCGCCCCCTGATGTGCCAGAACACTGAGATAAACAAGCGCAAACGGCAGCCCGAAAAGGTAGCGAACCATTGTCGCCGTATGCACCGAGATGTGTTCGGCGAGCTGTTTCTGGCCTGCGGTGCGCACGGCTTGCATGGCCGCAGCCAGCAGCGTCCACAACACCCACGGCTCGATGAGGGTCGACGTCATGCGGTATCCACCTGCCGCACAACGTCGTACCGGGCCGTCTTATCGAAATTAGTGCCGGCATCCGCGCAGCCGCCAGCGGAGAGCAATGTCGAGTCAGCGACCTCCTTACTTCCTAACAATCCCTGCTTCCTGACAATCCCTGCTTCCTGACAATCCCAATCCCTGTTCCCTGGCAAGTGTGCCTGGCGGGCGAGATCGCTGACATGAAGCGGTTACAACTGTTCGAGAATCACTTCCGCCGTGCTGGCTTCAAGCGCACCGCCCTTCTCGCGATTCAGTTGGGTGATCTTGCCGTTTTCGACAATCATCGAATAACGCTGGGACCGGGTGCCAAGCCCAAAACCGCTGCCATCCATGGTCAGACCCATCGCATTGGCGAAATCACCGTTGCCATCACCGACCATCTGCAACTCTTCAGCGTTGGCGCTCTTGCCCCACGCGTCCATGACAAAGGCGTCGTTGACCGCTGTGCACACAATGCTGTCCGCGCCCTTGGCCTTGATCTTGTCCGCGTTGACCACAAAGCCCGGCAGGTGCGCCATGCTGCAGGTCGGCGTAAAAGCGCCAGGGACCGCAAAGAGCACCACTTTCTTGCTGCTGAAGAGGTCGGCGGTGGTGATGTCCTGGGGTCCTTTCTCGCCCATGATCTTTAGGGTTACGTCTGGAATGCTGTCTCCGACCTCTAGGGCCATGCTGTGCTCCTTCAATTGAAACGTTGGGAATTTGGTCTTTATGTCCCGCCCTGGCGGGGGCGCAGTCTCGCTCAGATACGCTCTGCAATTCAAGCGCGCCCGCCGGTTCGCCGGCGCTCCGGGTACTGGCGGTCGGCCCGGTTTTGCATCGAATGGCTACATGAGCCTTTACAATATCGCTGAACAACGCATCAAGGAGGCGATCGAGTGCGGCGAGATTCGACAATCTCTCACCTTCTCCACCGTCAATCTCGGCTTCTCAATCATCAATGAAGGGCAAGCGGATCGACCTCTCTGCCTGGAAGCGGACGCCCGCTCACCTGCGGATGGGCTACACGGTGCTCAAGAATGCGGGGCTCAAGCCGCCGGAGCTGCAGGCGCGGGGCCAGATTGCAGAGATCCGGGCCAGGCTCACGCACGAGACAGATCCTGACCAAAAGCTCGCGCCGACTAACAAATTAAATGCGCTGATGGTCACCAACAGCATCCGCATGGAGCGTCTGAGCAAGCCTTGACATGCGCGCCTACTACCCCCGCCCCATTACCGCCCCCAATACCCGCCCAAACCAGACCCCGGAACCTTAACCGGCGACCCTGCGCAACCCTAAGTTGAGCCCGCAGGCTATCAGGCAACGTTGCCGACAATCGCCTTGCCGATTTTCTCCAGCACGGCAAATCGGGTGTCGAAGTTAGGCAAAATCATTACCTGATCGAGCCCCGACTCAAACGCCATCGACAGCCGCTCAATGACCTGATCGCGCGAGCCCACCACACAGGTTCTCTCGATGAGATTCGGGGTGACAAAGCGCTCCTCTTCCGGGATCACCCAACAGTTGTGACCTGCGTGGATTCGTTGATGACGTCGCTCGGCGGGCACAGCCTCAAGCATCGCCGTGTAGTCCTCCCATATCTCAGCCATTGCCCCACCTGGCTGATGACCGAAATTTCGGAACTGGTCGTATTGATAATGAATTGACGCCATTACCATGGCGCCGACCTCGCTCTTGACGCGCACCGAGTCCACCGCCTCGCCCGGTTCAAGAATCGCAATCGCGGTCAGCGCCGTCGTATAGAACGTGCTGCGATCAAGTTCGCGGCCGGCGTCCGTCGCGCCCTGCTCGATCATGCGCCAGGTGTTCTCCATCAGGCCCGGCGTATTCGGCACGCCCCCGAGCACGGCCCCATCGCCAAGCGCACCGGCAAGCCCCAACGAGCGTGGACCGAACCCAGACACGTACATCGGTATCGGATCATCGAAGTTCACGAAGCCGCGATCCGGCATGATGTGGCGGATCGGCTTGCCGTTGCTCTCGGCCTCCTCGCCCCGGAGCAGCGGTTTGATGGCGCGCAGGTAGTCGCCAAACTCCCGGATCCGCTGCGGCTTCAGGCCCATCACGCGCATCGCCGTGTTGCCAGCGCCCACACCGAAGAACGTGCGTCCGGGCGCGATAGCATTGATCGTCGCAATGGACGCTGCATTGACCGGCGCAGGCCGCGTGCCGGATACCGCGACCCCGGTTCCGAGCTGTATCGTTGAAGTCTTGTCGGCGGCGAGCGCCA
>CAVOBC010000070.1:0-16272 GCA_963693635.1 Gammaproteobacteria bacterium | reverse complement strand
GGAGATAAAGACGGAGACAAAGACGAAGACAATTAATCCTCTCCCAGGGCGAGGCGTCCGGTCGTCGGCCATTCGTTCGACGAATCCAAATCGAAGGAGGAACTAGCTTGACGATATTTGCACTGGGCGCGCTTGGCGAGTTCATTGGTGCGGTGCTACTCGTGATATCGCTGATCTATGTCGCCCTGCAGATCAAGCGAAACACAGAGGTGACGAGGGCCCAGATCATGTCGTCGGGAAACGAGTTTCTGGCGCAGACTTACCTGTCGCTGATGGAGTCGGCAGCAATGCATCCCGTCTGCAAGAAGATGGTTGATGACAAACAACCGATTTCGTCACTGAGCGATGAAGAACGATTCCGCTGGGTCTGCTGGCTGACGGCGATGCAGGTCCGGGTAAATGGTCAGACCCGGCTGCTGGAGATCGGCTATGTGGATCGTGATCAATATCAGCGCGACGTTGCCAATCTACTCGAAGGAGGATACGAGCACTGGTGGGTTGAGGCGGGGTTGAGGGATGGATTGGAAGCGAATGAGGCACCAGCCAAGTAAACCAGATCGTTATTGGATTCCTTGATTGGAGTCCCTGATTGGCGTCCTCGACTCGTAACTCGAACGGTAGACAGGTGAGTCCGCGGCCTGTCAACACGGAGAACTCGGCGCGATTCTTCGTCGTGAGAATCGCTACAGTAACCAGCTGTCGAACTGGCGGCGGGAGTACGCACGGAATGGTGTGGTCGGGTTGGGCAAGAGCGCACGGTTCCGGCACCGTCCAAAACCCCTGATCAGCGGCGTATCGAACAGCTGGAGAAGCAACTCGGTCGTCTGACACATGAACTCGATCTCGCCAACGACTGCCTGGACCTTCAAAAAAAGCCCTGGTGATGATCGATCGTTTGAAGAATGGGAGCGATGTATGACATCAGTGCTGTCACATCGTCCGCCACCGCGCTCACCGGTACGCCGCACCCAACCGGCGCTCCAGGGCCGCGTCCTCCTGCCAATGGCACATCGCGAGATCAATCGCTCATATGGCCTGAGGCGCGGACGCGACGGATGGGCGGTGGACGGCGCGAGTAGTCGACTCGAATCCGCAGAGTTTCTCGCGTTAGATAGTCCGTTCGCAATACTGCGCAAAACTACGTTAGGTGATGTGCTGGGAGTCCGTAATGGGATCAGTTAGCGTTCTCACAAATGGCGGCGGTTCGGTATACGTACCTGAGGAGCAGATTGCCGAGTTGCAGGGTGTCCTGCGGGGCGATCTGCTGGTTGACGGTGATGCCGGTTATGACGAGGGGCGGTCGGTCTGGAACGGCATGATCGACAAGCGTCCTGCGCTGATCGCTATGTGTGAGGGCGCTTCCGATGTGGTCGCCTTGGTGAAGCTGGCCACCGCACATGACCTGGTTCTCTCAGTCCGAGGCGGAGGACACAACGCCTCCGGTATCGCCACCAACGACGGCGGACTGGTCATCAATCTCACCCGCATGAACGGCGTCCACGTGGACGTCGAAAATCGCACCGCGCGCGCCGAAGGCGGATGCGTCTGGAGCGATGTGGATAAGGAGACTCTGCTCCACGGGCTCGCCACAACAGGCGGCACTGTCTCAAACACCGGTATCGCCGGGCTGACCCTGGGCGGCGGCCTTGGGTGGGCGATGGCGGAGCACGGCATCACAGCCGATAATCTCCTCTCTGCTGATGTTGTCACGGCAACTGGCGAAGTGGTCACAGCCAGTGAAACCCAGAACCAGGACCTGCTTTGGGGGCTGCGCGGTGGCGGCGGAAACTTCGGTGTTGTCACCTCATTTGAGTACCGGCTCCATGAGCAAGGGAACGTGTACGGCGGGCTGCTGATGTACCCGCGGGCCATGGCTCGTGAGGTGATGAAGTTCTATGCAGAGTTCACAGCAGATTTGCCGGACAAGCTGACCGTGTTCTGCGGCCTGCTATCGTCACCGGAAGGCGATCCGATGATCGCCCTGATAATTGGCTACTTCGGTGATGTTGCAGGCGGCGAAGCGGCCGTGCAGCCGATGCGCGATTTCGCCGAGCCAGTGGCGGATATGGTTGGCGAGATTCCATACGCTGTCCTACAGAGCTTCTTAGATGAGAATGCTGCACCGCACGGACCGCGCCGCTACTGGAAGTCTGGATACATTCCTGAGATAACCGACGAGTTCATCGACATCGTCGTTGAAAAAGCGGAGACGATGACGGCACCGAAGTCTGTGGTCCTACTGTTCCATATGCACGGCGAGGCTACCCGAGTAGCAGCCGACGCCACGGCCTTCAGCATGCGGGACAACGTGTACGACTTCGACATAATCGCCCAATGGGACGACGACGCTGAAGACGATCATTGGCGGGATTGGACGCGCGACTACTGGAACTCGGTCGAGAAGTTCTCGGCAGAGATCAGCTACATCAACCACCTGATGACAGACGACGTTGAGCGGGTGCGTCCATCGTTTGGTCCGAACTACGGCAGACTGGTTGAGTTGAAGCGCGAGTGGGATCAAAGCAACCTGTTCAGGTTGAATCCGAACATCAATCCGGCCTGACTGGGATCAGGCGGGTCCGCCGATCGACCATGACAACGACATGCCCATTGGCAAAATGGGGTGGGCCGGACAGCTTCTGCGAATAACTGTTCGAGCGCGACGGCGATCCGCGTCGCGCACTCCGCGGCCGCTACGAAGTCGCGGAATCCGGATCAGATGAAACCAGCGTCGGCGCGCCGACAGACGCTTCTGCGATCGATTGAATGTCGAGGAGCGGTGAGGCGTCAATTGTCTCCGCATTCATCATGACGGCGACACGTTGCAGCGCAGACGTGATCAGGTTCTGTTCCCACTTCTCAAGTGCAGTGAATGCCTGCACGAAAGCGTCCTGGAGTGCTGTTGGCGCATCGCGCAAACGTTCCCGCCCAGCCTCCGTCAGGTCGATGTGGACTTTGCGTCGGTCCTGCTCATTTCGGCGCCGGGATACCAGTTCCTGTCTTTCCAGGCGATCAAGAATGCTCGTGACCGTTGCCTGACTGAGACTAATGCGATCGGCAAGAACGCCAACCGAGACATCACCTCGATCTTGCAGGGATAGCAACACCACAAGTTGTGGGGTCGTTAGTCCGGTCAGCTTCTTGAGTTGTTTCGAATGCAGGTCAGTCGCCCGCATGATCTGCCGTAGTGCAACCAGCACTTCTTCGTATTTGTGTCCCATAGCCAATTGTACGCTCTCGGAGACTCCGATAAATGTGTTGAGTTCGATGCAAAAGTTCGACCGTGTCCGGGAAGAAAGGCCTGTTTTACGGGTCGCGTGCCTTCTGGTAGTCTCATTGATTCATCGTGAACGAAATAATAATAGGAGAAAAGGATGAGCTCATCGGTATCCGCCAAGGCACAGGGTTTCGGGGCCGACCCGACCAATGTCCGAGAAACGGATCACTACAATGAGGAGTACGTCCAGTCCTTCGTTGAAAAATGGGATGAACTGATCGATTGGGATGCCCGCGCCAAGAGCGAAGGACAGTTCTTCGTCGACATTCTGAAAGCCAGAGGCAAGGCCAAGATCCTCGACGTCGCAACGGGAACGGGATTCCATTCCGTGCAGTTACTCGAGGCAGATTTCGAGGTCACAAGTGTCGACGGTAATGCCGAGATGCTCACCAAAGCCTTTAACAATGCGCGTGCGCACGGACGGGTCCTGAACGCGACGCATGCCGACTGGCGCTTCCTGAATCGAGATATTCATTCGAAGTACGACGCAATTATCTGCCTCGGAAACTCATTCACACACCTCTTTGACGAACGGGATCGCCGCCGGGCGCTCGCAGAGTTCTACGCGGCGCTTCGCCACGATGGACTACTCATCATCGATCAGCGCAACTACGACGCGATTATGGATCGCGGCTATGAGAGCAAGCACAAGTACTACTACTGTGGCGATCAAGTGTCCGTCGCCCCGGAGCATGTTGACGATGGCCTCGCCCGGTTTCGCTACGAGTTCGCCGATGGCAGCGTCTATCGGCTGAATATGTTCCCACTACGCAAGGACTATATGCGGCGCTTGTTCACCGAAGTCGGGTTCCAAAAGGTCACGACCTACGGCGATTTCCAGGAGACCTATGAAGACGACGACCCGGACTTCTTCGTGCACGTCGCGGAGAAGACGTATGAGTTCAAGTAATCCCGTCGCGCAGGCTGAGGCGTACTACGACAGCAGTGATGCCGACGCGTTCTACAGCACGATCTGGGGCGGCAACGATATCCATATCGGCATTTACGAAAATCCGGACGACGACATTGCGCTCGCCAGTCATCGCACGGTCGAGCACATGGCATCCATGCTGCCGGCGCTGTCGAAACACCATCGGATCATTGACCTTGGCGCGGGCTACGGAGGTTCCGCCCGTTTCCTGGCGGGCCAGGTCGGTTGTCATGTGACGTGCCTGAATCTGAGCGAAACACAGAACGAGTCCAACCGCCGCTTGACCACCCGCGACGGCATGGCCGACCGGGTGCAGGTGCTGCACGGCAGTTTTGAGGACATACCCGAGCCTGACGATAGCTTCGACGTCATATGGTCTCAAGACGCGATCCTGCACAGCGGTGACCGTTTGCGCGTGCTGGATGAAGCGAGCCGAGTGCTGCGAACACCCGGGCACTTCATTTTCACTGACCCAATGCAGTCAGACGCCTGTCCACAGGGCGTGCTGCAACCCATCCTGGATCGTATTCACCTCAATTCTCTGGGCTGCCCCGCATTCTACCGGGCAGAGCTAGGCAAACGCGGTTTCGAAGAGCGCGGATGGTTGGACCTCACGCATCAAATGCGCACGCACTACGCGCGCGTTGGCGCGACGCTACGCGATCGATACGATGAGATGGTCGAGCGTTGCTCGCATGAATACGTCGACAATATGCTTCAGGGCCTGAACCATTGGGTCGTTGGCGCGGACAAGGGCCATCTCACCTGGGGCATCTTCCACTTTGCGAGGCCCGACGCTGAGTAACCCGGATCGGTGCCCGTTCTGTAGAGCCGATCAGGCCTCGATCCACCCGCCGACGATCCCTGCGTAATAGCCGCCGTCGACTGTGAGTTCAACGCCGTTCAGCCACTGGCAGTGACCGATGGCAAGGTATTCGATGACCTCAGCGACGTCCTGGGGCGTGCCGGCCCGCTTGCTGGCCGCGATGATGCGGTCGTAACGATCCGCACCAAGCATGTTCTGAAAGTGAGGGGACAGCGCGGTCTCAACAATGCCTGGATTGACGCAGTTGAAGCGGACGGATCGATCGCGACCGATTCCCGCGGCGCGGTAGGTGTATGCCGCCGAGCACTGCTTGGAGAACTTGTAGGCGTTTGCCTGCCCGGCGTCGGCATTCTCACGCACCCACGCTGATCCGTCATCGAAGTCTCCGGTATCCAGTAGATCCTGCACCCGCGGTTCGTCCCGCCAGTCCCGTCCGGCACTCGACGCCACAATAACCACACTGCCTTTATCGATGACACGCGGGAGCACCCCTTCGATGAGGTGACGCATGCCGAGAAAATTGATGGCGATGAGCGTTTCGTCGTCGACGATCCCAGGCGCGACGCCCGCGACGCTGATCAGGGCGTCGAGTTCGTCTGGTAGCTGAGTGATGGCGGCGTCGATTGTGTGAGGTTTTGAGATGTCGCAGTCGAGTTCCATGACCCCGGGCCGCGTGCTGGGGACCCGGTCGAGATTGAAGATCAGGCAGCCGGCAGCGTGAAGTCGGTCGATGACCGCCGCGCCGATTCCGGAAGAGCCTCCCGTCAGGGCTATGGTTCTGGGTTTTGTCATGAGGCAAGCTTACGGGTGGGCTGGCGGCGTCGCAACGCATGGTAAGATCCATGGATTGCCGCAAAGGGAGGCCACCGTGACACCTGAGGGCTTTCAACGATTGTCCGCGACCGAAGCAGCCCGTCGGGTCCGTCGTGCCGAGGTCTCGTCGCTAGAGCTTGTCGAGGCGTCGGTTGCTTGCATCGAGGCAGTGAATCCACGTTTGAATGCAGTCGTCACGACGGCGTTTGACCGGGCGCGTCTCGAAGCCGCCGCGGCCGACGCGTCGGCCGCCCGGGGCGACGATGTCGGTCCGCTCCACGGCGTGCCGGTGGCTATCAAAGATAATCAGCGGACCGCCGGAATCCGTACCACACTCGGCAGCCCACTCTACCGAGACGAGGTGCCAGAGGCAGACGCGGGGATCGTTGCCCGCATCCGCGGCGCGGGCGGCATCGTCATGGGCAAGACCAACATTCCCGAATTCAGCATTGGCGCCAATACCGTGAATCGTCTCTTCGGTGCAACGCGCAACCCCTTCGATGAGGAACTGACGTGCGGGGGCAGTTCAGGCGGTTCTGCGGTGGCAGTCGCGTCCGGTATGGTCCCGGTGGCGACCGGCTCGGATCATGGCGGCAGCTTGCGGATCCCCGCGAGTTACTGCGGGGTTGTCGGTTACCGCGCGTCGCCGGGCGTCGTGCCGAATGAAGAGCGCACGACGACTCAGACGCACTACAGCCTTCAGGGTCCCATTGCGCGGTGCGTGGCAGATGTCGGGCTGATGCTTTCGGTGATCGCCGAGCGCACGGCAACCTCGGGATTAGATCCGATGGCGTTTCCGCTCGATTCGGCCCGATTCGCGGCGCTCGACGAGGTGGATTTGTCGCGCCAGCGCGTGGCCGTCAGCGCTGATCTGGGCGGCGTTTTGGTCTCAAACGCAGTGCGGCAGATCTTCGAAGAACGGGTGTCCGCGATGGCGCCATTCTTCGCGGCCCTGGAACCGCACGCTATCGATCTCACGTCGGCGCCGGATATTGACTGGCACCTCCGCCAGGATGTCTTCGTCAGCCAATACCTCGACATGGCGGACGCCTGGGATGATGACGTCAATCCGAACGTGCTCGCTACCTGGAATGCGGCGCTGACGACATCGATGCGTGACATTGCGGCCGCCCGTCGTCGTCAGGTTGAGTTATATCGGGAATTCACTGCGATCTTCGAGCATTACGACGTGCTGATCCTGCCCGGTGTGAGCGTCCAGCCGTTCCCGTGGCGGGACGGCAACCCCGGCGAGATCGACGGGGTTGCCGTCGATAACTACATGGCCTGGCTGGCGCTGACGGCAGCGTTGACGGTCATCGGCCATCCCGTGGTGTCCCTGCCGTGCGGACTCGATCATCAGGGAACGCCGTTCGGCATCCAGGTCGTCGGGCGGATGTACGGGGATCACGCGCTGCTTTCCACCGCCCAGGCAATCGAATCGGCGTTTTCGACCGTGGATGCACTCCGCCGCCCCGTCCCGTCCTGAACGGGCGCGTTGGTGTGCCCCTATAGCGTCTCCATTTGATGTCGTAGTAACGCTATTAGCGTGCGTCGATGAGCATGCCGCCGAGACCTAAACTTCACGGAAGCCAGGCAAGACGGAGGGAACCGGGATGACTTCAGCGGACTTGAACGTGAATGCGGTCACGATCTTGCTGCTGGGCTCGTTTGCGGCTTTTCCCATGGTCCTCTATGCGCTGCGGCGGCATGCCGCGCTGATCGATGACGCCGTTGGTCGGGACGCCGTCCGCTACTGGCTGTACTTCCTGGGCCTGTTGCTAATCGCGCGCGCTCGTAGGCGGCGCGTTAATGGCGACGGATCTCTCGCTCTATGCCGTCGACAAGTTTTACCCGATTCGGATTGCACACCCTAACTATGGTGTTCTGGACGGTCTGCCATACCTCGCCGTTTGCGGTGCCGCGGTCTATCTGCTCCCGCGAATCGGCCAGCAGGTTGCATCCAGCGCGTGGCGATACGCCATGCTTTGGGGTTTCAGTGTCGTGATACTGCTCTCTTTTGGCGGCATCCATGGCGGGTTTGTGGGCGGAAACCTCGGCATCGCCAGTTCGGTGCACCATCTGCACGATGCCTCAATCAATGCGACGGTTGCCGAGACCTTTGCGACCCACACTGATCGCGTTGCCGGACTGATCGAGCCGGGCTATCAGGCCCCGCATTCCACGTCGCACCCCGCTGCGTCTGTCGTCTACTGGCAACTGCTGATCGGTAGTGCCTCGCCACTCGGCTTGTCCGTGGTCAACGTGTGTATTTTTGCACTGGGTCTTCCCGTGATGTTGTGGGCGCTGCGGCGCCGGTTCGACGATGTCACTGCACTGCAGGGTGCGCTGGCGTGCTTGTTGGTGCCTGCGCTCCTGGTCTACGGGAGATCCGACGACGCCGTCTTTTACGCACTGGTTGCGATGACCATGGCGGTGAGTTGGGTCGCGCTTGATGAGGGCAGATATGCCCTTTCCGCGGCTGCAGGATGTCTGTTGGCGCTTGCGGCCAGTTTGTCCTATGGCGCGGTCGTTTTGTTGCCGGCGATGTATTCATTCAACACGGATGTGAGAACTGGACAGTTGTGGGGGTACCTACGGCGCGCGCTGCCGCATGCCGCGGTTGTGGTTGCCGTGGTTGCGCTCGCGGTTGTCGGGCAAGCGTGGTTGACCGGCTTTCACTTGCTCGACGGTTTTCTCGCGTCCGTCCAAAAGAGCAGTGGAACGACGATGGTTGCGATCCTCAGTCGTGGCGATTATGCGCGTGCGCTCAATGAACGAGTCATGGCGATCTCTGACTTCCTGATCTTTGCCGGTCCTGTGCTGCTCTAAGTGTTGATTGGCCTGGCCAGGAATATGAATCGAAATGTTGCCGGCTGGCGCCTGCGTAACCTGGCGCTTGCTATGCTTTTAGGAGCGCTCGCAGTTCACTCCAATGGGCCGGGCGAGGTGTCGCGCCCCTGGGGCGGTCTGTTTGTATTTCTGGCGTTCGCGTTTTTGGCAGAGTTCTTGGCGGAGCAGAAGCATGAGACGCGCTGGTGGTTGCTCCGGTTGCAGTTCTGTTGGGCACTGGCCCTGCAGGTTCCGCTGCATTTCTCATGGTAAGGAGCAGGCGTTCGGCGTCGAAAAGCGCGGTCAGTGTGGTGAAGCAGTGTGTTGAATCAGCGTGTGCAAAGCGAAAGACAGCGCGGGGGAGGTGTGTGAATGAATCTGGCTGAATTTGCCTACACAACATTGTTCGGCTCGCCGCCTGTACGGGCGCTGGTTGATCGATTAATCCTTGCGTTGCTGCCGGCTTCGATACGAATTGGTGCGGCAACGGTCATGCTCAATCCGCACGACCCGGTCGTGTCAGGGGCCCTCCTGTTAAGGGTCTACGAGAGACGCGAGATCGCCTTCATGCGTCGGCTCTGCAAGCCCGGCGACGTTGTCATCGATGTGGGCGCGAATGTTGGTCTCTATACGGCGATCGCGGGGGTGATGGTGGGGCCAACCGGTCGCGTCGTCGCACTGGAGCCAGATCCCGAGAGTTTTCGTTTTCTCGAACAAACGGCGTTGGCGAACGGATTGGTCAACGCACGGCTGATGAACCTGGCCGCCTCGTCGGGAGCGGGCAAGGCCCGCCTTTATAGATCGTCACGGAACCGCGACGATCACCGACTGTATAGCAATCCGCTGTCGGATGGGTCGATTGAGATTGACACGATACCTATCGATGACCTGCTGCAAGACGAGGGTATATCGTCTGTCGATGTGATCAAGATCGATGTGCAGGGATACGAGGGGCACGTCATTGAGGGCCTTGCGCAGACCATTTGCCACTCACCCCAGGTGCAGATATTGATGGAATTCTGGCCGTACGGCCTGCGGTCTGCCGGGACTGACCCATTTGATTTCCTGCGCCGTCTCGATGAATTGGGGCTCGTGATCTATGAGGTGAAAGATCGGGGGGATCTCACCCCGATTAACGAGCACGCCCGACTAATCCACCGCTTTCAAGCGCGCAATTACACCAACCTTGCGCTCCTGGGCCCGGACTCGGCGCTGCTCGGTGAACTGCGTTGACAGTTCCGCGGCCGATAGAAGGGAGTGCGATGCCGAGACCGCCGCCTGAAGTCACTATCGTTGTACCGACGTTCAATGAACGGCTCAATGTGCCGATTCTGGTCGACAGGCTGCGCAAAACGCTGGAAGGCGAGAGTTGGGAGGTCGTGTTCGTTGATGACGATTCGGCTGACGGCACGATCGCTGCCGTGCGTTCAATCGGTGAGCAAGATAGTCGGGTTCGGGGCATCCGGCGCATCGGTCGACGGGGATTGTCGGGGGCGTGCGTCGAAGGAGCGCTCGCGAGCCAGGCGAAGTTTGTCGCGGTGATGGATGCTGATCTGCAGCACGATGAAACTGTCCTCACCACTATGCTCGCGCGGGCGCGACAGGACGATGTGGATCTGGTCGTTGCGAGCAGATATGCCGAGGGCGGCTCGATCGCGAGTTTCTCGGGGCGCCGCGAAAAGATCAGTCGATGGTCGACGGCGCTTGCGCGCAGACTCCTGGGGGTCGAGGTGACCGATCCCATGAGCGGTTTTTTCCTCATTCGACGTGAGGTGGTAGAAGAACTCGCGCCGTCGTTGTCATCGCAGGGCTTTAAGATTCTGCTCGATCTTGTGATCACGGCCCGTGGTTCGCTCAGATTCGCCGAGGTTCCATTTGAGTTTCAGCATCGCCTCCACGGCGATAGCAAGCTTGATGCAAGGGTAGCGCTCGACTTCATCGCCCTCGTTGTCGGCAAACTGTCGTACGGGCTGGTCTCGCTGCGCTTCATTCTGTTCTGCCTGGTTGGCCTGTCGGGCCTTGGGCTGCACATGCTGTTACTGGGAACGAGCCTTAATGCTGACGTTCAATTTGGAGTCGCGCAGACACTCTCGACTGTCATCGTCATTGCCTGGAACTTCATGCTCAACAATGCGCTGACTTATCGGGATCAGCGTCTGCGGGGTTGGCGGATGCTCTGGGGCATGCTCCGCTTCGAGTTGATCTGCGGCATCAGCGTGGTTTCCAACGTCGGGGTCGCGAGTTGGGTCTACGACTACAGCAGCGTTTGGTGGGTCGCAGGCCTAACCGGGGCGTTGGTCGGCACGATGTGGAATTACCTCGTCAGTGCGGCGCTCGTCTGGCAGGTGCGCTGATTCCCGGCATTGCGACGCTGAACACCAGCGCCCGCCCCAGAACGTAGTTTTGGGACAGGGACTAGCCACTGAGCGTATCGGAACCCGTACTGGCTGGACCGGCCAACACCCGTCTGATCAGACCCATGACGCCCGGCACGTACTTCTCCGGGCTTCGCAATACGGACATGTGTCCTGCATTAGGGATTTCCTCGGTCGTTGATGATCTGAGTGTCTCACCAAGGCGTTTAACAATACGTTGCGCCGGCAACGGCGAACGCTCGCCGATCATCAGGTGCACCGGTGCATCGATGGCGTAACGCGCGGTCGGGTCCGCAGAGATTGCGGCTGCTTCCACACTGATCTGGGGAGCGCTTGCCACGAGTTCGGTCTGTACCACGGTTGGAATCTTCTCCCACGGCGTTTGATTCCAGTATTCAATGAAACAAGCGATACCGCTCGATACGTCGCCTGCGCTCATTCGCGCCTGCATTCGCGCCAGCACATCGCGATCCTCCTGGCGAGCAGCGCGATCTTGAGGGTCGGCGAGCACGCCAAACGCCATCGGTTCAATAGCAACTATGCCCGCAACACCGAGGCCGTCTTTGGGCCCGGACAGGGCGGCGAGCTTCAATGCCAAAAATGCGCCCATCGAATGACCAACAATAAGATAAGGTCGCGAGAGTTGGTTGGCGATGTGTTCCAGGACAGAGAGATGCTGGTCGATCGGGTCAGGGCTCGAGGTTGATGACTCACCGCCGTAGCCGGCGAGCATCGGGATCAACACCTGCAGTGAGGGATACGCGGACACCAGTTGATGAGCCACTTTCTTCATTTGCTGGGCCCCCGATCCGGAGGCATGGATCAGCACGACCGGAACCTCGCCGTTGCCAACCTGAATTGTCACGGCGAAACCAGTGGTGAGCGGCTGTTTAACATGTCTTTGTCGAACCCGGCGACCTCTTTATAGCTGGCTGCGATGTCTTCGAGTTCATACGTTGAAATGACATCTGTTAGCTCTTCGTATCCGGCCGTTGCCCGCTCTTCTACGAGTTGCATCACCTGTTCCGGGCCATTACCACGGTTGGCGAGCACGATCTTCTCGGTAGCGGGTCGCCGTTCACTCTCATAGGCAGCCAGTGCCGTTTCACCGACACCGTGCTGCTGGATCTTCTGGGTGAGAATTCGCGCATCCAGAATTGCCTGGGAGGCCCCATTTGATCCAATGGGGTACATGGGGTGCGCGGCGTCACCCAACAATGTAACCCGGCGGTTAGTCCAGCGGGGCAAGGGGTCCCGGTCCACCATCGGGTATTCATAGACGGATTCCGCGCGCTGGACCAACGATGGAATGTTCAGCCAGTCGAAGTGCCAATCGGCGAACCAGGGCTGGAAGTCATCGCGGTTTGCCGTTCGATTCCAGTCTTCTCGGTTCCAGCCGTTGTCGACGGGGAATTTTCGTTCTGCGATCCAGTTGACGAGTGAGTTGCCGTATTCGTCCGGTTCGGTGATGGGATAGCAGACGAACTTCTGGAATTCGTGGCCCGCCATGATCATCGAAGCGCCTGTCAGGAACGATGGCGCGACAGTCGTGCCGCGCCACAGAACGGCGCCATTCCATATCGGCGGACCTTCATCGGGATAGAAGGCATAGCGCACCGTCGAATGAATGCCATCCGCAGCGATGAGCAGGTCCGCTTCGAGGCTGCCACGTGCCGAACCGGATTGCGCGTCGACAAATGACGCTGTGATCCTGCCCGTTGCCTCATGCCAGCTTGCCAGGTGGTGTCCCGTTAGAACGGCGTTGCCGCCAAGGCGCTCCCGCGCTGCCTCGAACAGCTTCATTTGCAATGTGCCACGGTGGATCGACAGTTGCGGCCAATGGTATCCAGCGGCAAGACCTCGCGGTTCGCTCCAGATGGGCTGGCCATGGCGATTGAAGTACGCGAGCTCTGCGGTTTTAACCGCGACCTCGGCGAGCGTCTCCCCAAGACCCAGTTCCGTTAGTTCACGGACCGCATGTGGCAGCAGGTTGATGCCGACGCCAAGGGGTTGAACTTCGCGCGCGGATTCGCACACCTTCACGTCGACACCGATCTGGTGCAGGCTGAGTGCAAGGGTCAGGCCACCGATGCCGCCGCCGGCAACCAGGATTGTCATGTAAGTCTCCAATTCGTGGATCGCCGGCCAACGATGTCCTGCGACGGAGTTGTGCCGTCCGTTCCCAGGGTCGGTGCACGTCAATCTGACAGGTATCTAGATAGGCGGCAATCAGATCATCGAGGTCGAAGTACCGCTGATTCGACAGTTCGCAGCCGACACCCGGTGAGTGTTGGTCCTAACCCTGGGAAATGGAAAGGCGTAAGGTACTTGCAGATTCAGTGCCCCGCCCCGGCGATCAAGTGGTATCCATTGTGTACCACGATCCGGGACATCATCCCGCGTAAGAGGAAGCATAGACATGGCGATTAGCGAGCAGGTTGCGTTGTGGTCGACGACCAGACAAGCGGCCGCGATTCGGGATGGCGAATTTACCAGCCGTCAACTGTTGGAGCTACTTGTCGCTCGTGTCGAGCGGATCAATCCAGCGGTCAATGCGGTGGTGACGTTCGAACTTGAGCGCGCTCGTGGCGAGGCGGATGCCGCTGATGCGCGGTTGGCGAAAGGTGAACTTGACGGTCCGCTGCATGGTGTTCCGGTCACGATGAAAGATGCACTGGAGACCGAGGGGATACGCTCGACGGGCGGTGCGACCGAGTTGCACAACAACGTTCCGGCGCAGGATGCCCCGGTCGTTCGTGCGGTGCGCGAGGCAGGTGCGATCGTGTTTGGAAAGACTAATTTGCCGCGCTGGTCCGGCGACATCCAGTCGTTCAACGAGATGTTCGGCACCACGAACAATCCTTGGAACCTCGAACGCGTTCCGGGCGGTTCGTCCGGAGGCGCAGCCGCCGCGGTCGCGACGGGCATGACGTCGTTCGAGATCGGTACCGACATCGGCGGGTCGATTCGATTCCCGGCGTCGTTCAATGGCATCTATGGTCACAAACCGAGTTGGGGTGTCGTTCCTTCAACTGGCTATCTCGATCATGAAGCCGGAGGTGGCACCGAGGCTGATGTCAACGTGATAGGGCCGCTCGCGCGATCAGCGGAGGACCTGACCCTGTTGCTCGATCTGTTGCAGCGTCAGGAAGGGCCGCTCGTGGCCAACCTTGCCCCGGCGCCGGCGGACGTGACCCGGATGCGTGTGGCGGCGTGGCTGGACGATGCGTTTTGCCCGGTGGATAGTGAAGTGCTGGCGGTCCTGAACGCGGCGACTGATCGACTGGAGGAATCGGGTGTCACGGTTGATCGAGCCGCGAGACCGGCGATTGACCCGGCGCGGGCATCGTCATTGGGCGTATGGTTAGTGGGTCTCGCGATTTCTCAATCGAATTCCCAGTCGGAGTATCGACACAAAATCGAAAGTGAGATGGGCACACTGGCCGATCAGACCAAGGCTTCTCAGTCGGAGGAATCGGACCAATTGTCATCGGGTCCCTCGCACCGGGCGTGGCTCGATGCGAACGTTGAGCGCGCGCAGATTCGGGAGCAGTGGGGGCGGTTCTTCGAGGACTTTGACGCGATCATCATGCCGGTTGCGTTCGTGCCGCCATTCGCGCATCAGCAGGACGGCGACTTCGCAACGCGCACGCTGGTGTGCAACGGCGAGGTCCGCCCCTACGCTGATATCGTCAAGTGGACGATTTTGACTGGCATGGCCTATCTTCCGGCGACTGTGCCGCCAATTGGTCAGGGAACATCGGGGCTGCCGATCAGTTTGCAGGTGGTGGGTCCGTACGGCAGCGACTATTCGACGATTGCGCTTGCCGCTCACATTGGTGAGTTATGCGGCGGCTTCAGTCCGCCCGCAATCGCTGTTGAATGACCAATCTGCGATTGAAAGACCGGAACTCGACGGCCTCCGCTCCAGATCGGTTCAAGCCTGAAAGAACTCATTGTTGGTGGTCTGATGGCGCGCAGGTCAGGTAAGTACGCGTCGCGGTAATGCCTGCGGGTGGTTGCATGACGGGGCGAGGATGGCCAGGACGGTTAAATCCGCTCACTTTCTTCCCAAGGTTTCGTTATGCTATCGCCCCGGTTGCGGGCTGAGATCCTAGGTGGGTTCCACGGGGATGATTTTCCTCGGCCGCAGACGTTGATAAACCGAGAAGAGGAATACACGTGTCAGAAGATAATGGTTCAGCCACCAGGGAGGCTGTGGTAGTCGGTGTGGTGATCGCGCTCTCGATGGTCGCCCTGATCGTTGTGATGATCAACTTTCCACATCCCTGACGACGCGGCCAGCACCTGGCCGGACTCCACGGTCAGGCTGCAGGCCCCCCGTCCTAATCCCCTACTGATATCCCCCCTGTTATCCCCACTGTTATCCCCTCGACGGATAGCATCAGGGATGTGACCTGGGTCGTCGGACCCGCCTGATTCCTGGTCCGCTGCGAAAATGTGGTTCAAACCCTGCGTGCTAAAGGGACGCCTCGCGCGTCATCTGCCTTCGAGTCGATAGATCAACCCCGCGTTCGCCGTCATACTCTCCGGATCTGATTCGTATTTGCTCGCGTATGCGACAAGCACGCGCTCGCCTTCCACGTCGTCGTCGACACGCACGGCCCGCAGATTGTAGATCGTGTCGCCTAGCCGCAGACGTACGTCGGGGTTGGTGTCGATGAACCTTGACCAGGTTGCGCCTTCGGCGCGCGTCGCGACATAAAAGTACTCACCCAAACCCGCTCCCCAGACGTTAACTGAATAAGGGTCGTCTGGCCGGGTTTCCAGTTGCACGGTACTGATGGCGGCAGCCGCACTCCAGTCGGCGGGAGGGCGGGCCTCCTCAGAGCCAGACAGGCGCCCTCCGGGCGCACCGATGATGGGGTCAAATACCCGCATGGAGACGACGCCAGCGAAGGCAGCGACAAGCGCGAGGATGACGATCGTGATCACGTAACGGGTTTTCATGGTGAGTCTCGTGTGTAGTTATTGATTGTTGTTCTGACTCTTCACGTCTTTGCACTTTGGGTGTTTATATTTCGAGAGAGGGGCGTGCAGGGACTCCTGCTCTTTTGAGGTGTGGCTATTGGCAGGCGAGATTTCTGGCAACCCAACCCTTGGTCCTGCTTCAACTCATCAGGACCGTGTGTCGCGCCCGGCAAGACGAAATCTGGCGTGAGATTGGCAATTGAGGGACCATTTTCTTCTCTATCCCAGG
>CAVOBC010000069.1:0-16347 GCA_963693635.1 Gammaproteobacteria bacterium | reverse complement strand
CGCGCACGAAGCGGTGCGCAAACGCGGCCTTGTGGTTGCAGACGCCGGCTTCGACGGCGGGGCACTGAACCGCGAAGACGATGCGGCCCGAATCGAAAACCACGACGCAGCGACGATGGATTCTGATGTGCAGCGCGCCGCCGTCAGTGCCGCGATGGACCGCCTGAGCCTGCAGCAACGGCAGATCATCTTTCTGGTCTTTCACCGTGACCTATCACTCGCGCAAGCGGCGCGCGTTTGTGACATCAGCCTCGGGTCCGCACGCACGCATTATCACCGCGCAAAACAACATCTGCGGACAAGCCTTGCCCGATCTGCCTGCGCGACAACCAAAACGGAGGTCCGGCATGTCTGACCCACTCAAGACCGCCGTCAACGATTACTTCGCGCAGAAAGAACGCGGTTTGAACATTCACTTTGACGACCTGGCGCCGGCGACATCGCTTACTGGCCCACCCGCGCGACGTTATCTGTCTGCGATCCCGGTCGCCGCGGTTCTCGCCGCCATCATGGTCGGAACGACGATGATCAGTTTCGACCCTTGGGAGGACCCCTCGCCCGCAGACATCGCAGCAGAGCCTGTCGGGGCTCTGCACGTGCAACTACTAACGACTTCACGCTGGCACTCGGACACCGATTATCTGCTCGCATACACCGGGCGTGAGCGACGGGGTACGACCCCGGATTTGAGGCAACGTCCGATGACGGAACCACCTTTGCCAATCCCCGGTACACGCAACACGGACCCCGCACCGTCCGCGGGCAACACCGAAAGGACTCACCTGTGACGAACCGCGAATGAAAATACCCCTGAAGGAGCAACTACGAATGAACTTGACCTTGATCCCAAACCCGCTGTCAGCCCGCTCCTGGTTGCCACGAGTGCTGGTGTTGTCGGCCCTCGTCGTGCTCCCTGCGTTCGGCAAGAATGGCAATGACCCGATAGCAATGATGTTTCCGCCAGAGTTGGTGATGCAAAATCGGTCCGAACTCAACCTGACCGACAAACAGCGCACCGCGTTTCTGTCACTCGTCAAATAGTTCCAGAGCGACGTCGTAGAGATTGAGTGGGACTTGCAGGACGCGAGGGGCGACCTTGCCAAGGCGTTGGCAACACGACCGATCTCCCCCACAGGAGGCCACCCGGGCGATCGATGAGATGCTCACGCGCGAGTCCAACATCAAAAAGCGCCATGTGCTGCTACTCGTCGCCATCAAGAATCTTCTGAACGACCAGCAGGTCCCTCTCCTTGAACAGAAGGCCGCCGTCTTCAGGCAGAAAGTCTCTACACGGAAGAACGAGATGCCGCAGCGCAAACACAACTGAAACTCGGAGGCTGGTACCCGCATCGATATTCCGACTCAGGCAAACGGCGCTGCATCCCTGCAGCCCACACCAGGAAACCAGCTAGTTCTTGTCCCAAAATTGTCATCCTGACAATTCTTGGGTGTCGGTTTCCAAGCAAACCTCGCATGTTCTTGCAGCTAAATCTGCGGCGCGGCCCCCATGACCTCTTCACGCTCAAGAGTCACGCCGGGCGCGTCGTCCACGCCCACAAAGCGGGCGACCTCAGCAAACTTCCGGTCCAGGAGATAGCCAACTATTGGGTCTGACGCGCTCGCATCGACGCGCATACTGGCCGCCCCGACCGCTGCGGCATCCGCGGCCATCCGATGGTAAAGGTTGCCCGCAACCAGTCCGAAGTCCGCGCAAGGATCAATCAGAAAGTGCCATTCATAGTGGCCCGGCGTCACTTCTTCAGCGCCAGCGTATCCGACCATTGTCGCCACAGGCGCACGCAAACCGTCACTCTGGTCCTGCGCTTGCGCCTCCTCTGCAACGAAGTGGACGACCCCCGCGGCGAGCGCCTCCGGTGAAAACCGACCTGCGTGCCTACCAGAGGTTGCCGCTTCGCAGCGGCCCGCAAGGACCGCGATCGTCTCAAAGTCATCCGCACCGGCTTCACGGAAGTCCATGCGGTCAAGCCCAGTCGCGCTCAGGTAACGCTCGATGTACGGATCGTATATCTCGTCCGAGGGTGCTTCAGGAAAGTGCGGGTACTGGCGAGAGCAGTCAAAAAAGGCTGCCGATGAGCCCGTGTAGATATGGCCAACAGGCTCGCACCGGGGGTCCCCATCCAACGTTCCGGCGGGGATCGCGACATTTCCGGTGTGTTCAGACACACTCGGCACCGGCGAGCCACAACGGTTGCAGAAGGACCGGCCGTAGCCGCTTTCAGTGGCGTATGCCCGCACAAACCCTGCACCCTCGAGCCACCTGAAGCGCTCCAGTCCGATATGCATCACGCTGCCGAACGCCGCACCCGACGATTTGCGACATTTGCTGCAGTGACAGAGGTTGATCACGATGCCCGGTTCTTCGACCGCGTAGTGAATCAGACCGCACAAACAGGATCCCGTAATCATCGGGCTTCCCGCGCGCTCTGACAGCCAAGACACAACGTCGCTTCGGGCCAGGCTTGCAGGCGCGGCAGCGCGATCATCTCGTCGCAGTCAGCGCAGAAGCCAAAATTCCCCTCATCGAGCCGCCTTCGTGCCGCTCTCACCCGTTGCAGCCGAGTACGCATCAGATTGCGATTGGCGAGCAGAATACTCTGGTTGTGCATTTCATCCATGCGGCTCAGCCGCCCCTTGTTGTCCTTTAGCTGGACCGGGCGTGCGTCGTCGGCCGTCACGTCAAGCAGGTCCTCCAGTTCCCGCTGAAGGTCACGGAGTCTACGTTCAAAGTCGCCGTGCTGGATTTCGCCGAGTTCATCGTTCATGGACGCCATCTTACTCTCCAAGACTCATTCGCCGTGACCTCAGGGTTACAATCGACGACGACGAATGATCAAAAACCGGCGGATGAGCCCGTCGCTCAACACAGGCGCGGCCAGCCGGGACTGCCAGAGACAACACGGCCGCGCTTACGAAAAGCAACGCATCGTAAAGGAAGCGCAATATGCTGATCAGCAACCTCGAGATCGTTCCGGGCAAACGCGTGCGCGAACACCTCGGTCTCGTCCCGGGCAGTACCGTCAGGGCGAAGAACATCGGCCGCGACTTTATGGCGGGGCTGAAGAACATTGTGGGCGGCGAGTTGGTCGGATACACCGAACTGCTCGAAGAGGCGCGTCAGGAAGCATTGGGACACATGCAAGAACAAGCCCGGTCCATCGGCGCCAACGCGGTCCTCAATGTGCGCTTCTCAACCTCGTCGGTCGCACAGGGCGCGGCGGAGCTTTTCGTCTACGGTTCGGCCGTGGTCATTGCGGACTGACCGTGGTTGATCTCATCGTCTTCCTCACGCTGCTCGCGCTCGGCTTCGGCGTCGGTCGCTACAATGAGGCCCGCCACTACCGGTCTATCCTGCGACGAGAGGCGCTTTACAAGACGCCGCTCGTAATCCCCGAGAAGACACCGCCGCCGACCGTCCCGACGCCGAAAACCCACCTCGTTTCTGGCAGCGTCGTCATCTCCGTTGACTACTTCAAGCAAGTGCTCGCGGCACTCCGAGGGATCTTCCGTGGTCGTATTACAAGCTACGAGTCCTTGCTTGACCGCGCGCGTCGCGAAGCCATCTTACGCATGCGCGAACGCGCTCACGGCATGGGCGCAAACATGATTTTCAATGTCAAACTAGAGACCACCTCAATCTCGAAAGGCAGCAAAGGCAACACCGGTTCAATCGAGGTCTATGCCTATGACACCGCCCTGATTCCTCCGCGGGATGCCATGCAACCATCCTGAGGTCGGGAATCGTCGCTCTCGACAACTCTGAGATCTGTCCCAGATGCCGTACAGCAACCCTGAGATTCCCGAAGGGATCAACACGACCGACACGAATCCGTTGAGGGAGTTCGCAGTCCTCGCGGGCACAACCCTCGCCATCATCCTCACCGTCATTGCGGTGGTTGCCTTTCTCGCCGAGCGGCTTGCGCCTCTCGTCCCACTCGGTTTTGAACAATCGCTCACCCGCCAACACGAAGACCAACTGTTTGCAGCGCCTGCAGCCGGCTCTGTTGACGCAGCTAAAACGCTCTACCTACAAACCCTTGCGGATGATCTGCTGGCACAGAGCCAGCACGCAGATGACGACATCAGAGTCACTATTCACTTTGCACCCGCCGCCGTCGACAACGCGTTCGCCGCAATCGGTGGGCACGTCATCATTTACGACGGCCTCCTGCGAAGGATGGCCGATGAACCGTCACTCGCGTTTGTCCTCGTGCACGAGATCGCGCACGTTCAATACCGCGATCCAATCGTCTCTGCCACCCGCGCCTTGTCCATCTTCGCTGTCCTCAAGTTGGTCAGTGGCACCCTCGACATCGGTGCCCTGGAGCAAGCGCTCGGAGTCTCCGGCCAGGCAGCCCTGCTCGCTTACAGCCGCGAGCAAGAATCCCGTTCAGACCTCGTAGCGACCGAGATGTTGTACGCACACTACGGCACAGCCTATGGCGCGACTCACCTGCTCAAAGCCCTTAAACAATCGACTGTCGGGGATGCCGAACCCGCCACCTTCTTCGCCACGCACCCCCTACACGCAAATCGGATTTCTGATATCGAAACGTACGCACTTGAGCGTGGTTGGCAACTCGTTGACAAAGCGATCCCCATCCCGTTCGACGAGTAGAATCTGCCCGCGTAACATTGCGCTATTGAGACTTGGCCCTAAGCTGACGTCGCTCACTTCTTACTTTCCCACCCACTTACTTTTCCACCCTGCAAAACTTCCCCGGGAGCATCACCGTGGCCGAGATACTTTATGACTTTGGCGGAGGACGATCGGATCCAGGCACCTTCCCCACCGAAGCCTTGAAAGCGGCCGCCAACCGCGTGCTCGACAATGAGTCGGCCGCTATCACCGAGTATCCCGGCAGCCTTGGGCACCGCGGATTCCGCGAGGCGATGGCAAGGCGCGAAGCTGAACGCGAGGGTGTCTCTGTCGATCCCGATCATTTGGTGGTGACCAACGGATCGATGCAAGCCGTGACGCTCGCCGCTGAGGCGCTGCAGGAACATCACGGCGACACAGTGATCGTCGAAGAGTACAGCTACCCGGGTACGCTAAACGCATATCGCGGTCTCAAGTTTGACCTCGTCGGCGTGCGCCTCGACGAAGCCGGCATGTGTCCCGACCACCTCGAGAGTGAACTCGCTCGTTTGCAACGAGAGCGCCGGTTGCCGAAATTCATCTACGCAATCAGCACCTACCAAAATCCCACCGGTTTTGTGATGCCACGCGCGCGCCGACTTGAAGTCATCGCGATAGCACGCAAGTACGGTGTACCCATCATCGAGGACAACTGCTATGCAGACGTCCACTACGAGGGGCCGATCGAACCCGCACTCTTCGCCCTCGATGACGACCCCAACCACTTGTACCTGGGCTCGTTGTCCAAGATTCTGGCACCGGGCATGCGCCTCGGTTATATCCTCGCCCGACCGCCCATGCTGGAGCGCGTGATCGCAAGACGCTTTGATGCGGGCAGCAACTACTTCGCCGCAGCCGTCGTCGCTGAATTCTATAAAGATGGCATCCGGCAGCACGCCGATTACGCCAACGCGGCCCTCAAGACCAAGCGTGATCTAACGACCGCGGGTCTCGAGGCTGAGCTTTCCGACGTATGCGTGTGGGCAAACCCGGTCGGCGGCCTCTTCATCTGGGTCCGCATGCCCGATGACGTCGACCGGGCCAAGCTCCGGGCACTCGCAACCGAGCGCGGGTTCAACTACCTCATCGGCTCTTCATTCCACTATCAGGGCACAGACGTGCCTTATCTGCGCCTGGCCTTTGGTCACCTGACCCACGAACAGATCGAGAAAGGCATCCCGGTGCTGGCAAAGTGCCTGCGCGAGTCGCGGACCAGTAACGAGGCACGTCAGTTCGACAATCTGTTTCAGCGCTAACCAGAACGCAAAGCGCAAGGGCCCTCGTCGACAGGCACGGCAGCACAGACTTCAGCAACCGGCTCGCAACGGGCCTGCGGGGACATTCCCTCCGCCGCATTCATGGTCTATGGTGGCGTTGGCGTGCCATGCGCACAACATTGCTCGCAGCCACGACATTCCTCGCCGCCACAACCGACCAAGACCACACAACACCACACAAAGAAAGGGAGCCAGCAAATGGCAGATCAGCATTTGGACGTCGCGATCATAGGCGCCGGGTTTTCCGGCATGTACATGTTGCACAAGGCGCGGGACCAGATGGGTCTCAGCGCACGGGTGTTCGAAGCGGGCGATGGGGTCGGTGGCACGTGGTACTGGAACCGCTATCCCGGTGCGCGGTGCGACTCGGAGAGTTACTACTATAGCTACTCGTTTTCGTCGGAATTGGAACAGGAGTGGGAGTGGTCAAGTCGCTACCCTGGACAGCCTGAGATTCTGCGATACCTTGAGCACGTTGCCGATCGTTTCAAGTTGTTGCCAGATATTCAGCTCAATTCGCGCATCGCCACGGCGCACTTCAATGACGCCGACAACACCTGGCGCGTGACGACAGCAGCAGGGGAATCTTTCACCTGCAACTATCTCGTCAGCGCCGTGGGCTGTCTGTCCAGCCGTAATACGCCTGACTTTCCCGGACTCGATTCATTCACCGGCGACTGGTATCACACCGGCAACTGGCCACATGAGGGCGTCGACTTCACTGGCAAGCGTGTCGCCCTCATCGGCACCGGGTCAACGGGCATACAGGCGACGCCGGTGATCGCTGCACAAGCGGAACATCTGACGGTGTTTCAGCGGACCCCCAATTTCAGTATCCCAGCGCGCAATGAACCGCTCGACGCGCCGAGGGCGCAGGAGATCAAAGCCAACTACGACGAGATCCGGCAAGCCTGCCGCGATTCAGAAAACGGCTTTCCGTTCAAACCTAATGAACGACTGGCCAAAGATGTTTCCGAGGCAGAGCGCGGCGAGATCTACGATGAGCTGTGGGACCGGGGCGGCTTTCGCTTCCTGATCGAGTCGTTCGCCGATCTGACGGTCGATGAGTTCGCCAACGAAACAGCAGCGGAATACATTCGTAACCGCATCCGAAATATGGTGACGGACCAGGAGACAGCGGAAAACCTGCTGCCGTTCGACCACCCCTACGGCACCAAGCGTCCGCCCATCGATACGGACTACTACGACACCTATAACCGTGACAACGTTTCACTCGTGAATGTTCGCAATGCACCGATAACTGCCATCACACCCGGCGGCGTTCGCACTGAAGCGGGCGATCACGAATTCGACACACTGGTTTTTGCTACCGGCTTCGATGCCATGACGGGCGCGCTCCTCAACATTGACATCAAGGGCGCCGGCGGCGTCACCCTGGCAGACGCCTGGAACGCCGGGCCACGCACCTATCTCGGCTTGCAGGTCGCGGGCTTCCCGAACCTCTTTACCGTCACAGGACCCGGCAGCCCGTCGGTGCTAACCAACATGCCCGTCGCCATTGAGCAGCATGTCGACTGGATTGCTGATTGCATTGCCTACCTGAACAAGAACGGTTACGCGCGCATTGAGGCGACCGACGACTCACAAGAAGCGTGGGTCAGCCACGTCTCCGAGATTGCCGACGAAACGCTCTACCCCAAAGCCAACTCGTGGTATGTGGGTGCCAACGTGCCGGGCAAAAGCCGCGTCTTTATGCCTTACGTCGGCGGCATGAAGACGTACCGCGACCACTGCGCCGAGATCGCCCGTAAGGGCTACGAGGGCTTCCGGCTCGCAGGCAGCGCTGCCTGACCCATCCGGGTTCACTCCCGACCGCACGCGAGCGGCTATCTCGTAGGGTGCACGCGCCGGGCCGATTCGCAGGATCGTCTCAGCGCTGTACCCTCAGGGCGCGGTACCATTAAAGTGGGACAAGGCACGCGCGAACGCGTCCTCGCCGATTTGTGCGCCCGCGAGACGACCTGGCAGATCGTCAGCAGGCGGGTGGATACCTCCCCAAATGCGGGACAAACTGCACTGGTCGGACGCGTCCCGGTACGTGGCCCACTGCAATGTCATCGGTACCGATGGACCCTCCTCAAACACCAGGAAGTTGTTGGCTTCAACCTCGAAGCCGCTCATGCCACCCGGGAAAAATTCGCTTCCCGTCATCGCCGTCAGCACTTCGGCTGCGGCGCGCGAATACGTCGAGTGACCCGAGACGTAACCCGCAAAGGGTGGGGTCACAAAAGTCGGTCGCTGGTATGGCCACCAATCCTCCGCTCTGATCCAGCCAACGCCAGCGACATCAGTCTCCGGGTCCGCGATAAACGCAGATCCGCGCCAGGACAGCAGCTTGACCTTGCCGACATGCTCATCTGCGTCGCCCGCGAGCGCATCACCGGACTCAATCAACTCAATGAAACCCGATTCAAGTGGAGTGCCATCGGCGTGGTATGACGTACCCGCCGGATCGCTGCTCTGCCCGAGGGCCGCCATCGCGCGCAGCGCCGAAATCGGTCGGATGTAGTCGTACCAGCCCTTGATGCCCCAGGCAGTAATGGCGGCGTCGTGCATCGCGCCCCCGAGCGCAAAGTAGCCCTTGACGTCCCATTCAAGGCGCGGCAACGGCTCACCTGCTCCACCGAAACGAGTCGTCTGCAGTGGATGGTCGTAGACGGTATTGAGAATCACGAACCAGTGACCGGGTGGCGTCTCCGAGTCCGGCCCGTCCGCCCAGAACTCGGCGAGCACGCGCGCATAGTCCCCCCTCGGCACGATCTGCGCTTCATACGGCAGCCCGGTCACCGGGTTGAGCGCTCGGCCACTGCCGCTGTCGCCACCTGCGAGAGTGTCATAGAACTGTCGGTAGTCCTCGAACCGGCTCGGATAAGTCCCCACGTTGCCAATGTTGCCCGGCGAGATATCCAGCATCACGCCATCATCGGGTGCGAGGTGGGAAGACCAGATGGAGACGAGTGAAAAGCCCCACTGATATTCCGCGCTGAGGTCGCCACCAAGGTAAGGTGGCGCGCCTGGGTCGTGGTAGACAAGATAATCAAAGTCATCGCGCCTGTGGGTCGTAACATCGGCGCTTGCAAGGGAAAACGGGACAACCTGGCCCCACTCCGGGCTCAAAAAGTCAGGCTCAGATGTCGCAGGATTGCCCGCCTGATCGATGAATTCAGTCAAGGCAAGCGGCTGCCACCGATTGAGGTCGGTAATGTCCGGATTGCCGGGTGCATCCGGCGCGAGCCGCGCGTTGACGGGTTGATAGGCCGTGTTCCCGTAATCCGACGCTTCGTTGGCCCCATCGGCTAGTCCGAATGCGATGTAGCACGCTCCGATGTGGTTGCCGAGCGCGGCAGCCGGATTCACGGCACCCGTTCCGTAGTCGACGCTCGCAAGCGCTAGGTCAAGCTGAAGCGCACCCATCAACGCATCGGCATCGCGTTCTATGACCGCCGCACCCGGCGAACCTGCAAAACGGTGCCGAATGATCCGGTACGCCGCGTAGCTCAAGGCGGTTTCCCGGGCGGTTGTCGGGTCAGTCGGCGCCGTGGTCACGTCTCGGCCACACGCGACGCCCGCGCGTTCAGCGCCTAGCAGCCATGGTGTGGCACCGCCGCCGTAGTGCGCCCATGCATCGAACATGGCAGCGGAGATGTGGAACAGATTACGGGCATGTACCGTTGGGCGGGCGAAGTCGTTCCGAACGGACTCAAGCAACAATTCGTTCCACCGCCGCGCAACCGACACGTCATGCCCGGCGCCCTCACCCGGCGTGTAGTTGGCTCTCACTGTGACGCCGCGCGCGGGCATGGTAAACGCTGTGGCTGCCACGGAGCGGTCCACAAACGTGATGCCGTCACCGCTCCAATGACTAAAGAAGTATCCTTTCTCCGGTGCCGCGGCCTCGATAGACACCATCTCTCCCGGCGCGTATGCACCATCGCCACCACCCCGCACAACCGACAAACTCTGGTTCAGCCCGTCCTGCGCGATCGTCAAAACACGATCCGCCGCAAGCCCGTCGCGTCGCGACGCGGACCCGTCAGGCCAGCGCACCACCACGTCGACGACCGTCGCCTCACCCAGTCCAAAGTGCACTTCAAGGGGATCATGCGACGCAAAATTGTTGTGCCCGCCCAGCTCTCGCACCTGGGTACCTGCAGCAGTCTCCGCCGAGATCCACGCACCGATACCGTAGGGATTGCCCCCCGTGCCTTCGAGCTTGATCGTTAGGTAGTGGTTATCGTTGTCTGTGTCGTTGCGGTAAAAGACAAGCTGCGTTTCTTCGTTCTGTGTCAGCGCAATATCAAGGTTGCCATCCCTGTCAGCATCGAAACATGCGACGCTGCGTCCCTGGCCCGTCGCATCCAGACCAAAGCCGTCGGCTGACTCCACAAACGTGCCGTCGCCCTGCGCATGAAACAAGCGTATCTTGTCGCTGCCAAAGGGTTGCTCACCCTGACCATCGGTGCCTGTGCCGACCTCCGACTGGCCGCTCGTACCGCGCCAGCCGTTGACTTGGAAGATATCGAGGTTGCCATCGTTATCAAAGTCGGCGAAACAGCTACCCCAACCCCAGCTCCCGTTGGCAACCCCCGCCGCATCGGTGACATCCTCGAAGTTGCCGGTACCATCATTTCGATAGAGCCGGTTGCCGATGAAGGTCGTATTCTCCTCCCAGATAGAGGTGACAAACCAGTCCATGTCGCCATCGTTGTCGTAGTCGCCCACGGACGCGCCCATGCCCGCTTGATCTTTAATGACATCCCGGTTGGTGATCCGGGTAAAGAAGCCCGCGCCATCGTTGCGGAACACCTGGCTGCTGCGGAAATCCGCCGCAAACAGCAAGTCGGGATCGCCATCGCCATCGATGTCCGACAGATTGGGTGTAAAGGTATAAATCTTGGGTGCATCACCCTGGTTGCCGAGCTGACTCGACGCGTCTGCGTCCTCGATCAGCGCATCGAGGCCCGCGTCTGCGCTGACATTGACGAACGTGCCATCGCCGTTATTGCGCCACAGACTCTCCGACCCGGGCGTCGCATCAACGGCCCAATGGGACAGGAACAGATCCAGGTCGCCATCCTGATCGTAGTCGCCAAAGGTTGCGGCCACGGTGACGGTCGCGACGAGTGTGATGCCGGAATCCGCAGTAACATCAACAAACGTGCCACCACGGTTCTCAAAGAGATAATGTGGGTCCCCGTCGACCGCCCCAACGAAAAGGTCTAGGTCGCCGTCGCCATCAATGTCTCCAAACGCCGGGCCGCTACCCCGATGCGTGACATCGAGGCCAGCAGACGCCCCGATCTCGACAAACGTCAAATTGCCGTCATTGCGGTAGAGGTGATTCGGTGTCCGGTTGCCCCCCACCACGTACAGATCGGTATCGCCGTCGCCGTCATAGTCTGCGGCCGCGACCCCACCAGCAAACTCCCGAGCAAAGATCTGGGCCTGATCGCCCTCAACCACCGTGTCAGTGAACTCCCACACCCGACTGAGCCCGGCAAAGCGAGCCCATTCCCGGAATTTCAAGGGCGCATCCGGATCCACGGTGGAGGGCGGCGTCGTTGTTACCGGATCCGGTTCGCCCACAACCGGAACAGGTTGCGGTTGTGGCGCAGGCGTGCTGTCGCCGCCGCCACCGCCGCCACAACCGGCAAGCAGCAGGACGGTGACCGCTGCCACCATGAAGTCTCGCTTGAACATTTCGAGAGTGTATCCCAGGCAATTATGGTGAGGACAGCAGCAACAAATTCACATCGGCCGGCCAGTCGCGGATTCAACGAAGACCTACCCATAACTTTTCGTTCTTCCGGAGCCCACTGAGGTTTCGGATCGTGTCGTAGACCGTCACGATCGACCCCGATTCTGGTCACCGGCCACCTCAGCGGATGCACCTTCATAACAAAAAAACCCCGCGACCGGAGTCGCAGGGTTCTCTTTCGTGCGATGCGGGAAACCCCGCATGGGGCTTCCCGCATCGATTGCTACTACAAGCCGAAGTTGACTCGCAGCATCAAGGTACGACCCATGATGTTGTCCAGATACGCCTCGTGTCCGGAGAACTGCGTAATCGCGTCCGGGTACGTATCGAAGAGGTTACGTACGCTAGCGGTCAGCGTCATGGTGCCAACGCCCAAGACGTCAGCCTTGCGGTAGCTGTAGGTGAAGTCCCAGTACATCCGCGAGTTAATCTCGCAGGTGGGCCAGGGCTGGTATGCACACCGCTCGCTTTGAGGAATCTCATCAGGCGAACTGACACCAGGCTGCACAAAGTGCGGGTACTGCGTCGTGCCGTCACTCAACGAGTCGTAGTTCCAGCGCGGAATCAACTCGCGTGGGTCGAGTTTGTCACGCGCGATGATGGCATCCCAGGCAACGTTGATGTTGTCGACACGGTCGTGCCAACGAACTGCGAGTTGTGCCGTGTGTCCACCCTTGAACCAGCGCAGTCCAAGATTCGCTCTCCACTCAGGTGTCGGAGGCAGCGCAGAGTACAGTTCCATCCCCGGGGGCGAGAAGTACTGCGAATTGCGGTTACCCACACCATCGATGGTGATGCCTGCGTAGATGTGGTCGTTGTTGCAGAAGCCACCGCTATTGCGGCTCTCTGCATCACATCCGAAGCTCTTGAACTTCGTCAGTTCCTGCGTCAGAAATTGCGTAGCGCTGAATGTCAGCATGAACTGACCCGTGTCGTCGCCCAGCCAATTGAGCCACTGGTGCTCAGGCAGGGTGAACGCATAACGCGCGCCGTAGATCATCGTCTCGGTTAGGCGAGATCCCTGTGCCGTCCAGGGTGACTCAACATAGTGGAGCGCCGTCGGAATCGCGGCGGTAGTCGTAGTCGCTGGGCGACCACGATCCAGGCGGGCACCACCGTAGGAACTCTCACCGGCGCCAGCGTTCGCGTCCCGTGCAATCCAGTTCTCAACAGCCGCAGCGCGACAAGCCTGGTCAGCCGCATTGGTGAACACGGCCGATGCCGCAAAGTCGCTTGGCGTGAAGCTCCGGAGTGCATCCAGATCTTCCGGCGTCAAGCCGTTGGCCGACTGCGCATTCGCCAATCGGTTCACGTTGTCCCAATCGGCCAGCGTCGGTCCGCCGCCAGGACCTGTGTTTGAGCAGGAATCCAGGACGTAGTCATAGAATCCGTTCTCATTCAGGCCGACAGCCGTACTTGCCGAGATATTCTCGATGCTACCGCGGAACTCAACATTCGTGTAATCCACGTCGAAGACGAGATCACCGTCGAGCAGAGACAGCGAGAAGCCCACGTTGTAGAGGTCAGAAGTCTCGGGATCGAGATTCGCGTTACCGGAGTTTGCAACTTCGGTCCGCGGCGAATCACCACCCGTGCTGGCACCGATGGCCAGACAGTGAGGCGCATCAGGAATAACGTCACATGTGTAGTCACGCACGTTTCCGAAGTTGCGAATCGACGATTCTCCGAAGAGTGCGTAAAGACCCGGCGTCACAAATCCCTCGGTCATGCTTGCACGGATAGCCAACCAGTCGTTCGGGCTATAGCGAATTGCAACCTTCGGAATGACTGTGTCGAACTTGGCCGTGCCGGGCTGTCCGAAGACCCCGCGTGACTCAATCTCGGTATACCGAGCAGCGAGTTGCATTTCCATTTGACCAAAACGTGGGCTCGACATCAGGGGTATGCTGAACTCGGCGAAAACTGCGTTGGACGTCTGTTCGCTCTTGCGAAGCGCAATCTTCGGTCCGCCGACGGCGGCCTGGTTCAGCATGTGAGGACGAAATTCTTCCTCTTCCACCCGGAGGTGAATACCGATGGCGAAGCCAACCGGCTCATCGTTGTACGGCAGATCGAACAAGCTGCCCGTGGAGGCAACGATGTCAATGACGTTCATCTCCAGGTCCTGGATGTCATAACCCATGACGATACCCGCAAGGCGGTTCTCTTCTTCGGTGTTGACATACGCGTGGTCTGCTGGCGTCCAGCCTGGATCATTAGCGGCAGGATGCGTGATGGACGGGTCGCCAATCGGGAAACCGTTCTCGTCCATCATCAGGTAGCTCGAGCCAAACGGGTTCCAGCAGGAGTCGGCCTGCGGACCGGCCTGACAGCGCAGCGCTTTCACAAGTTCAGCAGTTACTTCCTGCGGCTGGTTGGTTTCGCGCGTGCCTTTGGACCAAATCCAGTCAGCGTCGATGATCCAATCCTGAATCGTCAACTCGCCACCGAGGCGAATGCGAAGGTCATTGCGCACGGTCCGGCGCAGATAGCTGTTGATGCCATCATTATGGACCCAGTCGACGTTCGTGTTACGCGGATTCTTGGGGAAGGCAAAGAGCAGCGCGCTCTGGTTGTCGTCACCTACTGAACCCGGAAAGCGAACATCCTCGTACAGCGCAATGCCGCCACCATCCGGGTCGAAGCGATCCGGGATACCGTCGCCATCTGCGTCGTCCATACCAATCAGCATTACCCGGGCTTCCGGGTTACGTTGCATGTTTCCATCCGCGACCCCGTCACCATCGAAGTCACGATCGGGAATCCCGTCGCCGTTGGCGTCCTGCGCGTACACAAGTGCCTCGCCCGGCTCGATCAGATATTCGTATCGACCGTTATTGTTGAGGTCAAAGAAGTCTAATTGCCGATGAACCGAGTCCAGCCACTGGGTGGACTGGTCCCGCTGCCCAGGATAGTTGTTCTGGTTGTTCATCGCCGAGTCCCACTCGTCGGCAGGAGCGAGTCCTGTAATCCACGGCGTGGTATTGGTTCCGTCCGCAAATGCGCGGTACGGGTTGCCCGGGTTTGAACCGACTGCGATAGCCATGCGATCAGAAACGAACGCATTGTTCTCGGTATCAAAGTCGTTGAAGCCGGGCGCATACAAGCGCGTGTTGTAGTCGACGTTGGCAGCGACGATTTCGCCACGAACGGTCAGATTGTCGGTCAGTTCGTACTCAAAGTACGCCATGCCCTTGCGACGCTCGCTCTCGGCCTGCATGTCCTGCACATCCGAGTCCACCATCCGGCAATGCCTTGCTGGCCGATCAATGTCAAGATAGCCGTTCAGGAAGTTGGCATGTTTGCCAACGTCGTTGTAGGTATAGGTCGCTCCAAGCTTCCTGCGGTGCGCCGTACCGGCGACCGGCCCATGTGCAGCTTCCCATTCCTCGTATGTGCCGCCCGGACCAATGTCGAGCTTGCCGTCCAGCGTCGGGTACGCGTACCAGCGGTTCGGAGCGCCGAAGAACGGGCCACCTGTTGCCGCCTGAGGTCCGCTGTCGGAGTTGCCCGAACCAAAGTTGTAGGCACAATTTGGGTCATTGACAGTGCCAACAGCGATATTGCTGATGTTGTCTGACCACCGGTAGGTTGATGCCTGACGGGTGTCGAAGCCACCTGCGGTGCCCGCGATGCCGTCACCCAAGTCAGCGCCATCGCCGCGCTCGCCCGGTGTCTGCAGTGCACCCAGGATGTTGCGGATGGGCGCACGGAAACGGCTTCCCGGGTTGCTGCCGGTGTTATAGGCGTCTTTCCAGAACTTGGACCACGTCGTCCGCGGATACCACGCGTTGCCCTCGTGGTCATCTCGGGCCCAGGGGTTCTTGCTGTCGGGCATGAATTCGGGGCGCTCGGTGAACCGCATGCGATCGGTTTCACGCAGTTCCATCGAGAAGATGGCGCGACCGCGATCACCCTGAACACCACCCAGAATTTGGATGCCCTGATTCGCTGCGCCATTTTCCAGGGGCTGCGACCAGTCGATGCTCACTTCCAGGCCTTCGAATTCCTTGCGGGGGACCATGTTGATGACGCCGCTGACGGCCTCAGCGCCGTAGAGGGCAGAGGCACCGTCCAGGATCGTCTCGACCCGGCCGATGGCAATTGACGGATACATGCCCGAAATATCAACGCCAGCACGTTCACCACGTACGGTTGTGTCGGCAGGCAGACGGTGTCCGTCCATCATGGTCATTGTGGCTCGAGTACCGAGACCTCGTAGGTTCGCCCAGACTTCAGTGCCCTGGTTACCCTGCTGGTTGTCAGCGCCTTCGCCCCAGCCACTGGATGTGCCAAGACCGTCCTGACTTTCTGCTCCACAACAGATGCCTTCGAAAGGTGCTGCATTCGCATTCACGCCCAGTTGGAACGATTGGTCGAAGATGACGTCTCCGATCTCTGAGTTCCCCGACAATGCAATGTCGGCCTGGTCAACGATATGTTTCGGCGAAGGCAAATCAAAGTTGTCCCGACGGATATACGAACCCGTTACCAGAACCTCCTCGATTTCCTCGTCGTCCTCGTCGCCCTCTGCTGCAGTGACGTTCAGGCCGTAGCCCGACATCACCAAAAAAGAGACGAGGTAGATTAATGCTTTACGAAATCTCATAAGTTCCCCAATTAGCAGGTCTTCC
>CAVOBC010000068.1:0-16426 GCA_963693635.1 Gammaproteobacteria bacterium | reverse complement strand
AGCGCGCTGTATGTCGTCGACGGCCTTGAGCATGCGCTGCCGGAAGCGGCCGCCTTGCGCCAAGCCCTCCGGTTTGTGGACGGTGATGATGGGGCGATTGAGGGTGAACCGGGGGCCGGTTGAGAGGCGCACCGCCAACCAACCCGGGCCCGCAAAGCGCGTTTCGCCGATGTTCATCCCGGTCCTGGCGGGGGATGGCGTCGATGGCGAAATAGCGCTTATTATCGTCATCACTTACCTCGCCACCGGAGAACTCCAAAATGCAGGCAGCCATATTCAGAGAGGCACACGCCCCGCTCACCATCGAGGACGTCGCCGTCGACAAGCCGGAGGACCGCGAACTCCTCGTCCGCACGGTTGCGACCGGGGTATGCCATAGCGATCTGCACTTCGTCGATGGCCATCTTGCGGCGTACACGAAGAACCCCATGGTTCTGGGGCATGAAGGCGCTGGTGTTGTTGAAGCGGTCGGTGAAGGCGTGACGACCGTGGTTCCTGGAGATCATGTCGTCGCGTGCTTGTCCGGATTTTGCGGCGCCTGTGCGCAATGCCTGAGCGGACATCCCAACTTGTGTGTGCAGCGATTTGTCAGCCGTGGGCGAGGTTCGCAGTCCCGTCTCAACATGGGTGATCAGCGTGTCGCGCAGTTTGCCGACGTCGGCAGCTTTGCCGAGATGATGCTGCTGCACGAGAACTCGGTGGTGAAGATCGACCCCGACATCCCGCTTGACCGGGCAGCCCTGGTCGGCTGTGGCGTACTAACGGGAGTTGGTGCGGCCCTGCGCACCGCAGGACTTGAAGCGGGCCAGACGGTGGCGGTGTTTGGATGTGGTGGCGTGGGCCTCTCGATCATCCAGGGCGCCCGCATCGGTGGGGCAAGCCGGATCATCGGCATCGACCGCGTGGCCGACAAGCTGGAGACGGCGAGGTCTCTGGGCGCAACCGACACCATCGACGGGACCGACGGGAACGCGGTTGAAGCGTTGCGAGAAATGACCGCCGGGGCGGGGATCGATCACGCGTTTGAGGCAGTCGGTATTCCTGAGCTTGCGACCCAGTGCGTGGAATCGCTTGCGATTGGGGGCACGGCGACCATCGTTGGTGTGATGCCAACCGATGCAACCATCCAGTTTCCGTTCAATGCCCTGCGCCCCGAGTGCAAGGTTCAGACCTCGCGGATGGGCTCCAACCGCTTCCGTATCGACATTCCGCGTTATCTGGAATTCTACCGCCAGGGCCGTTTGCAGCTCGACGAAATGGTTAGCCGGCGTGGCCGATTGGAGGACGTCAACGAGGCTTTCCGGGCTATGAAAGCCGGCGAAGTAGCGAGAACAGTTCTGATGTTCGACTAGGTCCTGATGTTCGACTGACAGGTGTCGCTGCTCTAGCGCGGGGGGTCGATCTCGGTCGCATCAAAGAACGACACCTTTGACGAGGTGGGCGGATGTTTGCTCATCGCATCCCGAATAATCGACATGTGCGGCTGTTTGAGATGCGTCCGCAATGCTTCGATGTCGTCCCATTTCTCTGTGAGGCGGATGACGTTAGGGTCGTTAAGCTCGACGCTGAAGGTGTAATCATCACAGCCGTTTTCGGCTTTACACAGGGTTTCCATCTCGGCGAGAGCCGACTTGATGGCATCGATGCTCTTGGCATCGGATTCGAACACACCGTTGACGACGATCATGGGACGCTCCTCACAATGGATTTGAGACTAAAAGAGTGGAATTGGCAGACGGTTGAAGAAACGAGAGATTAATGTAAATCCTGAAACGCGGCATCGTCTTTCTCGCTCTGAATGCGTTGCCAATTGTTCGGGCGGCGCAGCCCGCAGCTTCTCAATTCAGTTCAACGGTATTGAACAGAGATCCCTTTGAATCGCTCGACGCCCCGATCATTCGTGAGAACACTCGAGATGCCGTGCCCCTGACAAAGTGCCTGCGCGCCAATGGCAATCATGAGTTGTTGGTGACTTCATAGAGCGAATCACGTTCCGAGATATCAACATTTGGCGGCTTTGTGCCGGTGATGACTTTTGGTTTGAACTGATAGCTAACCTTCGGTGCGTACTGCAAGAACTTTGCCTTGAGGGCGTCTTCGACCAGTGCGTTCAAGGTGATACCGTCCTTGGTAGCTCGCTTCTTGGCGTTCATCAACACCTGATCATCGAGATTTGGCGTTGTTTCCATGGTCATGCCTCGATGCGTCGTATGCGTTGCCATATCGTGATGCCGTATATATGGGTTGGCAAGTACAAAAGTACAAATGTACTGCGGCTTACTGGTCTGGCGTTTCTGCGCCACCACGCCTGCTCCGGTTGGACATTTGGAAGGGACAGAGCCTGCCGGGACGGTCTACAACCCCGCGTCTCCGTTGCCGGGCCTGACCCGGGCTTTGGCGGGGAGTGTCTTCGCTCGACTTGCCGGAAAGTCCTGCGACACGACATCGTTCGGCGATTCTGCCCTTTTCCGGGTAGGACCGGTAGATTAGGCTACTTTGACCCTCACCCCGTGCCGTCGTGTGGCACATGCGTTCGGATTAATGCCGCGACAGCGATATCGAGCCTTCATAAGCTACAGTCATGCAAACCGTCGATGGGCCGATTGGCTCTTCAGCCGGATCGAGAGTTATCGGGTGCCGCGCGTTCTGGTGGACACGGAGCGCGGAGGCGCAACCATCCCGGGGAGAATCCGACCGCTCTTTAAGGATCGTGACGAGCTTGCGAGCGCGGCAGACCGGTCAAGCCAGGTCGAGTCTGCGCTGTCGGCGTCGGACGCGCTCATCGTTGTTTGTTCGCCAGCGGCGCGGGCCTCTCAATGGGTGGATCAGGAGATTCGCTACTTCAAGTCCCTGGGACGCGCTGATCGGGTGTTCCCGATCATTGTCGACGGAAATGAAGCGACGGCTTTCCCTTCCGCCTTAACCCAGAGTGTCGATGCCGCAGGGAATGTGACGGGGGATGCCCCGGAACCCCTGGCCGCGGACATATATCCCGATCGTGATGGAAAGCAAACAGCCGCGCTCAAGATCATCGCCGGGCTCCTGAGTGTTTCCTTCGATGAGCTCAAGCGTCGGGATCTGGCACAACAATATCGGCGACTCAGCGTGTTCACCGCAGCCGCCAGTGGCCTAATTGTGGTGATGAGCGTGCTTGCGTGGACGGCGTTCGTCGCCGAACGAGAGGCTGGTCTGCGCAGTGCGCAAGCTGAAGACCTTGTCGAGTTTATGATCGTCGATCTGAGGACCCGACTCGAACCGATTGGCCGGCTCGATGTGCTGGATGAAGTCGGGGCCAAAGCGTAGGACTATTTCGCGACCACGGACATCACATCCCTCGATGCGCTAGCCATGGCTCGACGTGGCACCGTCCTGCAATAGTTGGGAGAGGTCAGGCTACTGGAGGGCGATGTATCGGGCGCAATGCCCTACTTCGTCGACGCGCTGGAGACCCAACGGCACGCCTTTGCAATGTCGCCAGGCCCGAACACGCGATTTAGTCTGTCTCAAGCCAGTTTCTGGATGGGCTATGCGTGGTGGGAGCGTGGTGTTCTGGATAAGGCTGTGCCCTATCTGCGGGCCTATCTTGAACACTCGGAGGTCCTTGCCGCCTGCGCGCCTCGACGGGCAGGTTGAGCTGATCAACGCGCACGTCAATCTTGGAACGATAGTGTTCGAGAAAGGAGAATTTGGCGATGCTCTGCTTACCTTTGACAATTCCCTGGCGGAAATGGACAAACAGCTTTCGCTCTGGCCTGACGAGGAGTTATTGGCTGGCGTACATCTGTCTGGACTGGCATGGCGCGCGGGTACACTCCTTGAGCTTGGCAGGGTCAGGGAAGCAGCTAAGGGCTTTTCAGTTCTTGAGGCGAAGGCGAAGGTAACCTCGGAGCGATATCCAGGCAGCTTCCGCTATCGGGATGATCACACCCGGGCGCTGCAGCGCCCCGGGCCGACGCTGACGTTCTTGGGTGATCTCGAAGCGGGGCAGAAGAAACTGCGCGAGTCAGTCAGACAAGCCGCAGTCTTGTTGGAGCGGGAATCTGACAACTTCGTCTTGCAATTTCTGTACGCGCGTGGTGCCTGGTATCTGGGGAGGACGCTCGCCGGTGAAGAAGCGTTGGCGCAGTATGTGATCTCGCATCGGGGGTTTGCCGCGATCGACTTCAGCGGCAAGCGCGGCGTCTGGTTGATCGATTATGTCGCACTGCTAAATGACCTCGTCTTGCTGCTCGCGGAGTGCGGCGAAGCAGAACGGGTGATCGAGTACGTTCGGCTGGCAGAGTGACTTCTTGCCGGAATCTCCCGGGAATCACCCCAGCCGCTGTCGACACGCGCAATGACAGCGTTAGTTCGAGCGTGCGTCGCGTCGGCGCCCGAAAACCCGCGCGTGCTGGTCGAGTCTCATGGTGCTCTCAAGTCGATGTCAGAGAGGCCTGACGTTCTTCAGACTCGATACTGGCTCGCTCGATATTTGCGCGACGAGCGAAGTGTGGAGTCCGTGCGTCAACGGATGACGAGTTGCGGCATCGTCTTATTGCGAACAGGTATCCGTATTTGTATCGAAGGTCGGTGATCCGTGCCCGGCGGCGGGCGCGAGCGATGCATTAGTGGACACGCAAGTCCATTGCGGGCGCAGTGCCATCCCCTATTGTCGTCGCTGCAGGGCCACCGCGGGCCTCTGCTGCCAGAGACACACCCGCCCGCGCGCGCCGCAGTTCGCTATGACTTCTTCGGCTACGTCGCGACGGTGCCTGAGGACGTTGTGTCGGATGAACGGAGTAGGTCAGACGGAGACCCAACTTAGACCCTGACGATTGGAAAGAAGAAAGGAACCGCCAGTAGCATCGAAGTGACCTTGTTCTACAAGCTTGTTACAAAAACGGCCGGGCCAAATGAGGATGCTTTCATAATGAAAGCCGTGGATCCTGTGATCCGTCACGTGTGATGGTAAGTCGTTCGGCGATCTGACTTTGCCCGCCGTTGCGATGTGACGGCGGGCAATAGATTGCGACGTTAGGGTGCGCTGCAGGTGCAAAGCGGGCGTGGCACATGAGATAACTAGTCGTCGCGTAGCGCGCCAGACAACTGATCAGTGCTATTCATCACGGCTATTCATTACAGCTAATATCTCATGGGCAGCGCCGCGTTGGTGCACCAATCGCTTGTACCGGTGTCAACTCTCTCAGCGCGTCACCGCCGGCCTGTTCAGCCCGCCCCTCACAAGGGTCCGTGCGAGCAGAATGAGTGAAAAGGGCCGAGAATCGCAAAGGCGTCTCATTGCTCGATTCTCGACAAGTCGAGACGACACACGGCGTCGATAGCTCTGTCGATGGAGACGAGGGTTTCAATCGGGACGGACGCGACAGACCCGATGCGGCCTAGCGCAAACGGACATCTCGATAGATCCAGTCAGCGTTCCAACCTGATCTGGATGACGTCGGTACGGCCGCTCCGGAAGCCAGCTTCGCAGTATGCAAGGTAGTAGAGCCACTGGCGGCGGAAGTGATCGTCAAAGCCAAGCGGACAAATCTCCTGCCACGCTGCTTCGAACCGTTCGCGCCAGATGGCGATGGTATCGGCATAGTCGACACCAAAACGATACTCATCCGTCACCGAGAGACCGTGGCGTGAAAAGAGGCTGCGCACCTGGCTCCGGGTCGGCAGCATGCCGCCAGGGAAGACGTACTGCTGGATGAAGTCCGGCCGCCGACGGTAACCGGCCGCGGCCACCTCATCGATGGTGATGATCTGCAGGGCTGCAACACCGTCGCAAGTTAGCGATGCAGCAAGCTTGGCTGCATAGACATCCCAATACTCCTCGCCAACAGCTTCGAACATCTCAACTGAGTAAATCCGGTCATAGCGACGATCAAGATGCCGGTAATCCTTGAATACCGCGCGTGCGGACGGGAGGCCACCGAGGCGCGTGTTGGCATAGGCGACCTGTTCCACTGAGAGGGAGATGCCCAGTGCGTCGATGCCGCGTCCACCAAGCATCTCAAGCAATCCGCCCCAGCCGCAACCGATTTCCAGCACGCGATGGCCGGGCTGGACGGCCGTGATCTCGCACAAGCGTTCGTTCTTGCGACGCTGGGCGGCTGCGAGGTTCTCGTCGGCATGGCGAAAGATGCCGGCCGAATAGGTCATTGTCTCGTCCAGCCAATGGCCGAAAAAATCATTGCCGAGGTCGTAGTGGCAGGCGATGTTGCGCCTGCTTCCGGACTCGTTGTTGCGATTGCTTACATGGTTTTCGCGGTCACGACGCTGCGCGAAGGGGATTCCGTTGGCGAAGTGCTGCAAGGTATCTAGGTTCTCGCCAAGTAGCTGAAGCAGTGTTGGCAAAGCGTCACTGTGCCAGTCACCAGCAATGAAGCCTTCGGCGAATCCCAGGGCGCCGCGGCGAAGGAGCCGCGAGACGGCACGCCATCTATTTAGCGTCAGCGTTGCATCCGGACCCGGGGCCCCTCCCCGGAGGGTCAGCGGTTTGCCCGAGGGCAGACGTATGGTCAGCGTACCGCGGCGTATGAACCGCGTTAGCCAGGCGAATCCACGCGGATTGGCCTGCCCTTGTAAATCGAACGTATTGATGCTCATCAATGGGTTCCTTCGATGTCGATGTCAGTATTGGGTTTCGGTGTTGGACATGGATTTGGACGGGACCGATGGCCGCCGCCGATGTACGGGAATGCCCTTGACCCACAACTGCGCCGCCTGCCACAGGGTGTCGGCGACGACGCCGAGGGTAGCGAGTGGATAGCAAAACAGGGTCGAGATGAGTTGCGGCCTACCAAACGCCCGGCGCGAACCGGCGAAATCGGCACGTAATGTCGAACCCGCTTCGTCGTCGTAGTGAATGGCGACGGCTACATTCAGGCCCGGCCGCCGAACACTGAAGCGATAGCAACCGTCCGTACCGAAAAAGGGCGATACATGGAGAGTCTTCTCAATCGAATGCTCTTCCAGGCCATCCGATGACCGCACGGGCCTGCGATAAACCGCGGGTCTGCGATAAACATAGTGCACGCCGTCGCCGAAGGTATTGTGAACCTCGTAAATCATTCCCGAGAGCTTGTCGCGTCCGTCATAGCAATAGACGACAGTCAGCGGATTGAAGACAAAACCGAAGATCCTTGGCAGACACAGAACTTCGAATCGGTCGCAGACAATGCCGTGGCGCTCTGCAAGATTTGTCAGCCAGGTTCGGTACGACGCTCCGTCACGCGCCCCGTGATCGGCCTCGCAAAAGCTGAAAACCGCCGGGCGGTTAACTGCAAACAGCCAGCGCGGAAGACGCTCTGCAAGCTCGCTGAGTTCGTCGAGGTCGAAGAGGAACCATGGCAGCCGGTGGCGGAACCGGTGCCTTGCACGTCCATTCCGAACGTGGGAGACGTTGCCGAAATAGATCGCGCTATTCATGCCGAAAACACATGGCGAGGTGCAACCGCCACCCGCGGATGATCCGTTCGGTCCCAGCCCCAGGGTCGTGCCCCGCCGCTGATCTCTTCGGCGACCGCCAGGCCGGCTTGCAGGCCGTCTTCATGGAAGCCGTGGCCAAACCAGGCCCCACAGAACCAGATGTTGCGCCTGCCCTGAAGGTCCCATAATTCACTTTGGAGGCGGGCCGTACAGGTGTCGAAGACCGGGTGCGTGTAGTCAAATACCGCGAGCACGCCTTCTGGCTCGGGCGTAGGGTCGAGGGTGACGAAGAGATCCACATGGGTCGCAAGGCGTTGTAGGTTGTTCATCCAGTAAGTGACAGAGAGGCTGCCATCGGCCTGTTCCAGATAATTCCAACTCGCCCAGGCTCGTCGGCGCTTTGGCATGAAGGCCGGATCGCAGTGAAGGTATGCCCGGCATGGCGTGTAGCTAAACGCAGAAAGTATGCGTTTCTCTTCCGCAGTACCCGTGCCGAGCAGCGCGAGAGCCTGATCCGAATGGGTCGCAACGACGGCCGCATCAAAACAGCGCCGCTTACCACGCACGCTAACCTCGACGTGCCCGTTGATCGAGTCGACCGCATCGACAGGCGCGTTCAGCATGAGCTCGATCGGTGCCTCGAGCAGCGGGCCCACATATTTCCCGCTCCCACCGGCAACAGTACGCCACTGCGGTCGCCCGTCGAGTTCGAACAGGCCGTGATTGGTGAAGAAGTCGACGAAGCTGCGCGCGTCGACGTTGCCGATCCGGTCAACGTCAGTCGACCAGATTGCGGCAGCCATCGGCTTCAGATGCCTGTCCGCAAACATGGGCGAGTAGTTGCCTGACAACAGGAGTTGATCAAGCGTGATACCGCTCGGCACGTCCGCGCCGCGCATGCTGGTATAGAAGCGGCGAATGTCCATCAGCAGCGCCAGGAAGTCGGGCCGCAGCGCATTGTATGGCTGCGCAAAGATGCCCTTCAGCCCGCGACCGCCCGCGTATTCGAGGCCCTGCCCCGAATAAGAAAAGGACATGTCGGTGGCAATGGTCTCAAGTCCCAGGTGGGCAAACAAGCGGGTGAGGTTGGGGTAGTTCTCCTCGTTGAAAACGATGAAGCCGGTGTCAACGGCAACCTTTCGCCCATCGATGCAGGCATCGACCGTGTTCGTGTGGCCACCGGCCCGATCGTCGGCCTCCAGCAAGGTCACCTTGCGGCCATGATTCGCAAGCAGCCACGCGCAGCTCAAGCCCGCGATGCCGCTGCCGATCACCACGATGCTCTGGGGGGTAGACTGTCTGGACATGAAAGAGACTTCGTTGTGTCATTGAATCCACTTACGCTTGGAAACCGAGATTGGATCGCGTCATCCAATTCTAAACTCCCGACGTACTTCTCGATGGATCACACAGAATCGAGGACGTTCCGGGATGCGTTTGACGTTGACGAGCAACAGGGCAAGGACAGACACATTGCAGTCCGATGACGAAACTGCCCTCCTCATCGACGTCGGGGAGAAACAAAGTCGAGGGGCCTATGAACGCTTGTATGCGATCATGTTCCGGCGTTTGACTGGCCATCTCATCAATCAGGGCCGTCCAGCGGACGAGAGCGAGAACATCACCCAGGAGGTCATGCTGACGGTCTGGCGTAAGGCGGGATTGTTCGACCCATCAAAATCGTCAGCGCGGACCTGGATGTTCGCCATCTTGCGCAACCGGCTCATCGACCGACAGAGAGCAATACGGCGCGAGGCGGCCCGCAATGACGCCTACGAGCGCGAGCCGACGCGAGAACAGTCGACCAACGGCGGATTGATGCAAGAGACCGCCCGGGACAGGCTCGCAACCTTGTTGGCAGAGCTCGATCCAGACGTGGCGCAGGTCGTCATTATGAGCTATCTGGAAGGCAAATCGCATGGCGAGATAGCGAGAGAAACAGGCGTTCCCCTGGGGACGGTGAAGTCACGGATTCGCCTCGGCTTCCGCCACTTGCAGGAGAAGGTAAGCCAATGAACAACCACAAGCACCCGGATCAGTCCTGGCTCATCAGCTATTCAGCCGGCGCAATAGGCGGTGGCTTTGCGCTCGTCTTGCAAGCGCACCTTGCGGTCTGCGAGCGATGTCGCAACCAACTGCTTGCTGCTGACCACGTTGGCGCGGAACTCATGGTCGCCCTCGGCGAAACACCCGCTGCAATCGGCGAGCCGCGCGCTCCAAACGTCAGCGACCTCGCGCCCCCGACAGATTCCCCGGTGGAGTGGAACAATCCGTCCATCGACATTTCGCGATTCTTCGACCGCTACGTAGGCGATCACATCGACAGCGTGAAGTGGATGTTCGCTGGCAGAGGACTCAAAGTCTGCCGTCTTGTCGAGGAGGGAGACGAGCGCATGTGGCTGTTGCGTGCGCAGGCCGGGACGGCGCTACCGAAACACGACCATAGTGGCAGCGAACTGACGCTTGTGCTCAAGGGTGCTTACGGCTGCGACGATAGAATCTTTGAGGTCGGTGACATCGAGGATGCAGACGACGAGACGACTCACCAACCCATCGTCACCGCCGCCGGTGAGTGCATCTGTGTTGCTGCGGTCGAGGGACCTCTATGCTTTACTGACTGGCTGCCACGTCTGGTCCAACCCTTCATAAGAATCTGACATGACCGTTCGCGACAAGGCGCTCTTCGTCATTCCACTCGTGCCGCTGGCAGCGATCCTGCTTGCGGCCCTGGTCGCACCGGGTCTTGCGACGGCCAAGGGCCTGCCAGCGCTCGCGGTGGGTTTCGGCGTCATCTTCCTGCTCAACTACGCGGGCGGCGTACACTCCTACCTGAAACAGACCGAGCAGTTTTTCGACCTGGCCGGCAGTTTGTCGTTCGTTGCCGCGACGTTAGTCGCACTCTGGGCTAGCGGTCTCGATCTGCGGGCGATGCTGGCCGCTGTCATGATTCTCGTCTGGACCTCGCGGCTAGGCTGGTTCCTGTTCAGGCGCGTGCGTGCGGTGGGCTACGACACCCGCTTTGCGGACCTGCTGCACGACTTTCGTATGATCTTCATGACCTGGACGTTGCAAGCAGCGTGGGTTGCGCTGACCGTAAGCTGCGGACTGGTCGCGATTCTCTCGACATCGTCGAAGCCCATTGGCCTCGTCGAGATCGCGGGCGTCGCCATCTGGGCGACGGGTTTCGCTGTCGAGGTAGTGGCCGATCAACAGAAACAGCGCTTCCGACGCAACCCCGAAAACCACGGGCAATTCATCCAAACGGGACTCTGGTCCAGGTCACAACATCCAAACTACTTCGGTGAGATGACGTTGTGGGTCGGCGTTGCGGTGTTCGCCTTACCGGTACTTGAGGGGTGGCAGTTGCTGACCCTCGCGTCCCCGGTCTTCGTGATCTACCTGATGATGCGCGTATCCGGTGCAGACATGCTCGACGCCCAGGCGGAGGCACGCTGGGGCGACGACCCGGCCTTCCGCCGCTACCGCGAGACGGTGCCGCGCATCGTTCCGCGCCTCCGCGATCACAGACCGCTGTCGCCACGACCGACCCGCTCACCATGAGGGTGAACTCGCGCATGCTCAGGGGGCATTTTTTGGCGATGATCGACAGTTGTGGTTTATGATCTATGTCTTTGCAAGCGGGATTCCATCCATTTACACAGCGGAATACTGAGCTCTCATCACCATGCAACGAAAGAGCCCAGCATTCGCGAGGCTATCGCCTGACAGATGTCCGACCGAGTCAGGTGCGGCGGCGAAAAAACGCCAATCCGACAACCAGCATTGCGGTTCCGGCCGGTGGAGGGACCCAAGGTCGCACCGATCTCTATGTTGTCGATGCCGAACGTGTCAGTCCGAAAAGTGTGGATTGCCGTTACCCTCTCATTTACGACGAAACCAAGAGAAAAGGGGAAAGATTGCGAATGGACAATAGCCAGCTACCGGGTCGTCTCGGAGACAAGAACGCAACACTGCTCACGGACCGCAGAGCAGACCCGAGAATCGTCGCGGTACTTGAGGCGGCAGGTGACCTCGGTGCAGCCACAGACCCGATATCGGCGTCGGCTTCTTATGATGAGTGCCTCGAATATTGCGCTGCATTTGAAGCAGTGGGTGCGTCCGCTCACCCCCTCGCTGAAGCGGCAATGCCAGCGTTTCCTGATGTCAGTTCCTCAATAGAGACCATCAAGGGGGTCGATGGTAATGACATCACTCTCTATATAGATCAACCCGTGACCCGCACCGGCTCAAGTCCGTGCATTCTGCACACCCACGGTGGCGGCATGGTCCTGATGACAGCCGCGGACCCAGGCTTCGTGCGCTGGCGACGCTCGCTTGCGAGTGCCGGCATGGTTGTTGTCGGGGTCGAGTTCCGCAACGGCGGTGGCAAGCTCGGCAACTATCCGTTCCCGGCTGGTTTGAACGATTGTGCGAGTGCGCTGCAATGGACGCACGCGAACCGGGAGACGCTCGGTATCTCGGCAATCTGCATCTCGGGCGAATCCGGTGGCGGCAATCTTGCCATCGCAACGACGTTGAAGGCGAAGCAGGAAGGATGGCTGGAGCAGGTCGATGGCGTCTACGCGCTCTGCCCGTACATTAGCGGTGCATACGGGGCACCGCCCCCCAACCTGTTATCGCTTGAAGAGAACGACGGCTACTCGCTAGATTGTCAGCAAATGGCTGCGCTGGTGAAGCTCTACGATCCCGATAACGTCCATGCGACCAACCCGCTCGCGTGGCCGTATCACGCGACCGCAGCCGATATTGAAGGACTGCCGCCGCACTTCATTTCTGTCAACGAGTTAGATCCGTTGCGCGACGAGGGCATCGAGTATTACCGCAAGCTGGTTAAGGCTGGAAACTCGGCGGTGGCGAGAACTGTACACGGCACCAATCATGCGGGGGACATGTCCTTTCCTGACGTGACCCCTGACCTTTACGAATCGACACTTCGCTCGCTCGTGGGGTTTGCGGGGTCATTGGTTGGGTAGCAAACGACGTCTATGGCGATTCATCGTCATCGAAAATACGCGATAGCTGTTCGGACCGACAGAAGACCGATTGAGATCAGCAACGTGACGATAGCAACTGCGCTGACGGCGAGCATTAGCATCCAGTAGCCGCGGCTGAGTTCTGCATCGTCCGGATTCTCCGGGGAATACCGGATGTAGGTGAAGGGTTCGTTCTCGGCCTTGAGCGTGAGTGCGGTCTCGAACTCAAACTCGCGGCCATCGGGCGTCTCAAAGCGAACCAGGTTACCGGACGTCACGCCGTTCTCCTGGGTTCCGACAATCGTTCCCCGGGTCTCCACCATGGTGCGTGTGCTCGTGAAGTCCCAAACGAGGACCGCTGCCGCAGAACATGCGGCAAGAGCGGAAAGGGCGAGCCAGGTACGGTAATGGAGCGGCACTAAAAAGGCGTGTCCCATCACCCGGAGGAACGACCAGATTGGCGCGAACGGATTCACTGTCCGGACAAGAGTCACCATGAAGTCTTTGCCAGCTTCCCTCGCGTGAATGTGAGCGACTTCCAGGTACTCGTCGTCGTCCGGCTTGATTCGGTGAGCCTGCCTCAGGAAGAAGCCGCCGAACACAATCAGGAACCCGCCGAGCCAGCCAACCGGTTCGAAAAGGAACAGCAGCAGTCCGACCACACAACAACCGACGCCCCAGGAAAACGAGGACTTTTGCTGGCGACTGCTTCGTCCCTGTTCATGTGAATTCAGCCTGTCTGTCGATTCGTCACGACGCACCCCAGCAACCACCGGCGTCCGCGGCCGATGGCTTCAGACTCCCTTTCAGCATTAATAAGGCCTACTGATTAATCTCGCAGACATGAATTGACTCGGCAACAGTGGACTTCGGCATCTGAGTGACTTCGAGGATACCCGCCCGCGATCGCGATCCCCTGCGTTTCTTCGGACAGGCACGTTACGACGTGGCGTGGCTCAAGTATGATGAGTGGGATACATGGGGGCGCCAGAGATTACGGTTGGCTGCGACTCGTCTCCAGAGCCTTCAACAACCCAAAGAACAACGGAGAAGCGGAATGAGCGAACTATTGGCAGACGTGGCAAAAGCACTGGGCGAACTGGACACGCCAACTATCTGCAATGCGCTGGAAGTGGTCGACACGAATCGCCGGGCACGCGGTTTTAATATCAAACCGCTCGTGTGTGCGCATCCCGCATTGCCCCCGGTCGTCGGCTTTGCACGGACTGCACGCATTCGCGCTCAGCACCGCCCGACCAGCCCTCAGGACTCGCTCGGCTACTACACGTATGTCGCCGAAGGCGGACCGCTTCCGAGCATTGCAATCATCCAGGACCTCGATGAAACACCTGGATACGGTGCTCTCTGGGGCGAGGTCAACACCAACGTACATTACGGTCTTGGCTGCGTTGGCCTTGTAACTAATGGCAGCATTCGGGACATCCCGGACTCGGCGGAAAACTTCCAGATGCTGGCGGGAATGATCAACCCCTCCCACGCCTGGGTAAATGTTGTTGACTGGGGCATGACGGTCAACGTCCACGGCATGGAATGTGACGATGGCGACCTGGTGCATGCCGACATGCATGGCTCTTGTGTCATTCCTCTCGCGAGCGCAGCTGATGTGGTCGAAGAGGCAAAGCGGATAATGGCACGTGAGCGCGTTCTGATCGACGCCGCCAGACAGCCGGGCTTCAATATCGAGAAGATGCAGCAAGCGTGGAAAGGCATGGCTGAGATTCACTGAGTCTCAGCGGGCGGCGTCCACTTCCCTGGCTTTGTATTTGATATCAGGTGGCTGAAAAGGAGCCTGATATCAACCAAAGACAATCTCCGCCCCGGCGATCCCGGCTTCGCCGGCGATGGCATACAACAGATACGTGCGCCCGTCCTCCTGGAAGACTGCCGGGTCGCGCAATTGATTGACACTCACATTGATGGCGTCTCGAACCGAGGGCACGAGCGGTTGATCGGCGCCCTCGTAGGGCTCTTGCGGGGACAGAACGCGGGTGGGGTCCGATGGAACCCAGTCGCTCCAATCGCCTGAGATGTCGATGGTCGACAACAAGATCTGCTCTGGCCTGTCGCCAACGTTCGTCCAGAAAACCAATAGCTGATTGGCGCGTTTCAGTACGGCCGCGTGGCGCATTGTGTCTGGAAAAAGTCTTGGACCTCTTCCGAAATTTGAAAGCCCGTCGGAGGATCGATAGAAGATGCCTGGCATCGACATTGCGTACCACTGATTGTCGTGCTCAAAGGCGCGTAGGTACGGTCCTGCTAACTCGGGCAATCTCGCTTCGAAGTGGATGCCGTCTTTTGACGTCGCGACGCGCGTCATCTGTCTTCGGAACGCTTCTAAACCGTGGTAGTACATCACGATTTCTCTGCGGTCATGGCGCACGTGGACGTCAGGCGATGCGATGTGTGGCTTCGTGGCACTGTCGATAGGCGTCGGTACACCCTCAACGCCGTTCGGCTCGAAATCACCGGCATCGATCCGTGCCTGATTCTCCGGCGAGATTGCAGCGGGTTCAGTCAGGAAGTGAGATTCGGCGAGTTTTAGCGTTCCCGGATCATGGATCTTCCAGGCGCCGTCGAGTTCATCTGCGTACGCGAGCCGAATATCCGGCCCTTTGTGATCGGCGAAGTACAGATAGTACTTTCCCAGCGGATTCGGCAGCCAATCCGGCACTCGGATCAGCGAAGGACCGTTGACGTTGGCGCCGATGTTCGGTGCCGCGTGCGTTGAAATCAGCGGGTTTTCTCCGAATCGACACACGGTGAGCTTTGCGGTATCCATGTCGGAGTGTCCTGTTGGCGAGGGTTGATTGAGGTCGCTATCGAAGCGCGCCGCGATCCGCGTAGGTTTGCCTTCTTGCCGACGAAGCGTCTGTTGTCACCTGCGAAAACGAGCAAGGCGACCAACTTTCGCTGTTCAGGAGGTTGTACTGGAGCCGCCGTCACAGGCAACTGTTGTACCGGTGATGAAATTCCCGGCCGCTGAAGCGTAGTAGATGACGAGGCCAGCAATATTCTCCATTGCGCCGGCGCGGCCCATGGGTTGCCCCGCGAGCAACTGCGTTTCCATCTCTTCAGTTGCAAAAAGTGGTGCCGTCATCTTGGATTTGAAAAGCCCCGGAGCAATAACATTCACATTGATGTTATCGCTCATCAGGTCTCTTGCCATCTGCACGCTGAGTTGACCCAGCCCGGCTTTCGCAGCGACGTAGGAATAATTCCGGAGCCCGCTGGGGCGAAGCCCGTTCACCGACGTGACGTTGATGATTGAGGCGCGTGCGTCCGGCGTGGCCGCCTGCCGCAGCATTGGCAAGAATTTCTGTGCCAGAAAAAATGCACCCTTTAGATCCAGATCGACAACCCTGTCCCACGCCTTCTCGTGAAACTTGTCGAGGTCTTCACTCCAGGTTACGCCGGCATTGTTCACCAGAATGTGGACCTCGGATTCATGTGCAGCGACGGCAGCGACGAGTCGTTCACAACCCGCTATGCTCGATACGTCAGCTTCGATACCGATACAGTGGCCATGCTGAGCGAGGTCCGCCGCAGCTTCTGCGCAGGCCTTGGACTTGCGCGACGCGATGTAGACCCTGGCACCCGCCTTGACCAGTCCTTCGGCGATCATCAGGCCGATTCCACGCGTGCCGCCCGTCACCACGGCGACCTTATTTCTAACGCTAAAGATCTGTTCGTAAAAGCTCATGTCTCGATCCACCTCCAACTATTTGTACAAGATGTTTTTGTGAAATCATCAATAAACGACTGCCGTCTGCCACGTGCCCCGTGTCAGGCGTCAGGCGTCAGGCGCAGAGTAAACCACACTCGGATCAGACCGAATGTCGAGTTCCCGGACAGTTCCGCCCCTACTGACGTAACCGTGAGTGCATGTGCTTGACAAGGAAGAGCGGGCGACCCAGGGTGAAGTCATTGACTTCGCATGACATTGATTTGCAATAATTGGAGTTCGCAATGAGCCAGGTAACGGCACGGATACCCGA
>CAVOBC010000067.1:0-16535 GCA_963693635.1 Gammaproteobacteria bacterium | reverse complement strand
TCGCCACCTTCGATGTGAGCGATTGGAATCCGCATTGCGAGAGCTGCGGATGCCGGAGCCAGCATCTCGTAGCGGTCGGCGATGATCAGAAGGATGTCCGGCTGAAGCTGCGTCAAGATCGGCGTGACTCCCGACGTGAGGTTGCCTATCGTGTTTGCCATCCCGGCACCTGAGTCTTCGGGATCAAGACATTCGAGGCGCGCACTGATGCTGAACCCGTCGGCCTCGATCAGGTCTGCGGTCTGGCCGAAGGTGTCGTGCAAGTGAGCACCGGCGACGATGAGTTGCAGATCGAGGTCCGGAGCGCTGTCGATCTCGCGCATTGGCCAGAAGAGATGGCCGTATTCCGCGCGCGAGGTCGTGATGACGGCGATTTTGCGAGGGGTGGTCATGCGGGCGCAGTTGTTTCGTCGGGCTGCAAGTCTACAAGACCGGCGGGCTCCCGTGCGGCGAGCTCCCTTTGCAGGTTCTGATTCGCGGTGACGTGAACTTTGGACACGCCTGCCTGTCTCACGAGAGCAAGCGACACGGGTGGACAACGGACGCCCATGGGTGAAACTGGTAGTGGGTCGTTGCTGCCGATCGGTTTTTCAGTCCGCCCATTTGTAGTACCGTCCGTCCGTGCCTCTGTCGTCCCGTGTCAGACGGGTTTAGCTCCCGTGTCACCTCGCGTGCAGATTCAACCGTGTGTAAGTTCAGACATCGACAAGACAACAATAAGGAATCCCCTTGAAGCAACTTCGATTGGTGGCATTTGCGACGGCCCTCACCGCAATGACGGCCCTCACCGAACTGCCGGCGTCCGCCGCAGAATCCAATTGTGGCGAGCTGCCGGCCTCGCAGCAGGCGATGTGCTGGATGGTGATGAGCTGCTCGGCTATTGACGAGGCCGACCGACGTCAGGATTGCTTTCGCACTGCGATGGAGCGGGAGGTAACGCCCGCGGAGCGAGCCCGCCGCGACAAAGACGTGGAGCAACAAGCGGTCGTCACCCGGTCACGGCGTGAGTCAGAAGCGCGTACGCGTGCTGCGGCCGAAGTTGCGCCCGAAGTTGCGGAAGAACAAGAGGTCGTCGTTACGGCTGACGGCAGGGGTGCTGGGGAGGAGGAAGAACCGGGCTTTCTGAAGCGACTGTTAACGCGTGAAGACAAGGACGCGGACAAATCGGCAAAAGATGATGACGATGACAAGCCGGGGATGATCAGCCGGATTCTTGGGCGACAGTCCGGGACGCGTGCTGATGCCAAGTCACCGCCGGTCAAGGTTGCAACGATCAACACGTCGGCTGAGGTCAACTACGACCTGCCGGTGCGCTTTTCGGGTTCTGTGACGGCCTCACGGATGCTGATGCTGGGCGGTCAGCTCATCGTGATTGACGGCGTTTACCTGTATGAGCTTGATCGGGCAACGCATGCGGGGATTTCCGAGGGCGACGAGGTAGAAGTCGCCGAAAAGCGCTCGTTCTTTGGCAAACAGGTCCGCGTGAAAGGGCCCGCCAATCGGCCTGTCGACGGGCGTAGGATCGCCTGCGAGAAGGATGTCGTAGGCGCCAAGAGCCGGCGCAAGTGCAAAGTGCTTAACTCATCCTAGCTCGTTTCCGTCCCCCTTCTTGTTCACTGTTGCGTCCGGGTTCATGGACTGAGTCCCGGTCCATGACTGAGTCCAGGCCATGTCTTGAGTCGAGTTGGAGACCTCTGGACGATTTTGCAATCAATAATCGACTCACGCCCGCGCAGTGCCGAGCCGAAGCTCTCGGCTAAACCTCGCCGGGGCGTTCACACTTCGCTGCGGGCGCGCCTGGTGCTGATGACCCGGTCATTCATCACCCGTCGCGGGCGGCGTCAATTCGTCCGGCAACCACCATGCAGACCCGCGCGCGAAGGGTCGGTGAGGAAAGCGCCCGTCTTCAATGGCGGCAAGTAGCATCTCACTGTCTGGATGGTCGGCCTCAGCGCCGAGCAGTGACTTCGCCGCGTCGATGCGCCCGGCGCCGAAGTTCTGCGAACGCCAGGGTGATCCGCTGGTCACTTTCATCGCGTGCCTCCAGCAACGAGACCGCGGTCCTCCGTGCGCGCGCGGTCCGGAGCGTCGCGGCACATCGACGCGGCGCGGGCAGACACCAGATGCGCTTCGCCCCTGTCGGTTCTTTCCGCCAGCAACGACGACAGTGTTTCTCGTGCGGCTTCGCAGGCTCCGGGCCCGAGTTGTGCCAGTCCCAGCCAATAACGGGTGTATTCGTTGCCAGTGTCGTCCTCAGCCAGCGTCCGGTAAATGGCCGCAGCACCGGCATAATCTTCGGTACGCATCATCAACGCTGCAAGAAGAAGCCTTGCATCGACGCCGTTCGCAAGGTCGATCGCGTTTTGCAGCGCGGCCTTGGCCTCTGTTGGGTCCGGTGCCTGCTTCAGAAGGTCGGCCATCGTGTACCAGGCCCCGCTCAACCGGGGGCGAGCGCAAGGGCCTCACGGATTTCGATGGCCGATTCGATGGATTTTCCCAATCGCTGGAGTGCCCGCGCCAGGGTCAGACGCAGGCCGGCATTGTCTGGTGCCAGGCGTACGGCATTGCGCCACGCGGTCAGCGCATCGTTCCGGTCTCCCCGCTCGCCCAGTTGGCTGCCTGCAGGAAGTGCGATGAAAAGAGGCTCTGCTCGGCAACAATGAGCAGAATCGGGTCTTCCACCAGCGGTTCGGCGTCATTGGCGCGCGCATCCCACTGCGCGGCGGCCCCGGCGTTGCCAAGTCGTCGCAGGACGCCGGCCCGACGCGTTGCGATTCGACCCGCTTCGGGCGCCTTCAGCCAGGCGCGTTGGAGCAGTTGGTCCGCTTTTGACCACTCGTTGTTTGCGATCGCCGCATCCGCGAGCGCCGTCAGCGCTGAGGCGGACAGAGGGTCTGAAAACTGGACCAGTCTCAGGGCGTCGGTTGCGGCGCTCCGATCGCCCATTGCGAACAGAACCTGGCCAAGGCGATAGCGGGAGAGCAGGTAGGTGATCCCGGCTTCCAGAGGAATCTTGCGAAAGGACGCGGCGGCGTCAGCAAATTGCGCCTGTTCAACATGGGTGATGCCAAGCAGGTAGCGCACCCACGGCTGATCTCGCTGCACGAGTGACCGTCCCTACGCCCGGCGCGTCTCGTCGTGCATTTGCTGCGCGTGGCAGAGCATGCCGAGGTGGGCGTAGGCGGTGGCGCGTTCAAGTGGGCCCTGAAGTTCGCCGGATGCCTCGTCGAAGCTCTGCTGCGTCGCTGCCATCGCAGCCGCGATCTCTTGTGGGGCGTCGGCGGCGATCGTCAGTCGGGGCACAAGGGTGAGGAGTGTGAACGTGGCGGCGAGGCAGAGCGTCTGTAACGCGTGGCGACGATGTCGCTGCATGTGATTTGAGTCCTGAGCGATGGATCTGCCCGATGGTATCGGCGTTCCGGTCGCCGGCCAAATGTATGGCGCGTCTGATGCGCGTCTGATGTGCGGTTGATGAGTGTGCCCTCGATCACTCGCGTGCGGAGCAGCCCTTCAGGATTGACCGTGGTTGGTCGCCCTTTCAAATTGCCGTCGTTTGAGCACGGCGAAGGCCGGCATGATGATAGAGAGCGCCCCATATGCCATGCCCGCGAACGCCACGAGCGGACCGTTGATCAACCCGGCAATGCCAGCGGATATGAGGCCCACGGTGGCAAGGATCGGCCAGGCTTGTGTCTCGCTGACGGTGGTAAAGCGCTCCTCGAATGACAGGGAGAGCAGCACGGCGCTGCGATCATCCATACCGAAGCGCCGGCTCTAGATGTGATGCGCGTACCAGAACATAGCGATCTGCGTGAAGCTCGCCGTAAACGCCGGGATGTTCTTGATCGGGGCGGTCAACTCCGCAAAGCTCGTTGGCACGTGATCGAATGAGATCACGAGCATCGTCAGGGCAAATGCAAACGCCGCGTCAGTGAACGCATCGATGCGCTTGTTTGAGAGTCCGCGCAGTCGAAATCGATCTTCTGTCGGAAGCGCTGAGAGTTGCTCGTCTGTCCAAACACCGTGCTGAGGCATGGCACAAGACGGCCCCATATTGCCGGGTGGGTCAACCGCAACCGGCGCGCAAGATGCGCGCCTTATTAGCCCCGGTGTCCTGGTCGCATCGTTGGTCTTGTGGGACCGGATTGGGCTCGACAGTTGGGCGATACAGTTAGGCTCGGCGGTAGGGTTCGACGATGTCGCGCCCCGGGCACCGGATGGTTTATTCTGGTCGCCATCGATTTGAGGAGCCGACGAATGAGCGATGCGTTCAGGCAGGAAGTACGGGATTGGCTGGAAACCAACTGCCCGCCGGCGGCGCGCGGTCGCGGCGACGTCATCACCATTGGCAGCAAGCGGCCGATGGCCGATGCGGCATTGCTGACATGGCGGCACGCGCTCGGGGAGCGCGGCTGGACGATTCCAACCTGGCCTCGTGAATACGGCGGCGGTGGACTGTCCGCAGACGAGACGGCGATTCTGCGTGAGGAACTCGCAGCGCTCAAAGCACGTGTGCCGATGGGTGGCATGGGCACATCGATGATTGGTCCGACGTTGCTCGAGTACGGCACCGAGGAGCAAAAGCTGCGGCACATTCCCTCGATCGCAATGGGCGACGTGGCCTGGTGTCAGGGCTACTCAGAACCCGGTGCGGGATCGGATCTGGCCAGTCTTCGTACCCGTGCGGTTGACAAGGGCGACGTCTTCGAGATCGACGGCCAGAAGATCTGGACCTCCGGCGCACAGTTTGCGGACTGGATATTCATGCTCGTTCGCACCGACCCGGATGTGCCCAAGCACGATGGCATCAGCTTTGTGCTGATGGACATGAACCAGCCCGGCGTGACGGTGAAACCGATTCGGTTGATATCGGGTTCGTCGCCGTTTTGCGAGACCTTTTTTGACAATGCCATCGCGCGCAAGGACGACCTTGTGGGTCAGCTCAACCGTGGCTGGACCGTCGGCAAGCGGCTCCTGCAGTTCGAGCGTTCCGGGCAGGGCGGATTGGGTGGAGAGACGCGGCGCAAGCCGGCCAAACCGGTTCGAGACAAGCCCCGGAGTCTGTTTGCTGATACCGCCAAGCAATACGTGGGCGAGACCGCAGACGGCCGGATCAGCGAGCATGCGACTCGGAGCAAGGTGCTCGACTTCGACATGAATAGCCGCAGTTTTCAGCTAACGCAGCAGCGTGCGCGCGAGGAGAACACGTCCGGCAAGACGATGGGGGAGGCTACCTCGATCTTCAAATTCTATGGCGCAACGATGGCGCGGGACATGGCGGACTTTCGCGTCGAACTGATGGGCACCCAGGGCTTTGGCTGGGAAGGCGACGCGTTTTCGTCAGCCGAAATCGATGCGACGAGGGCGTTCTTGCACAGTCGCGCGATCACGATCTATGGCGGTACCAATGAGATCCAGATGAACATCGTCGCCAAGCGTGTTCTCGGTCTTCCGGACTAGGGCCGCCTGTTAGGGCTTGATCGGGGCCCCGGCACCCCTTTTGAGACGGTGTCGCATGCGCGCGGCCACGCTGTAACGCTCCATCGCTCCGTCCGACCAGGTGACATTCACGGTGACTGGATCGGGCCCGGCCGGTCCGAGGCCGAACGTGAGCGTGAGTGGCACCTGTGACAGGTAGCTCCTCCCGGGCATCACGGTCTGGACTTGCCTTGTACCGCTGTTTGCAACCTCCACGCGGGTACCGATGGCAGGTCCAATGGGCGATTCGATATCAATTTGGAGCCAAGCGTGGCCTTGCGCCTGATCATTGCGCAACAGCACGGCACGGCCGCCGGCGCTCGTGATGACGAGATCCGGGTCGCCGTCACCGTCGATGTCGCCGGCGCTAATGCCGCGTCCGACCAATCGCTGGTCTAGTCCGCCGGTTGCGACTAACGGTTGGAACACGCGGCTGCACCGCTGGCCGCAGTTCCAAAAAACCTGTGGCTTTTGCGCGTATTGCTGACTGGATTGCACCCGGTTAATTTCTGGCTCGACATGACCGTTGGCGGCAATGAGATCGAGCCTTCCGTCGAGGTCGAGATCAGTGAAGACGAGGCCGAAGGTCAGCGCCCGGCGACTTGTCGCACCGATGCCCGACACAATGGCGTCGTCGCTGAAGCCAGACTGACTGTCCGAGTTGGCATAGAACGATGTCATCTCATTCGCGAAGTTGCCGATGACGATGGCAAGAGAGCTATCATTTCGATAGTGCGCGGCGTCGATGCCCATGGCGCCGGTCGCAAGCCCGCTATTGTCGAATGCGAAACCGAGGTCAATGCCGGATTCGACGAAGGTGCCGTCTGTTTCATTGATAAAGAGAAAGTTGCGGACCGTGTCATTGGCAACCGCGAGATCGAGCCAGCCGTCCGCATTGACATCAATCGCCATGACCGCAAGGCCCTTGCCGACCGGCTGACCTGTCGTCCTGTTCTGTACCTGGATGCCAGCGGCGAGAGACACATCCACGAACCGACCGTCGTCATTGCGATATAGAATCGAGTCGGTGCCGGCAAAGTCCGTGGGTGGGCCGTAGGCGGGGCCGATACCCGAGAGCTGATAATCAACCCCGGCATTGATCTCGCGGGACCACGCGACATAGTTGGCCACGAAGAGATCAAGGTCGCCGTCCCGGTCATAGTCGAAGAACGCTGCGCTTGTGGACCAGGCATTCGGGTCGCCGGCCACACCGGCGGTTGTCGTCACATCGACGAAGCGCTCCCCCCGAACATTGTGCAGCAGGCGGTTCGCGCCCACTGCGGTGATCAGCACATCAACGTAGCCGTCGCGATCATAATCCCCGGTCGCAACGCCCATGCCGTACAGGGAGACATCCATGCCCGTGCGCTCGGATACGTCCTCAAAAGTGCCATCCCCGATATTTCGGTACAGCCGGGAGGTGGCCGCCGGACCTTGTGACGTGTGCCATGGCCAAGCGGCGGAATTAACAAACAGCAGATCCTGATCGTCGTCGTTGTCGTAGTCCAGAAACGCGACCCCCCCACCCATGGTCTCCGGCAGCAAGCGCTCGCCGTAAGCACCGTTTTCGTGTGTGAAATCGATCCCTGATGCTGTCGTGATATCTACGAACGGGATCGACGGCAAGTCGGCCGCTGCCTTCCACGGGGCAGGGCCGGTCGACACGGCGGGTACGATTCGCTCATCAACGGTCGCTGGCCTCATCAGGACATAGCCGCCAGCGATCAGGAGTGCCGCCACGCCAATCGCCGCGAGTGAGCCCCAAAGGGCGCGGCGGATGCGGGCTTCATCTGCGTCTTCAGTCATTGGTTTTGGCGCTTGTTTACGGCCGCTGCAGATCGTAGATCACAACGGCCTCGGCGGCTTGATCCGCCGCCGGATTCTTGCTGCGCGCGACAGCCACGGCACGATCGTGCGCATTGTCGTCAATTCGGTAGCTTCCATGCAGCGTTCGATGGTGCGATGCGCGCTCGGTCTGCCCAAGCCGTGTCAGCGCAAGGGTAAGTCCATGATGGGCACTCATGTTCTCGGGGTCCAGGGTGAGCGTGCGCTCGAAGGTGTCGACGGCGCTCTCAAGTTCTGTCCGCGCGGCGTTTTCATCGCGGGCAAGTTTAGAGCGCTCGAACAACGTCTGGCCCAGCAGATTGAGCACGCGATAGTCCTGGCTGAAGTCGAACCCGCGGGACTCGGCATCCACGAACTGGTTGGCGAGGATGGATTGAAGTCGGGTGGCGGCGGCATCGAGCTCGCCATTTTGAAGATCTACCTGGGCACTGAACCAGGCGACGGTCCACGGATAGGCGCCCCGCTCCGCCGCGTCGCGCAGCGCCGTTGCCGCCTCGTCGAGGCGCCCTTCGCGCAGGTACACGCGCGCCTGGTTGAGCGGCCCGTCGGCGCGTCCAAGCGCGGCAACCTCAGCGAATGCCGCTTCTGCCTGCCGCAGTTCACCGCGATCCGGCTTTCGCAGAAGACCGATGCCATAGTCATTCCAGCGCTGCCAGAGGGGGATGTCCGGCGTGGACGCGCGGACATGCTCGCCAGGGGTATTCCCGTTAAAGACCACCGCGTCCTGGGCAATTGTGACCACCGGCAGATCATTGCCATCAAAATCCTCGCCCTGGAACGCGCGCATGTAAGGTGTGTCAAACTTTCGGTACTTGAGCGTGGCCGCGACCCGAATCTGTGCCGCCCGTTTGGCCGGTGTCGTGAATCGATAGTGGATGACGTCAGCAGCACCTGGCGGAATCTGGTGGTCGTAGAGCTTGGTGAAGATGTCCTCGGCGTTGCGTTCGGCAATGCGGTTGCCCTCGCGGTCCAGCACCCAGGCGTTGACGTAATGCGCCCACGGATCGACCGTACCGTCGTCGTCGATGAAATGACCGCTCTGGCCGATCAGTTCGTCATCCGCGTGCACAGTCACTTCGACCCACACCTGATTCGAGTCCGCGGTGCCTTCGGTGAAAAGGTGGCCGAGCGTGAGTGTGCGCGCCACGATATCGATCAGGTAGGTGGTGGCGGGCGCTAGAAGCGGGACCTCGGGTCGAAGCGGTGCCGTGATGGGCGCATCGATCTGATCGGTCTCCCGTATCGCAAAGAGATCGAGGCGCACGGAGCCTTCGAGCACCTCGCGATGTGCGGCATTGACTGCATCGGGCAGATCGAGCAGATGCGCGAGCGCGGTGTTGGCACCCGGAAAGTTGTGACCATGTACAACGAGATTGCCATCAGGGTCGGGCTTTGCGCCGAGGTCCGCAGACGGCGTGTCAGGCATGTGACAGCCGTTGCAGCCGCGTTCGGCTTGCTCGGGATAATAGAAGCTCTGCACGCCATGCCCCGAGACGCCGCTCAGGAGGAACGAGTCGTAATGATTCTGTCCTCGCAGCCACTTGTACTTGTTCAGCGCCTCCGGCAGATGCACCTTATGGCATGTGCCGCAGAATTCGGGGGTCAGGTGTACGGGCTTCAAGAACGTGCGCTTGTGCAGTGCCGGCTTGCCCTTGATGAGAATGCCGTTCAACCATCGGAGGGAGCCTGAATCGGCGAACGCAAATGGATAGTGCTCGGGTGCGGCGATGACGTAGTCCGAATTGCCGCGCGGACTGCCAAGCTGATCGATGGCGTGGCAGGCGACACAGGTAATGCCCACGTCGGCCGTCGGATGATTGACGTCATCAAAGTCGGGGTCGTCAAACGCGCCGCTAAAGAGCGGCACCGGGTCGTGGCAGCCCGCACAGAACCGGGCGGCGCGCACGTCGCCATCCCGCGCGAGCGCCACCTTGCGTGTTTTGCGAACCGAGAAGAGATAGGCGGGGTTGTTGAACGATGCAAACCGATGGGCACTGACGGCCCATTGCGCGTGGATATCACTGTGACAGCCCGCGCAGTACTCGTTGCCCATGAGTTCCTGGGCAGGAATGACATTGCCGGTCGCGGTGCGAGCGAGGGAGGGCTCAAAGCTGCCGACAATCGGTGCTGCCTCGCGTTTGTCCGCAAAGAAGGCGCCGATGCCGGAGAGGGCGAGGCTTGCGATGACGATGCCAGCGCCCGCACTCCAGCGAATGTGCGACCCGGCGAGTCGGTGCAGCACGAAAAGCCAACAGATGGCGATTGGCGCCGCCACGTGCAGCCAGTAAACCGTGGTTCGGGTCGCCGGGTGCTGGATCTCGACTACCGGCAGTCCGCGGGTTAGCAGAACGCCGGTAACAATCAATAGTAAAACGATACTGAAGAGTGTCAGGCCGAGGCGCACGGCGAGCCGGTTTGGCTGGTTGAAGGCCCGCCGCAGATGCGCAATGCCGTAGACGATTGCCGGCACGGTGATCAGAAAACCCAGTGCCAGGTGCAGCAAAAAAGCGGCTTGATACGCAAACCCCTGCAGATGCTCGCCCTGCGCCCACTCAAGAAAGCTGATGCTTGCGAGGTAGGTCGAGTCGACGACGAGTGCCGCGAATAGCACGAGTACGACGATCAGCAGTTTGCGCAGCGCCGGACTGACGACCTCGAAGGCGTGTGAGTCAGGCATGATCAGGGCGTGATTCGTGGGCGCTGAAGTTGACTAGCCTCGCTACTGCCGTGAGGCGCAATGCCGCATCTGCACGCACGCTAGAGCCCTTCAAGAAAACGCACGTTGTAGCGGTTGTGCAGGGCTTCCCGGCGCGCGAGCCGGGTCGCATCGAGTCCGTCGGGTAGCGGCAGCGGCCCAACCGTCTCGCCATGGTCTGTGTAAAGGTCCATGTCCTTGGCCCAGCCCCGAAACTCGAGGACGACGTGCCGCCGCAGGCCGGGCGCGATGGGTGGCGGGACTTGAAAGGCAAGGTCGATTTCCTCGCCGCCGCCAATGATTGCGACGGCACCGTCTGCGTCGGTCACGAGCGGTGTCGCATCGCCCAGACGGGTGTAGAAGCCCTGCTGCACCTTGGTGTCCCAATAGGGTGAGCGCGTCGAATAGGTGTACGCCGGCTGGCGTTGCGGCCCGTTCGTGCGCTGGGGAAATCCGGTGCGGGCAACGGTCGCCGTGGTCGGCGTCAGAACGTGCGGGTTGAGGTCGCGGTCCTCGGCAAACGCGACCCGTAACGTGTCCCAATATATCTCCATGTTGCTGGTGATACGCAGCGCGTCCGTGCCGCGAGGCAACGCGGGCATTGGCAGCGCCATCTTACGCGGCATGCCTGCGGGATAGCCAAACTCGCGGACCACGGTGTGCCAGATGCCATCGGTGCCTCGGGCTTCAAGTGTCGGCATCTCGAAGTTGATGCCTGCCTGCCAGGCGGCGAAGACCGTTTGCGAGTAGGGGTACTCCACCCATGCGTCGGCAACGAGGGTGGCACCGGGCTGGTCGATCGCCTGATCGAATTTAAGGGTCACTACCTGATTACGCTCAAGCAGGCCGACGAACCGGTGATCAAGTGGGCCCGGGTCCGGCGCCGTTCGATCTCGAAAGCGAAGGTCACGGGTGATGTCGTGCCCGGTCGCCGCAGTTGCGCGGATGGGACTCGCGACGCGTCGGTACGCGATCGGTGAGCTGGTTACGCGTGGGCCGTTGCCTTCCATGCGCTCGTCAAGCACGAGCGACCATTCGGGCGGCAGGTCATAGATCAGAATGCGGGCCTGGTCCAGGTACGCGCTCTCCTCCATCGGCTCGGTGAGCTTGATGTGGTACTGCCCGGACCTGGCCGCAAGGACGTGGTCTTCCAACAGGTAGCGCTCGATTGGCCGCGGCGGGACCGTCTCGCCCGGGCCGGCGAAGAAGCCGAGGCCGCCGACGCCAAGCACATCGGTGACAAACTGATAGCGGCTGCCGTCCCAGACAAAGACCACCGGGCAACTTGACAGTTGCCGCTGGGTCTCCTCAATGTTGTGACGTCGTCCGCCGGCAAGGTCTATCTCCGTTTGGGAGACGCCGTCGGACCAGGCGAGCGCGAGGAAATCGGCGGCCGGGTGACCGGCGAGGCCGAAGCTAACAGGGCCATGGCTCTGGCCCGGCCCGGAATGGGTGTCGAGGGCGGCGGCTACACGCCATTGTCCGGCGACCCGGAGCTTGAGATAGGTGCCGATGCCGGATGCGTTGGAACGCATCTGATCCGCTTCGCTCTTGCCCGACGCTGCAATCGTCAGGAAGCCGTGGCGGCCAGTTCCCGGTGCAAGGTGATCTAGGCGTTGCGGGTGTGCGGCGATGAGGGACGGGCCGCGCGCGGGGTCCACGCTGACGGCGACCGCGCTCGTGATGCCAGCCAACGCGTGCGTGAACGTGACCTTGCCGGTTCCGGGGTCGAGCAAGCGGATGGCCCCATCACCTGACAGCAACAGCGTGCGGGTGCCATCTCCGTCGAAGTCGACAAGGCTGATCTCGACTTCCGGCGCCGCGCCAAGGTCGCTCGCCATGACGCTGCGGGTCCATGTGGTGCCGTCATCGCGAAAGCGGATGAGCTGTCCTTGCGCACTGATGCCGAAGACTTCCATGAGCCCGTCGGCTTCGGTGTCGCCTGCGGTCGCCGCGACCAGCGAGTCCGGAATCGAGAGGCCCGGGTAGGGCGAGTACTGCCAGGTCCGGTCGTTTTGGAGAGCGGTGCCTGAATCGCCGAGCACGATGATGTCGAGGTCCCGGTCCAGGTCCAGGTCTGCGACCACAATCTGCCGGCCCGCCGGCGTCGTGATACCGAATTCTTGCCCAAGTTCGCGGAAGCTGCCGTCCCGATTGTTGCTGTGCAGGATTGAGCCATCGGGGCCTGTGACGAAAACATCGAGATCGCCGTCGTGATCGGCATCGATCGTGGCGCCGCCTGCGCACGGCGCGTTAGAAAGGGTGTGCATCTGTGACCAATCGGTCGTTCGATAGATGGCAACGCCCGCGTCGCCGCAGCGGACAAGATCGATGCGGCCGTCGTCGTCGATGTCGCCCCAGATGAGGGCGCGGGTCGCGCCGGCAAACGAAGCAGACACCGCGAGCGGCGTGAAGCCGCCAGTGCCGTCGCCGAGCCAGATGAGCAAATCGTTGGAATCGCTTCCGGCGTCATCGACGACGGCGGCGAGATCCGCGTTGCCGTCGCCGTTGATGTCGGCGGTCGTCAGGCTGGCGGTCGACCACGGGCCGGTCGCGAACGTTTGTGCAGCCGCGAACAATTCACCGGCCGGGCGCGCGAGGGGCGTCCGTGCTGTGGGATTCACGGCCCGGGCATCTGCCTTCGGGCCCATCTTGCGGTACGAGAAGCCTGCGACACGGGCGGCGGGGTTTGTCGCGAATCGTTGGTAGCCCGCGAGCAGGGATTTGGCGTGTTCGTCGTTTGCGGTCCGCCGCGCCGCCTGCGCGCCGGCCCAATAGGCGCTGCGCAGGTAGGGGTCCACCGCGATCGTCGCGTCAAAGTAGCGGGACGCCGAGGCGAAGTCGCCGGTCTGCGTCAGGGCCTGGCCGAGCCAATAGTTGGCGTACGCATCGCCCGGGTCAGCGTCGACCACAGCCCGGAAGAAAGTCACTGCGAGTTCGGGTTCGCCGACATAGAGATGCACAATGCCCGCGACATAATTCGCCCGGATCTGGGTCGGGTCTTCCTGCAAGATTGCCGCCACCAGTTCGAGGGCCACCCGCTCGTCGCCCTCTTCCTGGCGGTTGAGTGTCGCGATGGCGTGATTGACGCGTGCCTCATGCCAATCCGGCGTCTGGGCGATGAGTGTCGCGAAGGTGTCGTGCGCCGTTGCGTATGCGTACTGGCCCATCTGGGCGACCCCGAGGTCGTTCTGTGCAATGTGCTCCGCCGCGATGGTGGCTTCCACCGGCGGGTTCTGTTCGCCGCCGCCAGACTCGCCTCCGCAACCGGTAAGGAAAAGCGGCAACAGCAAGCACCATAGGCGGGAGATAGGGGGAGTCTGGTTCATGTTGCTCGATATTTGCCGGCTGTCATCGGGTGATTTGAAAAAGATGTCGTAACGTCAGGTGAGCGCAGCGGGCTTGTTGTTCAGCGCCTGCGGCGATCGTGCGAAGTATGCCACGGATCCGCGATCTTCCTGACTCGAACCGGGCCTGCTTACGTTGCCGGCGGCGTATCCAGGCCGTGAATTCACAACAATATGGAGAGCGTGGACCCAAGTATGCACCGAGCGTCTCTCAACCCGGATTCGTCTGGCGGTCAGTGGAGTACGAGACGCATTTCTTCGACGATCAGTGCTGAGCCCTCTCGCAGAGGCTCCGTCGCGCCGGTGCGCTGGAATCCGGCCGCCCCATACAATCTGCCAGCGGGTGAGTTGCCTGCCGTGACGCTGAGGATAAGTGCCGTCGCCCCGCGCTCGCGGGCCCATTCGATGGCGCTTGCCAGCATCGCCATCGCGGCGCCGGAACGCCGATGCGCAGGGGCGACCCACATCTGAAAGAGGTGTGCCTCGGTCGCGCTCGATTCCAGCCTGACCCAGGCCATGCCGACGACGGACCCGTCGATGCGGGCGGATAGCGGGCAGTCCCGGTGATCTGCCCTGGTGAGTCGGGCAGTCCAGTCTCTATCAGTTAGTTGGCTCGCGTCGCCGTAAGTCGAGCCAAACACGTCCGGCGCGTCGGCTAGTGCGGCGAGTCACGTGTCACGGTATGCCTGCCATTCCGACGCGTTGAAGGGTCGGACGTCAATGTTGGCCGTCACGGTCTTGCCTCGTTTCCAAGCCTTGGACTTAGCGGTCGGTCTTGCGTCGTCCACCTCTGCAATCGCCTTCGCGATGTAATCACGAAAACTGTCTGGGTCGTTGTCTCCAACGATACGCTCGATGAATGCATATTCAGGCTTCACCTTGAAGCCACTCGGAACGACCACCAGCCTTCTTGCCGGGGACGAACCTGTCGGCCAAGTTTGGTCGCCCGGGCGAGCCAGGCGCGGTCCAGATCTTCATTGTTGGTGACGCGGGCGAGGGTCACGGGATAGAGGGTGCCAGCAATGCGGATGCGTGCGTCGGGGTCAGCGATTGCGTGGGTGGACCAGGTTTTGCCATCGCATCTCGCGCAACTGAGGAAGAGTTCGCCATCCGCGGCCATGCAGTTGAGGTTGACCGAGTGCGGCAGCACGCCCGCGACCTGTATCTGGCAGAGGCCCGCTTTGTTGGCAAAAGACCAGTCTTTGATTGGCTCCGGTGCCTCATTGCCCAGCAACCAGCCACCCGCCGTCCGGTCACACGGACAGTAGAAGAACCATCCGGTGCCACCGGCGGCGAGCAGGGCGAATGCGATAGCGGCGAGCGGGGCTAACCACACCTTTGATGCTTTCATTGTGAGAATGACCCGGGAGGTTTGCGAGCTGACGGCATGAAACCTTATCCCATGCGTTCCGGTAGATCACGAGTAGAGGCAGTGAGGAGCTTCGCTGAATGGTGGCTGCACGATAGCGAGCCGTTCGGGCGGGTCAGTGCGTGCGGTGTCCGGGTCGCCTGCTGCTAGAATTCGCACCTTTGTACCCACGGCAAAGGATTCTGATGTGACGGAAGCGTACTACGCGGCGGCGTGTCAGACCGACTTTCCGGCTGCGGCCCATCGTGACGAGATCGGCGACCGGGTCGATCGCATGTGTGAAATCATTGAACAGACCGTGACCGGGTACGCGCCGGTCTTTGATGTCAAGCTGCTCGCCTTCCCCGAGTTTGCCCATAGCATCCCCGCGTTCAACGACGTCGCGGACCTGCTTGCCCACCTCGCGGTGCCCATTCCGAACGAGCATACCGACCGCTACCACGACCTTGCGCGGCGCCTGGGATGTTACATCCAGACCGGGTCGTTTCTTGAGTCGGACGACGCCTATCCGGGCCACGTTTTTAACACAACGCTGCTGATCGGACCGACCGGCACGCTGCTGAAGTACCGCAAGGTGAACACCTGGATTCCGTGGGAGGTGCACACAAGTCCGGCCGACCTGCCGGATTATAAGGAAGAACTCTTTCCCGTTGCCGACACCGAGATTGGCAAGATCGCGGTGGCCACGTGCTACGACTGGCTATTTCCGGAGACGATTCGCGAACTCGCGTTCCGCGGCGCAGAAGTGATGGTGCGAATCTCTGCGTACATGGACCCCTGGGGCGCGAGCCCGCCCATGGACTGGTGGACCCTCATCAACCGTACGCGCGCGCTGGAAAACATGGTCTACGTGGTGGCGGCGAATCAGGGCGCCGCGATGGCGAATTACCCGCCATTTAGCTGGCCGGGGGGCAGCATGGTCGTTGACTATGACGGGCGCATTCTGGCCCAGGCTGACCCCGGTCCGGGCGAGAAAGTCGTTGTCGCACCCATCGACGTCGCGGGGCTCAGAAGGGAGCGTGAGCGGCGATTGGGTCACGACACACGTGCCCATACCCGGTCGGATGCCTATAGCTACCTCAAGCGTCCCTATCTGCAAGCGGGCGGAGCGACACCGCCCACGATTGCGTCGCTTGAAGAACGTATTGTCGCGGCCAAAGGGCGGTTAACGGGTTCCGTTGACGATGACTGAACCAACCGGCCGGCGTGCCCACTGGTGGCAGAACGTCGGGCTCGCGCTCATCAACCTGATTGCGCGTTCAGTGCGCTCGCAGGTCGAGACCATCGCTTTTGGCGAGGACGCGAGACAACAGCTCGATTGGTACCGCCCGGCCGAGTCCGCGCCGACGGACCGGCCGGTGGTCATCTTCTTTTACGGCGGCAACTGGCAGAGCGGACGTCGCCAGGATTATCGTTTTGTCGCCGACACGCTGATGACCCAGGGGGTTGATGTCGTGGTGCCGGATTACCGGTTGTTTCCAGCCGTTGGATTTTCCGAGATCCTTGCCGATACAGTTGCTGCCGTGCGGCTGGTGATGACGAGGAGCGCAGATCGCCCGGTCATTCTGATGGGTCACTCGGCGGGCGCGCAGCTTGCCGCGCTTGTTGCATTGAACGTCGCACACGAGATTCCCGACCGACATCGTATTCTTGGCTTTGTGGGGCTGGCGGGGCCTTACGATTTCTACCCTTTTACCGAGGACAGCCACTGGCAGATCTTTGCGCCAGTGGCGGAGTACCCGCAGTCGCAACCGGTGAACTTTGTGCGGGCCGACGCGCCACCGCTTTATCTGCTGCACGG
>CAVOBC010000066.1:0-16642 GCA_963693635.1 Gammaproteobacteria bacterium | reverse complement strand
GCTCGCCAAGGCAGCCTACGCACGCGAAGACTACGAACGTAAGTTGTCAGAGAGCATTTCCCATCTAATGCCCCAGGGCATCTCGACAATCGGCGACTATCGTGTCCGCGAGATCCTTTGGCACGCCGGTCAGATTACCCGGGTCGCCGCCGAGCAACTTTCGCTCGCGCGTTCAGTCCAACTGATTCTCACGTCAGCCGAGTCGCAACACTCGGCCCAGCGAACCCGCTTGCTGGATGAAGCCCGCCTGTGCGCGAACATCGAAAGCCCACATTTCCAGTCCATCCATGGCATCGGCGAATGGCGCACGCAGACGTACGTCGCAACAGAAGTAGGCGGGCGCCGCACCCTCGAGGAAGAATTGAGCGCGTCCAAGAGCGGCCTCTCGGTTTTTCACGCCCTGCGCATCGCCGATGAATTGGCGCACATCATTGAGGTGCTTGCGGAGCACAACGTGAGCCTCGATCTCTTCTCACCAAAGAACCTGATCTTTCGCGACAATGGCCAGATCTACCTGGCCTTTCCAGGCTTGAACACGTCAGCGACCGGCCGCGCGTCGTCGGACGACGACACCCGCTATGCGAGTCCTGAACAGCTTGCCGGGGCACCGTTAGACCCCTTCTGCAGTTACTACAGTATCGGACTCCTGCTGTTTGAAATGTTGACCGGAAAGCTGCCGTATGACGGCGGAGTGCCGGCACCCATAAGGCACCGTGACATCATTTCCAACGTGCGCGAACTTCGCACCAGCGTCGCGTTCGAACAAAGCGGAACCCATCTGGACCGCTTCAGTAACCAGGACTACGCCCGCCACACGCTGTTTGACCTGCTTGAGACGCTTCTCGATGAAAATCCGTTGCGGAGACGGCAACGCGGGCATACCGCGACGTCGAATCAGGAGAGCAAGTCGCCTTTCTCGGATCTGCGGCGCCGCTGGAACCTCCTGTCCGACACGCGGCTATTAATGGACGACACCGATCTCATCGACTCCCTGAGACAGGAAACAGCATTCGCCAGTCTGGACGATCACATCGCGCGGGGCGACGAGCTATCGGATATGGACCGGTACCTCTACCGGGACTATTTTCGCAAGCGCATGCTGAAGCTCACCGGTCACCTCAACATCGAGTCCGCTCCGGACTATGTGGTCGCATCGTCCCGCGCCGCACTCAGCGCGTGGCTCACCAAACCGCTCAACCGCGAGATGTGGGGCGTGATCAGAGACGAGTACGACGCAACGATCATCGATCATCGATCATGTCGACGCGATGCTGGCAGAAGACCTCGAGAAACACTGATTGAATGACTGAGCGTTCGGGGTAACATGGTGCCTGCGTGAAGCACGAATCACATCAGATCGCTGTCGCAATCGTCCGCCGGCAAGAGACTCAAGCGCACAAATCATCCACTAAGCCAACCCTTATCGAGAGGAGACTGAACATGAATGTAATCAATCCAGGATGCGGACTAGCTCTCTCGTTGGTTAAGTTTGGCCCCGTGCTGGTCACTCCCCCGGCAGATTGACACCTGGCCTCCGCCCGACTTACGAATTACTGAGACCGAACCCGGGCAGTCAACACCGACCTCGGTGACCCGTTAAGTGTCATCGGTTCCAGTCGCTACAGTCCGCGTCTTCACCTTCTTTCCTTCTGATCCTGCGCAAGCACCACGCGCGCCGGATGGAGACCAGTGATGACGATGAAAGATCAAAACGATAGCAAAGACGACGAAGATGGCCAAGACAGCGGGGCGGTGGCAATCCGCTCACTGACCGATCTCGGCTGGCAGCCCGCACGCGAAGCCGAACGAACCGATGCCGACGATCCGGGCGGTCCGGCGTCGATACCGGCACGGGTGATCGCCATCCACCGCGACCGGATCATCGCCCACGATGGGGCAACGGAGTGCCGCGCGGTCCTCGGGCGGCACTGGTACCGTCTCGCCCAGCGTGAACGGCCAACCGTCGGCGACTGGGTGCTGCTCGACCCCACCCGCGAGAAGATCTACGCCCTGTTGCGTCGCTCAACGTTGCTCACACGTCTCGGCGCCGGCCAGGAGACCCAGGAACAGGCGATCGCGGCCAATATCAATACGCTGTTTCTCGTCACCTCCTGCAATGACGAGTTCAATGAGTCGCGTATAGAACGCTATCTTGCGCTTGCCCGCGCGTCCAGAATTCCCGCCGTTCTCATCCTCACCAAGAGCGACCTCAGCGACCAGCCCGACGCGTTTGTTGAACGCGCCCGAAAAATCGACCCGGAACTTCCAATCGAAACCGTCAATGCGCTCGACCCGGCGTCCGCAGAAGGCGTGCGCGCGTGGCTGCGCCCCCAGGAGACGATCGCGATGGTTGGCTCATCCGGCGTTGGCAAGTCGACCTTGCTCAACTGCCTGGCAGGTCACGAGGTGCAACTCACCGGCGGAATCCGGGAAGACGACAACGCGGGACGACACACGACGACTCACCGCTCTTTGCACCTTCTTGCAGGAGGCACCCTGATCCTCGACAGTCCGGGCATGCGCGAACTCGGGATGGCCAATAGCGCGCCCTCCATCAGGGACATGTTTGAGGACATCGAGGCCTTAATGCTGACCTGCCGCTTTTCGGACTGTGCGCACCAGCACGAACCGGGTTGCGCTATACAGGCGGCGATCGCGGACGAATCGCTGGATTCTCGGCGCTATTCAAATTATCGGAAGCTGGCGGAGGAAGAGGCGCGAAACACCCGGACCCTGGCCGAAAATCGGCGCGAGAAACGTCGTGATTCAAAACGCTACAAGAACGCCAAAGACGGGAAAAAGAAGTGGTCCAAGGACACTCGTCTATAAGCCCAGCGTCCGCCCGCGGCGCCTCCGATCCTGGCGCGGTCAGGACGGACCCTGTGTGCAATACGGAGGCAAGCTTATGACGCCGGTGCGCAGGGTCCAACTGAGTGTTGCTTCAGTCATTGTCGTTGCATGCCTCAGCATGTTCGTGACCGGCATTGCCCTCGAGTCAGGGGACACCATCACAGTCACAACACTGACTCCCAGCGGTGAATCGCGAGAGACGACCGTCTGATACTTCGCCGATGGCGACTCTCTCCAGCTCGAAGCGGGGCATCCGGACAACGGCTCGGTGCAGGATCTGCCGGCCACTGCTGTCATCACGGTTGCCGGCGAGGCGTCCGTCGCGGGTGACTGGCAGTTTCACCTCAGCGACAGCTTTGCGACCACGCCCGCATTCGTTTCATGCTGTGCAGCCGCTATGGCTGGCGGGATTGGTGGATTGATCTCTGGGTTGACACCCCGAAGTCACAACTCGTCACGTTGACGCGCGAGTCGCGGCAAGCATCGTCCGACGATCAAGCCCATGAATAGCTTTCGCCAAGCCCGCCGCCGGTTGCTATGCCGGGTCGTCCCGCGCGGTTACAATTCCAGCTGCCGGAATCTGCGACCTGCGGCAGGCTGTATCCGCCCCGTTCGCTATTTTGGATTTCGAAAAGGCCCAAATCAACCAGAGTCGTTTTAAAGCATCATCACCTCGGATAGCAGCGAGACAAATGCGCTCAACGCAGGCGCGCGAAGGAGAAGTCGTTGGATAACATGTCCAAACGCGGATTCGATCCGCTCAATTATCAGTTTGAAGATCAGGTTCCCGCGCCAGGCGAGGTGACCGAGGTGGCGGACGGCGTCTTCTGGATCCGCATGCCCATGATGGGACGCCTGAACCACATCAACGTCTGGTTGCTGCGTGACTACGACGGGTGGACCATCGTTGACACCGGCATTTCAAACGACAGCGTGAAGGCTCACTGGCAAACTATCTTCGACAAACATCTGGACGGCAACCCGGTCACCCGGGTGGTCGCGACTCATCTGCACACGGATCACACAGGCAACGTGGGCTGGATCACCGAAAAGTGGAATTGCGAGCTCTGGATGAGCCGAAGCGACTTCTACATGTGTAAAGCAATGTCACAGGACGGTCCGGCCGACGTGCCGGAAGACGCGATTCGATTCTACCGCCGCGCAGGCTTCACTGAGGACCGTTTAGACAGCTACCGAGAACGATTTGGCGCCTTCGGTCGCAGCATGGTGCCACTGCCAGCCGGCTATCGCCGGATCATCGACGGTCAGTACCTGGACATCGGGGGCCGGGAGTGGCGTGCGATCATCGGACATGGCCACGCACCCGAGCACGTCTGCCTCTATTGCCCGGAACTGAAAGTGATCATCGCCGGCGATCAGATACTGCCCAAGATTACGCCCAACGTCAGCGTGCAGCCCTCAGAGCCGTTCGCCAATCCCCTGCAGGACTGGTTGTCGTCCTGCGACCGCTTTCGCCAACACCTGCCGCCGGATCTGCTCGTCCTGCCCGCCCACGAGAGCCTGTACAAAGGCGTGCACGAACGCCTTACCGCGCTCGTCGACTGGCATGAAGTTGCCATTGAGAAGTTGTACGAGCTGTGCAAGGAACCAAAACGTGCGGTTGACGTCTTTCCTGCCCTCTTCAAGAGCAAGATAACTGACATGAGTTACTTTCCAGCGACGGGCGAGGCCATTGCACATCTACATTGCGCCCTTGAGCGTCGTATGCTCACCGTCGACGAAGACGAGGACGGGGTTGCCTGGTGGCGTCAGGCCTGACCACCTCTTAAGCACGGCAGGAAACCAACCTCAGTCGTCGAGGGCCTCGCGGACCCGATTGAGGAGAGCCCGGCGCCGATAGGGTTTTTCCAACAGCTGCGCACCGGGCAGTTGATCTCGCTGGGCGTTATCGGCAGACCCTGTCGTATACAGTATTTTGATATTGGGCTGAAGTTCCAGCGCGCGCCTCGATATCTCCAGTCCATCGATTCCGCCGAGCAGCACGATGTTGGTAAAGAGGATATCAAAGTGCCTCGCGTCGAGCGCGTTGATCGCGGCAGGACTGTCCGCGGCTTCCTCGACTTCATAACCTTGCTGCCGAAGTATCTCGACGGGTACCTCCCGAACCTCGTCTTCATCCTCAACAACCAGGACGCGCTCATGTCCGAACGGCAGTTCAGCTGACGGGGCGACAGAAGGCGCGGGCACGGCTGGCGCTTCCCCGGTCCGCGGAAAGTACATCGAAACCTGGGTGCCCTCTTCCAGAACTGTCTATCGTGACAAATCCACCCGATTGCTTGACGAACCCGTACACCATCGACAAGCCAAGGCCACTCCCGCGCCCGGTGTCCTTGGTACTGAAGAAGGGCTCGAACACATACTCAACAATCGCCTCCGATATACCGCTGCCATTGTCTTTCGCGGTGATGGTGACGTAATCCCCCAACGGGACCCGCCCGTCGCCATGGCTCGCCTCCCGGTGCTCATTGAACGCGCACACCGACAACACACCACTACCGGCCATTGCATCCCTGGCATTTACCGCAATATTGATGAGCGCATTCTCAAACTCACCGCGATCGAGCAACACTGGCCAGAGATCAATATCGACCACGACACGAAGCTCCAGGTTTTCGCCAAGCGTGCGCCGCAACAGCGCATGCAATCCGTTAATCAACCCCGCAACGTCGACAGCCTCGGGTTTAAGGTCCTGGCGGCGCGCAAACGCCAGCATGCGACGGGTGAGCGACGAACCCCGTTCGACCGCGTCCGTAATCGCACTCAAAAACCGCATGGACGCGTCACCCCCCTCGAGCCGTGAGGATAGAATCTCGGCACTGCCAACGATCGTAGTCATGAGGTTATTAAAGTCGTGCGCGAGGCCCCCTGTCAGATGTCCGATTGACTCCATACGCTCTGGGCCACCTGAAGCTGCACCTGCAACGCTTGCATCTCGGACAGACACAAGAGACGCGACAAACCTGCGTCGGCCTGCGATGTCCATCGTCCCCATGCCAACGTTGACCGGAAAGGCCTGACCGTCTTTGCGCACACCACTCAGTTCCCGGTCTACACCAGGAATCTCCTCACCGGAGGCGACAAATCGCTCGAATTCACCCAAATGTTGCTCGTCAGCAGCTTCGGGCAACAGTGTCGCGACGCTGCGTCCGAGGATCTCTTCTGGTGCGTAGCCGAACATCCGTTGCGCTGCCGAGTTGAACATCTCGATCGTCCCGTCGGTCGGCGCGACAAGACAGCCGACGGCGATTTGCTCGAATGCGCGACGGAAATGCTCCTCGGATTCCATCGGCTCAGTGATATCGACGGTGGTCGTTATCGTCGAGCCATCCTTCAGGCGCTCTTCCTGTACCAGCAGTTTGCGGCCATCGGCGAGATTCTCCTGAAACGCCCCCGACGGGTTGCGGTGTCGCGCAAGTCGCTCGCGCAACCAGTCTTGTTCGCGACCTATCGCGTCCTCAACCATGCCGGCGTCCACGGCCATACGAATGTTGTCCTCCCACAAGCTGCCGAGCGCGATCGACGCCATGACCTTGTCGTTGGCCTCGCGATAGGCATGGTTGTACATAACGAGACGGTCATCGGGCCCGTACAGCACAAAAATCTGGGCGCCGCCCTGCACCGCCTTCATCAGATGCATCTCGGCCGAGGCGGCCCGGTCCTGGGAACGGCGAAGGTCCTCTCGCCCCAGAAGCAGTTCTCTCATCAAGAGTCAAAAACCGACCACGAGAACAGGAATTCTGGCGAGATTGATGTACCAGTTATAGTTGAGATGTAGTCGGCTCATCTCAGCCATCGCGCCCTCTCTGCCGCCAAACGCACCGGGAGCCAACATCAAGATCAGATCGTAAACGTAGGTGAGCGACAAGATGGTGATGCCGGACACGATCCAGGCGAGGGAACGACCAGCCCCCTACGTACCAACCGTCCGGCCGGCTCGGTGGGCCACCAGTGCCGCAATCAGCAACCCGCCAATCACAACAACGTCGACCGAGATCATGAAAACCACGGTCGGCCAGACACCTGTTTCCATCGTCGTCATGAGCGCTGCATCATCCCTGCATGCGTGTCAAATTCACCCCCAGCCACCGAGCCTTCTCCAGCGAACGTGGGCAACCCCCTTTACCAGACCCTCATTGCCAGCAGCTTGTTGCACGAAACTTGTTGCAAGAGCGTTCCTGCATGCGCGCCTCTATCAAGTCGCACAAGGGCCCCGATCAAGCCCTTTGCCTGTGTGCCTGATAGCAAACCCTTCGTGCACAAAGTGCATACAAGTGCATACAAGCCGGAGCCGCAGAACCTGAGCAGGAGGATGCGGATGGATCGAAGCTGGCCGCGTTACGCGGCCGGAATCTCAACGGTTGCGGTGCCGAACACGCGCGTCTCGTCCTTCGCGTTCTTGATGTTGAGATCAAGGACAACCTGGGACGTGTCCTCATCGATGTCAGTGACGACCGCCGTCACCACATGAGCGTGGTCTGCGAGCACAGGCGCACGAAACACCGTGTCGATATTGATGATGCGGCACTGCGGCGCCCATTCGTGGATCATCTTCGACAGTAATCCCATGCCCATGATGCCTGGCAGGAGTGCACCCGGCAGGCCCTGGGCACGCGCCTTGTCGTGATCTTCGAACCGGCCACCACCGGAATAGCCCGCCGCCTCGGCAAAACTGCGGGCCGCGTTCAGACTCGTGTCAGGTACCAACTCCGGCAAATCCTCACCGAACTCCACATCACCCAGATACTGTACGGTCATGATTTTTCCCTCACAACCTGGCGTGAGTCGGTACTCGCCAGGTGATTCCCGTCCTCATCGAACAACTCCATCCGCGAGACCAGAAAGATCATGCGCCCAGAGCGTCCACTCTTGGTGTAGATGTCGTGCAGACGCGTACGTCCCGTCAACTGCACATCGGGTCGGACTGGCGCATTGCTGTGCACGGCTTTGCCGCCATCCATCGATATGCCACCGAGCGCAGGAAAGTCGATCGGCAACTGGCGCGCCGACGCGAGGCTCGCCAGAATCGGCAAACAAACCTGGAAGTCCGCATGGGACACGTCCGTGAACTCGGGACGCGTCTCACCGTATGCTTTTGCCACGTTGGCGGTCTGTGCCGCCTCGATGACGAAACCGGTACGGTCGAACTCGAGGTCCAGAAACCGCTCACGCAAGTCTTGAATGTCGCTGTCTACTGCTTCTTCTTCTGCGTTGTCGGGTCGTTCGCTCATGGGAGTTGGACTGTGCTCTGAAATGCCGTAGGGGCTTCGCAGTGTATTGTAATGATCCCATGACGGCTACTTGAGGAACCCTATGCCCGGGCCATACGCCGGAATCCGAGTCATCGAACTCGGACGCTTCATCGCGGTGCCCTACTGCGGTCAACTGCTCGCTGACGGCGGCGCCGATGTCATCAAGATTGAGCCCCTGTCGGGCGATGATGCCCGGCGCAACGGCACGCGTCTCGGTGACACCGAGGCGCGCCAGTTTCTCAACAAGAACCGCGGCAAACGCAGCGCCGCGGTAAAGATCTCGGACCCGCGCGTACAGGCGATTATCCGGAAGCTGGCCGGGTCAGCCGACGTCATCATCAGCAACTTCAGGCCTGGCCAGGCTGCGGAACTCGGCATCGACGACAAGACCCTGCGCGCCACGAATTCCCGTCTCATCTACGCGGAGAACAGTGCATTCGGCCCGCGCGGGCCACTCTCCAGGCAGCCTGGCATGGATCTTCTTCTACAGGGTTTGACGGGCCTCGCACCCATTCACGACGGCTCACCGGTGCCGTTTGGCGACCCAATCATCGACTACACCGCCGCCATGCTGATGGCCTGGGGCATCGCGACCGCCCTCTTTCACCGGGAACGAACCGGCAAGGGCCAGTCACTCGACGTCTCTCTCTTGCAAGCGGCCCTCGTCATCCAGAACAATTCGATCAATCACGTCGATGCTGCCGACGGCTGGCGCGACGACTTTGTCAGCTATCTCAAGGACGCTTTTTCGCGCGGAGCGACCCTCGGCGATGTCATCGCCCACCGGGACACGCTGAAACCCGCGATTGAACCGCCGTACTACGGCTTTTTCCCAACCCGGGACGGCATGATCGCGCTCGCCGCCGGTGGTCGCGCGTTACAGCAGCGCGCCGCGAAGGCCCTTGGTGTGGGCGACCCAGCGCTTGAGGATGACAGCTACCAACCGGCGGACATCGCTGCACACGCGCGTGCCATGCGCGCGGAGAGCGCCGCCGCATTCCGCAAAAAAACGACCGAACACTGGCTTGGGTTATTCGCGCAGGCTGGCGTCCCCGCCGGTACGATACATCTGAAAGACGAGATTCTCGATCACCCGCAAGCCTGGGAAAATGAGTACCTGGTGCGTCTTGAGCACGAGACACTGGGGGGCATGACGGTGGTGGCGCCGCCCGTCAAGTTCTCGGATTCACCGCTCGCGATCACCACCGCTTCACCGGTGCTCGGCCGACACACAGCCGAGATCCTCACAGAAGCCGGGCTCACCCACGGCGAGATTGACGCCCTGGCGGGGGACGGCGTCGCCAGAATCGCGCCCTGACAGGGGTTAGGGTACCTAAACAGAAAAGAGGGTGCCTACAACGAGAAACGGGAGCATCTGCCCCCGTTTCTTAGCTCGCCAGCAACCGCGATTAGATATTTTCAACCAGCTTGGCCATGCCCTCGCCAAGCTTGCCGAGTTCCGTGCGCAGCACAAAGCGGTCCCAGCCGATGCAGAAATGGCGCACACCGAGGTCGATGTACCGCTTCGCCTGCTCCACCGCACTAATCTCGATGCGGGGCGGCACGCCATATTCGATCGATTTGGCAATGACCGCCTCCTCGTACTTGCGAATCTCGCTGCTACCCTGAAGCCCGGGTTCGCCGCGCGAGAAGCTGAAGTCCGCCGGTCCCCATTGGGTCATGTGCACGCCTTTTTCGCGCGCCCGCTCAAGCACCGAGTCGATGTTCTCAAGCGTCACGTTCTTCTCGATCATGATCGTGAACACGATCGACTCGAGATCAGTGCGATAACCCGCGATGTCATAGCTAGTCAGCGCCGGACGTCGCAACTTGACGCCCATATGGCCACCGCCCTCGGGCGTGTCGGGGGCTATCTGACGATGCGCTATGTCCACGTCTGCGGCCGTTCGAATGTCGGTGAAGAGCACTGATTTGAACCCTGCCCCGAGCGCGGCCTGGGCCCAAAAGCCCTGGCTTTCCTGATCAAGCTTGATCATCAGCGGCAGGTTGCCGCATTGACCCGCCCGCGCGAGATGATAGAGCAGGCTCATGTCGAACGTTGAGTACTCGGCGACGAACTCGGCATAGTCAAATACGCCGGTGTCACCAATCAGTTCGGGGATGTCGGGATCTGCGAAGAGGAAATGGGTTCCCACGGTCGCCTTGCCAGCGTCGAGTTTTTCCCGAAACGTGTTTTGCATGATCATGCGCTTGGTATCTCCTTGTCGTCTTGTTGCAATTGATAATCGTAATCTGTGTCAGGCCACTTGTGACTGCTTCATCTGCGGCGAGGGTCAGGTGCCAACAGTTCGCTCACGGCATCCGCAACGGGGGTCCCGGCAAAGAAAGCTGGATTGGCCTCGCCCCAGAATCGGGCCGGATTGGCGAACACAAAACGTTCGAATGCCGCCAGCTCAATGCGCTCGTCTTCCACCAGTTCATACGCCTCCGGCAGCACACCGGCCATGTCTTTGACGTCAAAGTGACCAATGTCCGATCCGAACATGGCATTGAGTTCAGCACCAAACGGGTTGTTCCTGGTGTCAAAAGCGTACGCATTGGTCGCGTCATCCGCCTCACAGCCAAAGTAAAATCGATCCGCGAACAGGGTCTTGAAATCAGACGCCTCAACGATCTCACACCGGTGATAGTCATCAAGGTTCGCGATGCCGCCGGTCGTAGCAGCATCATTCCGGGTACTGATGCCGCGACCCGCCCGCATGGCTTCGGCTACCTCCGGGCCACCGTATTTCTCCGCGAGTTCAAGCAGCAAGCCGGTGTCGAGGTTTCCGGGATCCGTGTCGCCAAGGGCCTCCCCATTTCTTATCTCCCAGTGGCCGATCAGGTCGGCGTAAAGGAGAGCCGCGAAGGCAACACCGCCCTCAAGGAAGCCGAAATTCATGTCCGGAAAGCGCCGCGTCACACCATCGAAGAAGAGCGACTTGCATACCGCCTCGGACGCTGCCGCAAAGTGGCCGATGTGGTTGTAACAAAAATTCGTGGGCGACATTCGGAATGCACGACCGCGGGAGCCGCGGTGGAAGGTGGGCGACACTTTCAGCTCCCGACACTTCGCCCAGACGGGGTCGTAGTCGTACGCGCTGTCGATGCCCAGGGTATCAAACCAGCTGGCGAGGTCAGCCGCCTCGGGCCGTTCTTCCGCAATCTGCGCGACCGGTCGCTCCATCATGCTATTTAGCATCACGACCTTAAAGCCGAGATCACCGACCGCGTGATCCAGTTCCGCCAGCGCTTCTTCGGGCGTATGCATCGGGATGACCGCAGCCGGCGTCATCCTGTCCGCGAACGGGTCGAACAGATCCATCTGGTACTGATTGAACGCGTGACACGCGGCAATGCGAGCCTCATCGTCAGCGACCCTTGGCAGGCCAAGGCCCATCGTTGGGAACATGATCGAAAAATCGATGCCGAACTCGTCCAGCCGCTCATAGAGGAGTCGCGGCAACATCGCGGTCGCGCGGTCTCGAGTGTTTCGGGTCGGCGCGCCCCAGAAGGCTTCCTGGGCTACATTTGCACGGCGCCGTTCGGCAGGCGTCATGCTGAGACTGCCACCGACGCGCCCGCCATTGGCTCCCATGGCTCTGATCGCGACGTCACCGCCAATCTTGCGCATGGCGTCAGCGACGACGGGCCCATATTCAAGCCAATGACCGTCGGCGTCGATGACGGGATGACTGAGTTGCGCCCGCAGCTTCTCCGCACTATTCATGATGCATCCTCTGGCAATTGCGATCTCCGCCACGCACGCATCGCTTCGTGACGCCGGCGACCGCAGGCAAAATGAGCCGGGCGCGAGATCACTCCGCAACGTTGAATTTCATCCGGACTAAACCACCTTTCCTCCATCATGTCATCTCCGTCCAACGGCGTTGTCGACTAAACCTTTTGCACCGAGGACGCCTATACTCGGCCAAGTCATATGTCGAAGGAGATATCGCGTGAGCAACACCGAACAGCAACGAATCAAGATGGGCAGTGCGCCCGGGTTCATCGCCGCGCTCGATCAGAGCGGCGGCAGTACTCCCAAGGCACTCGGCCTCTACGGCGTTGCCGAATCGGCCTGGTCATCGGACGCGCAAATGTTCGACATCATCCACGAGATGAGAACGCGCATCATGACGAGCCCTGTTTTCACGGGCGAGCGCATTCTTGGCGCAATTCTGTTCGAAGACACGATGGACCGAGAGGTTACAGGCCGCACAACGCCGGATTACCTCTGGGACGTGAAGAACGTCGTGCCAATTCTGAAGGTCGACAAGGGCCTCGCGGATGCCGAAAACGGCGTGCAGTTGATGAAGCCGATGCCGGACCTTGACGCACTGCTCGCACGCGCGATCGGCAAGGGAGTCTTTGCAACAAAGATGCGGTCGGTCATCAAGGAAGCGTCAACTGACGGGATCCGCGCCATCGTTGAGCAACAGTTCACGGTCGGCCAGCAGATTCTGGCGGCCGGGCTGACGCCTATCATCGAGCCCGAGGTCGACATCAACTGTCCGGACAAGGACGCGGCAGAGGCGATGCTCGCACGCGAACTAATGAGTGCACTCGACTCACCAGGTAGAGAGGTCATGCTCAAACTGACCCTGCCAAACACCGACAACCTGTACGCCGACTGCATCGCCCACAAGAACACGCTTCGCGTGGTCGCGCTGTCGGGGGGCTACCCGCGCGATGAATCCAACCAGCGGCTGGCTCGCCAGAACGGCATGGTCGCGAGTTTCTCCCGCGCGCTCACGGAGGGCCTGTCAAAGCAACAGTCGGACGCTGATTTCGACAACGCCCTATCGGCGTCAATTCAGAGCATCTTCGACGCGTCGGCCACCTAGTGTCCTGTCTGACTAGTCAGTTCTTGTCCCAAAATTGTCATCCTGACAATTCTTGGGAGTCGGTTTGCAAACAAACCTCGCACTTCCTACAGAGAAGACGCTTGCAGAAAAAGAGGCTTGCAGAAAATGGCATTTGACGAGGGCTTGTCTGAACGCTTGCATGACCAGTTCGAACAGCTCGGCCTGGCTCCCCCCAACGACCTCGTTGCGAAACGAATGTTCGGCGGCCTTTGCTTCATGGTCCGAGGACACATGTGTTGCGGCATCGTCGGCGACACGCTGATGGCGAGGGTAGGACCCGATCAATACGCCGAATGTCTTGAGGCCAGCCACGCCAGAGAGATGGACTTCACTGGACGCGCCATGAAGGGCATGGTTTACGTGAGTCCCGAGGGTATCGACGCTGACGAGGACCTGGCGACCTGGGTCGACTCCTGCCTCAGTTTCCTCACCGGGCTGCCACCAAAGGTCAAAGGCTTAGTGCCGCCCCATGACGGCGGATGAGCGCTTCGGCGCGTTTCGCCTAGGCGATGTGCGCGGCATCTATCCCGATGAGATTGACGAAAGCTTTGTCAGCCGCTTTGCCCACGCGTTTGCCACCCACTTCAACCTTCGCGGCCCGGTTGCAACCGGACGCGATGTACGCGGGTCAAGTCCGGCGCTGCAAGACGCACTAAACAGTGGCTTCCTCGAGTCCGGCATCGATGTCGTCGATCTCGGTTTGTGCGCCACCGAACTCTGTTACTACGCATCGACCACCGACGATATCGAAGCGGCCATAGTCGTTACCGCAAGCCACAACCCCCCACAATATAACGGCCTCAAGTGCGTCCTGCGCAACGGCAAGGCCATTGCCTTTGATGATGGGTTGGCAGATGTGATGAGTCTGATGCGCGAGGGTCACAAGAACGCCCGCGGACTGGGTACGCTGTCGACCCGAGAGCTCGCGGCAGACTACGCACGATTTGTCCATCAACAACTGCGATTCGACGCGCCCCCCGCAGGCAGCATCGCGCTAAACGGATTGAACGGCTCAGCAGCAACACTCGCTGGGGAGTTCGCGCGCGAGTTCGCGCTGCCGATCAATTGGTTTCGCCAGGAGCCTGGCCCGCTTCCGCCAGAAGGCGCCGACCCCAGCCAACCCCGTCTGGTCGAGCAGATGCGTCACTTCATGAGTACGGCAACCTACTCGCTTGGCGTCGCCTGGGATGGCGACTGCGACCGCTGCGTTTTTTTTGACAGCGACGGCGTCATGGCACCGACCTATTATGTTGTTGGCCTGTTGGCCGACCAGGCCCTCAGGGCGCGCGGCAGGGGATCGGTCGTGTTCGACACCAAATTGTGTTTCAACACGTACGACGTGATCACGAGGCTTGGGGGGACACCGGTCCCGTCTGAGACGGGCCACACGTTCATGAACAGGCACATGCGCGAGACGCAGGCGATATACGGCGGGGAACTCTCGTCACACCATTATTTCAGCGAATTCTTCCACTGCGACTCAGGCATGTTCGCGTGGTTAAAAATGGTGGCGCTCCTGGGCGAGACTGACCACACACTCTCAGAACTGATTGATGAACGACGGCAGGCCATCTGCTGCACGCCTGAGATCAGCATCGCGCTGACAGACGCAGAAGATGCGTTTGAATACTTGCGGCAGGAATATGCAGGGGCGGCAAAGGCTTTCGGCACCTTCGACGGACCCAACTTCACCATGGACGACTGGCGGTTTACGCTGCGCAATTCAAAGACTGAACCGCTAATCAGGGTAAACTTTGAGTCACGCGGTGCCCCTGACAACTTGCTTGAGCATGCTCACGCCGTCATGGGAAAGATCGCGCGGTATCAGAGTGACGATACCGATTGGATATCGATGCTGCGGATTCAGTAACCCTCCTCCGCAGCACGATTGCTTTGGCTGCTAGTAGCGAGAACCACCGCGTGGTCCGCCACCGCCACCGCCACCGCCACCGCCACCGCCACCTTCACCACCGCCTCCACGAGGACGCGCCTGGTTAACGGTCAATGGGCGTCCGCCCATCTGCGCACCATTCAATGCTTCGATAGCATTGTTGGCCTCACCATCATCTGCCATCTCAACGAATCCAAACCCTCTGGACCGACCTGTTTCACGATCGCTAACGACCGTTGCCCTGTCTACCCGACCATGCTCACCGAACATCTCTTGAAGTTCCTGATCATCAACCGAGAAAGGCAAGTTGCCTACGTATATGTTCACTTAACGTGATCCCTCTTCTTTTACCTTAATATCCGACGGTGACAGCATTGCCACTGCACGGAGACTTAACGTGCGAACAACCAACGACCTGGGACTTAAACGATCAGGGGCAAAAAGCCCTTGCAGAATGAACCAAAACGGGGTGGGCAGAGTCAAATCGGGGGCACAATAGCAGACGCTTTCGCATTTAGCACGGAAAAGATAGACCGCGAGACACGCTCCGCACGCCAACAAATCAGCCAGGGATCGGAATCTCATTGACGAACATCGGCACGTGATAACCCTTTGCAACCGCCGGTCGCTCCGCAATAGCACAATACCATCGCTTGACGTTGGGGAACTCATCGAGGTCCACGGTCTGCCATTCATAGCGCGAAACCCACGGCCAGGTAGCGATGTCGGCAACCGAATAGTCGCCCACCAGGAACTCACTCGCCCCCAGCTGCTTGTCCATCACGCCATAGAGCCGCTTCGCCTCTGAGAGATACCGGTTCTCCGCGTATTCACTTGTGCCGGCATTGTAGCGAACAAAATGATGAACCTGACCGAACATCGGGCCGACTCCGCCCATTTGCCACATCAGCCACTCAAGCGTTCGCCAATGCGCCTCGCCCTCACTCGGCATCAGCGAGCCGACCTTGTGCGCCAGATACATGAGGATGGCGCCAGATTCCATCAGGCTCGTCCCCGTGTCCTGATCAACGATTGCGGGAATGCGATTGTTGGGCGAGATTTTCAGGAAGTCGGCGGCGAACTGTTCGTCCTTGCCAATATTGATGGGGCGAACATAGTAGGCAAGCCCAAGCTCTTCAAGCATGATCGAGACCTTGCGTCCGTTCGGCGTAGCCCAGGTATACAAATCAATCACTGGTCGCTCCTGTCATCAAGGTGTTGAGTGTTTTTTAAGTAGTTGAGTACTAAAGCCGCATTGCCAAAGTAGGCGTGGCCGCAACCAGCCAAGCCGCACGGCCAATACCGAAGCAACCAACCAAGGTCAGTCAGTACTACGGTTAATGCCAATGGCGTTACCAGAACGCCCGTTCCCATCGACCACCAAGTGACGCCAGCAAAGACGCAAATGTAACACCTGCAACCGGGCCAGGCCTGCAATGGGTCAGGCGTGCCATCTGGAAGCGCGAGCCGATTGCGGGTTCCGCCCCTTCGCTGTAAAGTCCCGCCCCGCTCACCGCCCCGATGCTCCCTCGTGCCAGGCGCTTCACGCTCCAACAACACCTCCTCGTCCGATAGTCCTTCTCCTTCGAAGAAGGGCTCTTTATCCGCTGAAGGCTCTTTACCCGCTGAGGGCTCTCTACCCGCTGAGGACTCTCTACCCGCTGAGGACTCTAACGACCCTCCAACCGTCGAGAAGACTGAACGACCGTCTATCGCGCAACTCGCATTTCCGTCGATTCTCGGCAATCTGCTCTTCGCTGTTG
>CAVOBC010000065.1:0-16736 GCA_963693635.1 Gammaproteobacteria bacterium | reverse complement strand
CGCTCAGGGATGAAGCGGGAGAAATCGATACCATCACGGTCCATCTGGGCAATGAGTGCGACTTCCCAATCGAGGTAACCCTGCATCGCCGCTTCCGCGGCCGCTTTGTTCTCGTAAGGCTTCAGATAGTTGTCGTCGACAGTCGTTGTCATCTCGCCGAGGCCTGCATCAAGCCGATAAGCTGACCGAACCCACGCGTCCGTTCCGCCTTCGAGATATGCGATTTCGAGATCAGGGACGAGCAAACCGAGGTCAGCCGCACCGAAATGTGCCAACAGCCCGTCCTCTGATGTCACAACGACCGCGGTCGCCGATCCGAGTTTCGCAGCTACCTCATCGATTCGTGATCGCAGCCCCCACCACGCGCCAGGAATATGACCTTTTTGATATTCCCGACTATTGGCGAGGTCCAGGATGACAATCGCTTCCCCGCTTTCATAGCGCCAATAAAGCGCTGCAGGCGCAATTGCGGTCGCCGCCGGGATCTCGAGCGGTGGCGACGCGGACCCTGTCTCAGTCGCACCACCCGCAATGCCGCCAGCGAGGACCAAGACCTCCGGCCAACCCATTTGCAGTAACCAGGACGCGGTCATCGACGCCCGTACTTCATCGTCATCAACGAGCACCAGTCGCGCATTGGCGACGCCGACGTATTCATCAGTCGCCTGCACCAATTGCCCGCCGGGCGCATGAAAGCTCCCGGGCAGGTGACCGGCCGCGAATTCATCCGCCGTGCGGACATCCAGCACAAAGAGCGTTCGACGCTTGTCCCCTTTGAGATCATCAATGTCTGCCCCGGTGACGAGCGGGACATCGAAGCGGCGGCGGACCCGGGCTGCCGCATCTTGCGCCCAGGCAACGACCGGTGCCGCAGGGTCGGGTGCTGCGACTTTCGCACCGTGGTCCAGGGCAAGTCCGGCAAGATGCCAGCCCATGGTGCCATCTTTGAGCGCCATGACGGGATTCGGCAAACCGGCGTTGATGAGGCTCTGGGCACCGATGATCGAGCGGGTGCGCCCCGCACAGTTAACGACGACGGGCGTGGTGTCGTCCGGCACAACCGCCTTCACGCGCCGCACAAGCTCCGCGCCCGGCGTGCAGATGCCTCCGGGGATACTCATGTTGTGAAATTCAGTGAACGGCCGGGAGTCGAGTATCACAAGATCCTCGCCAGCCCTGATCATGTCATCGAGCGCCGCTGCCGTGACATGCGGCGTTTGCCATCGCGTTTCGACAAATTCGCCAAATGCCTTGCTCGGCACGTTTACGCCGCTGTAGCACTCGTAGCCCGCCGCCACCCACGCGCGTGCGCCACCTTCAAGGATGGCGACGTTGCGGTAGCCAAGGGCCGCGGTGACGGCCGTCGCCCGGGCGGACATTTCACCATCCTCGTCGACCAGGACCATGCGGACATCTGCATTCGGCACCAGACGCGGAAGTCGCAGCGGCAAACAACCGGCGGGAATATTAACCGCCCTGAACAGATGCTCACGACCAAAGAGTCCCTGTTCGCGCACATCAATCAAGGCCAGTTCAACGCCATCGCCCAGCATCTCACGCAACCGAGCAACGCTGACAGACGAGCCCGACGCTGTCATGAACGGGCCTCGCGTATGTCGACATGCGCCGGAAAGCGCTCCCAGGTGCCCGCCGACGCTTTGAAAAAGACGCGCTCGGACAGTTGCTCCAGGGCAAGTCCGTACAGGTGAAAGTTCAGTACCGGTGCCCCTTCGTGAATGTGAATGCTATGCAGATCGTCCGGCAGAAACGCAACGCTCGTGCCGGCCTCCACCGGGAAACGGCCGGTTTCATTCACGCCATCATCCGTTCGCTCGTAAAACCGGTTCTCCTCGCAGCCACGGATGCCGGCGATGATCGCCCACGTCGTGTGGTTGTGGGCGGGTGAATCGACCCCCGCGCGCGCTGAATTCACATAGAGTGCAAAGCGACCGTCCTCATCCTCGGACAGGCGGTAAAGCGCCGAGGCGCGACGACCGCCTTCCTCGGGTAACGGAAACGCCTCGTGGGTAAAAAGATCGCCGCGAGCCGCAAGCTTTTGGAGGGCCTGCTGCATGACCTGCAAACTCCCCCGGTCTGGTTGGCCGTTGCGCGCGTTGCACTCACTGCGAATCGTGTCTAGCGCGTCCGCGACTGACCGCTTGATCTCGTTGTTCATGGATTCCTCCGGTGGTGCTGACGATGCTCTGTCGTTCACTTGATTCAAGGCCTTGATCAAGCGGCTTGAAACAGACTCGATCAGACTTGGTACGAGCTGGTGGCCACTTGTCAGGGCCCCGCGGCGGGGCTTTATCCCCGCTTCACTTGACATACTAACTCGCCCCCACACCCACAGGGAAAGGAAGTACTGCGGGACACATCACGCCGTCCGGTCAGGCCCGATCACCTCATGTCTGTCGCCCCCACGCTGACGCCCAGGAAGAAATGCTCGACTTTCTGGTCAAGCAATCCAAGCGCGTGCCCGTTCCAGTGCTGCTCGTCGCCGTCGTCCAAGCGTGGATTGCGGCCGGGCATATCACGACGATCCTTTGCGTCGCCTGGGGTGCGCTGGTCGGTCTCACCCTGCTGTTGCGGACGGTATGCCTCAACCACTTGTCAGCACGTGACGATCTCGCCATTGAAACACGCCTGCGGCTCGCGACTGCGCTGAGTGGTCTGAGCGGCACCGTTCACGCACTCTCACTCTGGATTTTCCCAGAGCTTACCGATTTCGAGCAGGCGACACAGTCGCTGATCCTCGCCGGGCTTTGCACCGGTGCCATTGCAACAACCGCCGGCTATCGCGCGGTCTACATTGCCTACTTCATACCTGTGTTCGTGCCATTGACATTGCTCTGGCTGACGGACGCCGAGGCGGCATGGCCTCCCACGCGCGAGAATGTTCCCATCAGTTTGACGATTGTCGCATTCGGTGCCGTGCTGATCGTCATCGCCGGGGATACATCGCGCTCGTTTGTTGAATCGGTCGAGATTCGCTTTGAGCACGTCGCACTCAACAACCGGCTGCAGCAGGCACTCAGCGACGACGAGGCCGCCAATCACGCGAAAACGCGGTTTCTGGACGCGATCTCAGGCAACCCATCCACGCGCTATCGCTCTTCACCGGGGCGTTGACGCTGCAGAAGCTTGAGGGGCGCGCAAGCGAGATCGCCAAACACATCAACCAGGCCCTCGGTTCCATCGCTGTCGCCATGGATGAAATGCTGGACCTGTCCAAGCTCGACAGCGGCGGTATGCAATGCACGACGCAGCCAGTCGACGTGGGTCCGCTCGTATCCGCGGCCGCAGCAGAGTTCGCAAACACCGCAGAGAGCAAGGGCCTTGTCCTCAACACCCATCTTCTCGTGCAACCGTTTGTGGAGAGCGACCCGGTTCACCTGCAGCGGGTTATTCGGAATCTGCTGGCCAACGCGATTCGCTACACCGAAGACGGCGAGGTGTCCGTTTCAGTTGCGGCGGATGGCGGCGTTGTATCCATCAGCATCAAAGATACCGGGCCGGGCATCGACGACGACCAACGCAAGCACATTTTCGATGAGTTTTATCAGGTGCAGGAAGGTAGCCGAGAAGGACTTGGCCTTTGCCTCTCAATCGTCGCGCGACTCATCTCGCTTCTTGATATCAATGAATCTCGACTCGACGCCGGAGGAGGGCAGTACTTTCAGTCTCCATATGACGGAGATCACCGCGGTCGGACCACTCACCGCGCAGACGTCGCCCGTTGCACCCGAGTAGGGGTCAATGACCATCGTTGTGGTCGATGACGAAGAGCGGGTGCGGCTGGCAACCACGGCGATGCTCGAAGGTCTCGGTTGTACCGTGCGAACAGCGCAGGACACAACGACTGCACTCACGGCCACCGCTGACGACACCCTCGATCTCGCCCTCGTTGACTGGACGCTCGCCGGCGAAACCGGTCTGGACGTGATCGACGCGTTGCGTCAGCAGCATCCGTCGCTGCCAACCATTCTCATCACCGGCGAGACGTCATCTGCCCACCTCAACGCCGCCCAGGCCTCCGGCATCCCGCTGGTGCACAAGCCGGTCGCTATCGACAAGCTGAAACAGCTAATCGCCGAAGTTTGGGCATAGCCGCGTCGGCTGTCTGATCGGCACGTCGCTTGAACGAAGGAACCTCCGTTTCCTCCATACCGACGCCGCAAATGCTTGCGCCTCGCGAATCCGCCCGACAACACGAGACCCGCTTCCAAACGTCTATCGTTTTTCGGGCCCGAGTATACAGAGCAACGATACGTCCGGCGTCGTGAGCGCTAAATAAGTACGCCCGCAGGCCGTCAAACCGTTACTTCAGACCCCCCGCCTGACCTCGTCGTCGAGCGCCCACTCGTTGTCCGCCACGTCGCCCGCAACCGTTGACCGTGCCATGACCCGCCGCTGATCTGACGGAAACGCGTGGCCACGATGCAGAACGCAGCGGTTATCCCAAAGGGCAATCTCTCCCGGCTGCCAACGGTGCTTCCAGATGCGCGGCGGCTGGCAGGCGTCGCTTGTCAGTTGGCGCAGAAGCGCACGACTCTCATGCTCGTCCTCGCCGAGAATGTGGCTGGCATGGCGGCCAACAAAGAGGTTCTTGCGACCCGTCGCCGGATGCGTTCGGACAACCGCGTGCTGAACCGGGGGCAGATCCGCCACCTCGCGCTCATTCAATAGCTCAAGGCCGCCGTGGGGCGCGTGGCTGAAGACGTAGCTATGAACCGCGACCCTCTCCGCCAGCCAGCTCTTGGACGCCTCATCCAGCGCATCGTAGGCGGCCCGCATGTCAGCCCACTCGGTCTCGCCGCCGACGCTTGGCACCTCGTGTGCCGCGAGAATCGACGCCTTCGCACCAACCCGCTTGTAGGAGCTGTCGGTGTGCCAGCCGCTGTTCCCCGAGCTGAAGCGAACCTGCAAACTCTGGGGATCGGCTATCGCGCCTTCTTTCGTCACATTCGTAATGTAGCCGACACGGGCACTGGCCGGACCGCGCTTCAAACCTTTTTCCAGCCGTCCGAACCGGCGCGTGAAGGCAAGGTGCTGCTCATCCGTCAAATGCTGATCCTGGAACACGAGAACCGCGTGACGATGCCACTCCGCCTCGATCTCGGCGAATTGCGCGTCGTCAATAGCAGCAAGATCAACATCCTGCACGACGGCCCCGAGCGTCGCGTCCGTGATCTGGACACGCATGCGTCAATCCTCCAGCAGGCTCGCAGCCCGCTCTGTCGCAGCCGCGAAGTCTTCCATGAAGTCGTAAACCACCTGCCGCGACGAGGTCGTTTGGTTCATGAGTCCCACCCCCTGGCCGACAAAGTAGGTTGCCAGTTGTTTGGCACCGCCGTGACCACTTTCGGCAAGCTGACCGATGCGCCCGAGCGCCGGTTCACTGATCAACTGTTGCAGCGGCATCGGCAGTGGGTCCGGCGCGTTTTCATCGTGCCAGGCGTCGGTCCACGCGGACCGCAACTGCCGGGTCGGCTTGCCCGTCCGGGATCGGGATCGGACCGTGTGTCGTGACGTCGCCGCCAGCATCTTCTCTTTGACCGCGGGCGCGGTCTCAGCCTCTGCCGTCGTCAGCCACACGGACCCACACCAGGCGCCCGCAGCGCCCATCGTCATGGCTGCAGCCATCTGTCTGCCCGTGACGATGCCGCCGGCCGCGAGTACCGGGATGTCACCGTACGGCTTGAGTGCATCGATCACCTCGGGCACCACGACCATCGTTGAGACCTCACCGCAATGGCCGCCCGCCTCGGTTCCTGATACTATAATAACATCAACCCCGGCCTCCGCATGCTTGATCGCGTGCTCCTTTGCGCCAGCGAGCGCGCCGGTCAGTGCGCCCGCCGCTTTGGCCTTCTCACGCATGAAGTCTGGTGGCACGCCAAGCGCGTTGACGATCATCTTCACCTGTGGGTGCGAGAACGCGACATCGAGAACGGGCGACGCGCCCTTCTCGCGCAGGTAATCACCGTGGTTCTCCGAGATCTTCCGATCCCACAGGCCCTTGGTATCGATGTTGTGGTTCGCAAGGATGCTCTCGATGTATCGCTTGTGCTCCGGGGGAATGCGCGCCTCGATCTCCTCAGCGGCAACGGCCTCTTCCTTGCTGTCGAGACTTGCGGGAACCAGCAGGTCCACCCCGTACGGTTTGCCGTTCGTGTGTTCATCCAGCCATTTGAGCTCAACTTCGAGCGACGTCGGCGTGTGCCCGGTCGCGCCGAGTACACCAAAGCCGCCAGCGTTGCTGACCGCGGCGATAACATCACGACAATGACTAAATGCGAAAAGTGGAAACTCAATGCCAAGGCGGTCACATAGTTCTGATTTCATTGTCTCTCCTGGTATCGGATCGGTCCTGGCGCAGCGGATGCCGCAGGACAAGTCTCACGTTCTTTGCAGGCTGCTCTTGCAGGCCGTCAGGCGGCGTCAGCCCAACTGATTGAATTGCTCAGCAACCGGGAAAACGCGTCGTTCTCCCAGACCCCATGGAAGATCGGCGGCGTGCTGCCGTCCGCCGCCAGACTCTCATCAACGAACGGCTGAGCATTGGTCGCTGGTGAATGACAGTGTCCGAGCGCCCAGTACGCGACCGCGCCTTTGCCAACCTCGCGCACAAAGCCCAGCACACGGGTCTTGCCGTCCGGGAGCAAGGATGTGTCCTCGTCATAGGCGAAGCCAAATCCGGGTGGTGACGGGTCTTCGGCTAAGTCGGTTGTTAACAATACCTTCGCGGACGGGTCCTGGACCTCGATCAAATACAGTTCATCAATGACATCGAAACTGGCGGGCATGTCTGCCATCAACGGATGGCTCCGATCTTCAACCGACACGCTAAAACGGCGCAGTGGCGGATGATTGAGAAAAAACGCGCCGAGCGCCCGATGGTGAGCGAGCTTCACCATCTTCCGGCCCTTGCCGTCCGCAGTACGCGCAGCCTTGCCCCCACTCGTTCCGTGCAGTGCGACCCACTTGCCGCCGTCTTCGAGCCAACGCTCAATGAAGGCGCTCTCTGCGTCCGCCGGAAACGGTCCTGCTACGTACGTCACGAGTAGCTGGCAACCCGGCAGCCACTTGGCAACATCGGTGAAATCGCTCGCAACGGTGGTCATGGCACCCCCGTCGCTCAGAAGCTGTAACAGGCGCAGCCGTGCATAGTCCATGTCGTGGCCAGCGGTCGAACCGGGCGGAAAACCGCCTGTAATCAGATGTGCACGCATGGGCGTCCCTCTCTTTCGCTCGAAAAAAAATAAACCGTCTCAACGACGTCTCATTTGCCAATTCACTCGTGCCCCGATCAGCGAATCGATCATACACCCCTTGCACGAGCATCTGATATTCTGCAGGCAAACACGCGTGGAGCAGCATCATGGGCAGACTCGACGACAAGGTAACGATCATAACCGGCGGCGCCGGCGGCATCGGCAAAGCGGCGGCACGGCGGTTCATCGACGAGGGCAGCCGAGTGCTGCTGGTTGATCTGGACGAAGCCACGCTCGCAGCAACTGTGGAAGAACTCGGCAGCAACCAGGTGAGTTGGTGCGCTGCCGACGTTACCCGCGAAGACGATACCGCGCGCTACATCGAGGCGGCCGTGGAGCGCTACGGCGGCGTCGACATTCTGCTCGCCAACGCGGGTATCGAGGGGCAGGTCGCCGGGATCATGGACTACGATGTCGACGTGTTCGACAAGGTTATGGCGGTCAACGTGCGCGGGGTCTGGCTGGGCCTCAAATCTGTGTTTCCGGCGATGATCGCGCGGGGCGGCGGGAGTATCGTTGTGACTTCATCAGTCGCGGGTGTTTCCGGCGCGGGCTCGATGTCGGCCTACAACGCGAGCAAGCATGCGGTCATCGGGCTGATGCGCTCTGCGTCCAAGGAAGGCGCCGGCCACAACATCCGGGTCAACACGGTCAACCCGTCGCCCGTTGAAACCCGCATGATGCGGTCGCTCGAGAAAGGCATGGGTAATCAGGATCCTGAAGCGGTCCATGACCGGATCGCCGAGAACATCCCGATGAAGCGGTATGCGGAGCCCCACGAGATCGCAAGCGTTATGTTGTTTCTGGCCTCGGACGACGCAAGTTTCGTCACCGGCGGTGTGTATATGGCCGACGGTGGCAGCACGAGCTAGTGCAGAGATGCACCGCCATTTTCCGCAGGCCTCTTTACTGCAAGATCATGCGAGGTTTGCCTGCAAACCGACCCCAAGGATTGTCAGGATGACAATTTTGGGACAGTAACGCGTTAAGGCTTCTATAGCGCAGGACACAGATGACATGAAGGACACCAACCTGCCCGTTCCGTACATGGAACGCACACGGCAATTCTATGAGGCACAGGGCTTCACCAAAGCCTATGCCTGGGCCCACTTTGACGACATTCCGTTCACGCCACTCGAAAAGCCCCTCGCTGACTGCCGTCTCGGCTATGTGACAACGGCGTCCACCTACGCGCGCGCAGCAACCGACGCGCGCTTCGTGGACTCCGGATCAATGTCGTCACCACCCGAGCGCCTTTATGGCGACGATCTCTCGTGGGACAGAGAAGCGACCCATATGAACGATCGGAGTTCGTACTTTCCGGTCGGGTATCTGAACGCCATGGTGGCCGACGGCCGCGTTGGCGGCCTGGCAGATCGATTCCACTGCATTCCAACCGAATACAGCCAACGACGCACGCTGGAGTCAGATGCGCCTGAGATTCTGCGCCGGCTCAATGAGGACCAGATTGATATTGCACTGCTGGTGCCGTTGTGACCCGTCTGTCATCAGACCGTGAGTCTGCTATCCCGCTATCTTGAAGGCGCAGGCATTCCGACGGTGATCCTCGGGTCCGCCTGGGACATCGTTGAGTATTGCGGCGTACCACGGTTCCTCTACACCGACTTTCCGCTCGGCAATCCGTGCGGTCAGCCTGGCGATTCATCAATGCAGGCTGACATCGTCGCGCGCGCGTTGTCCCTGCTCGAAACGGCAACCGCGCCGGGTCGGATCGTGGAGACACCGTATGTGTTCACCGGCACCACGCCGTGGCGGGACCGTTACCTTGAGATCAACGACGAGAACCGTGAAATGCTGCGGCAGAAGGGCGAAGCGCGGCGCGCCGAACGTGCGCGCCTCCGAGCAGAAGGAAAAGTGCGAACGGAGTAGTCCGAACCGCTCCTGACCTGACTGCATGAGCCTTATGCGAATGGGTCCGTACCGGTCCGCATGAACGGCGCAATGCGCGCTGGTTCAGGATTCTGACTGTCTGCGTACGGATAAAGCGGCTTGCCAATCACCCGTGCCAGTTCCGGGTACTTCTCAAGCAACTGCGGCGAGGTATCCTCGTAACTGTGTTGCGTGCGCATGTAGGTACGCATGTAGTTCTGCACCAGCGTCACGCGCAGACCCGGGTTGGTTCGTTTCTCCGACGCGTGCCAGGTCGCACCATTCCAGATCGCGAGCGAGCCCGCCTTGGCAATCAGCGGCACAAACTTGAACGGGGTTGACGAGCGGTCCGCCTCATGCGGCAGAGTCGCGCGACCGTAATGGTGGCTGCCGGGCACAAAGACGGTCGGGCCATCGTCCGCACTGCCATAGTCTGTACAGATCCACGAGGCGTTGCACATGTGCGCAACGCTGCCGGCACCGGGCGGAATGCCATGCGAGTCGCTGTGGATGCCGATGCCCGGCGACCCCTCGCCTTTGATGATCCAGGTCTGACCCGAGAAGATCGCGCTTTGACCGAGCAGCCAGCGAACGAGCGTCAGGTTGACCGGGTTGATCGCGGCTTCGACAAATACCTCGTCTTCTTCGAGCAGGTCCCAACTGTTCCGGCCGCTTTCGGCTGAGTTTGCTGACGTCCGATAGTCATCGAACGTGACACCGTTGCGCTCCGAGCAAACCCGCAAAATCGCTTCCCGCAGGCGCTCAATGAAACCCTCACTGGCTTGCATCTTCTCGGGCGGCACCACGGTCATGCCGTAGGCTTCAAGCTCCACAATGTGGGTCGCAAGGTCGTGTTTTTGAATATCGCCCATTAGATTGTCGACGTCCGGGTACACGCCGTAGTCAGCTAACGCCATTTCTGATACTCCTCGAATCGTTCGTGTGAATGTATTGTCGCGTCTGATCGTCGGCAGTTTGCCACAGACCCCAACAGGAACTCTCGGGCCAACCTGGGGCAACCCCGTCGTCCAGGCATCCTAACCGTCGTCATACAGGTGGCACGCGACTGCCTGCGGCGTGCCACTCAGGACCGGCGCCTGCGCTCTGCAGCGCGCCATCGCATGCGGACAGCGGGGATGAAACCGGCAACCGGGTGGAGGGGCAAGCGCACTTGCGATCTCGCCCTTTATACCTCCCTGCGAACGGGGTATCGAGGGATCCGGTCGCGGCACGGCATCGAGCAGCGCTTTGGTGTACGGATGCTGCGGATTGTCGAAAACGGCTTCACTCCCGCCTGACTCCACCAGTTCCCCAAGGTACATGACACCGATCTCGTCGCTCGTGTGCTCAACCAGCGCCAGGTCATGGGCGATTAGAAAATAGGTGAGGCCGAGTTCAGCCTGAATGTCCTGCAGCAGATTCAGGATCTGCGCGCGAATCGAGACATCGAGCGCCGAGATGGGCTCGTCCAGCACGATCAGTGCGGGCCGCAAAATGAGCGCGCGCGCGATCGCGATGCGCTGACGCTGGCCACCCGAAAACTCGTGTGGGTACAGCTTCTGGGCGGTCACGGGCAGGCCGACCATCTCGAGCACCTCAGCCATCTTGACTTCAATCTCGCTGCGCTTAACACCGTTGGCGGTGAGCGGTTCGGACAGTATCGTGCGTATCCGCAAACGCGGGTTGAGCGAACTGTAGGGGTCCTGGAACACCGCTTGCACACGCGAACGGAAGCGTCGCTTGCCGGCCCGATCAAGCCGCGCCACGTTCTCACCGTCGAAGTGAATCTCGCCAGAGGTGAGTTTCTCAAGGCCAAGGACGAGTTTGGCGAGCGTGCTTTTGCCGCAACCCGATTCACCGACGAGCGCGAAGGTCTTGCCGGGTTCGATGTCGAAACTCACGCCGTCAACGGCACGCAGGGTCTCGCCTTTGCTCATCGCAAAATGGCACCGGACATCGCGGACCGACAACAGCGCCATCAGGATACGTCCGTTGCGAGCAACCAACAACTCGCGAGATGTCCCCCGCCGAGGTCAGTATCGGGCGGTTGCTGCTGCCGACACTGGTCCGTCGCGTGCGGGCATCGCGGATGGAATGCACAACCCTCAGGCAACGACAGCGGGTTCGGCGGCGACCCGCCAATCGAGACGAGGCGCTCCTTGCGCGCGCCGAGGCGAGGCAACGACGCGAGCAATCCCTGCGTGTAAGGATGCGCAGGCGAGTTATAGATATCCCCCACGTCCGCGATCTCAACGATCCTGCCTGCATACATGACGGCGATGCGATCGCACAGACTCGCGGCAACGCCCAGGTCGTGGGTGACAAAGAGGATGCTCGCCCCGGTCTCCTCCTGGATCTCCTCCATCAGGTCCATGAACTGGACCTGGATCGTGACGTCGAGCGCACTCGTGGGCTCGTCAGCAATAAGGAGCCTGGGCTTGCAGGCGATCGCCATGGCCGCAATGACGCGCTGGCGCATACCGCCCGAGAACTGGTGCGGATAATCCGACATGCGCGCGCGTGCAGACGGCACGCGCACACGCTCGAGTTCCCCCACCGCCAGATCCATCGCGGTGTGGCGATCACCCATACCATGGGCTCGCAGCGGCGCTGCCACCTGGTTGCCCACCGTGAACACCGGGTTCAGGGACGTCATCGGATCCTGCGAGATCATCGCCACCTCGCGGCCACGTATCTCTTCACTCAGCACCCGCTCGGACAGACCCACCAGTTCGCGGCCATCAAGACGGATGGAACCGTCGACAATCCGACCGGCAGGTCGCGGCGGCAGACCGAGAATGGACAGGCCCGTCATGGTCTTGCCGGAGCCGGATTCACCGATCAAGCCCAGAATCTGTTTGGGCGCCAGCCGAAAACTCACGCCGTCGACCGCTTTGACGACGCCGCGGCGCAAAAAGATGTGCGTCTTCAGGTTCTCGACCGTCAGCAAATCGGTCATGCCAGCGCCGCCATTTTCATTGGGCCTCTTTTCTGCAAGATCATGCGAGGTTTGCTCGCAAACCGACACCCAAGAATTGTCAGGATGGCAATTTTGGGACAAGAACTGGTCGCCGCGGCGGGCGCTATGCGAGGCGTCATCATACCTGCCGACGCATGGGATCAAACGTGTCCCGCAGCCAGTCGCCGAGCAGATTGGACGCCAGACACGCGGCCATAATCGCAAGCCCGGGAATGGTGATCAGCCACCAAGCCACCTCTATGAAGTTGCGGCCATCTGACAGCATGCCGCCCCACGAGACCTGCGGTGGCTGTATGCCGAGGCCCAGAAAGCTGAGCCCGGCCTCAAACACGATGACACTGCCAAACTGCAACGTCGCCAGCACCAGCATGGTATTCAGGAGGTTGGGCGCGAGGTGTCGAATGAAGATCATCGGCGTACTTACCCCCGCAACCCGCGCAAGTGCAATGAAGTCGCGCTCCCGTAGCGACAGCACATCGCCGCGCACGATGCGCGCGTACCAGGTCCAATAGGTCATGACAATGATCACGACCACCATGCCCTCACCGGGCGGCAGTACCGCCGCAAACAACATGGCAAGCGGCAACGCCGGCACCGACATCTGAATGTCGATGAGCCTTGAGATCACCGAGTCTATCCAGCCGCCGAAGAAGCCCGCCGTCATGCCCATCAACATGCCGATGCCCCCGGACAACACGATGGCGTAGAGCGCGATAACGACCGAAACGCGCGCACCGGCAATGATGCGGCTCAGGATGTCGCGGCCAAGGTTGTCGGTGCCGAGCACGTAGGCCGACTCCCCGCCGTCCTCCCACGCGGGCGGCGTCATCGCATCCCGCAGATTGATGGCGTCTGCGGGGTGGGGCGATATGAACGGACCGAGGACGGCGGCAATGACCACCGCTGAGAGCACGACCGACGCGACAATCGGAAATCCGCGCAGCATCCCCAGCCTGGCAAATAAAGCAGCGACCGGAGAGCGCGGCAACGGCAGGCTGACATCAGTCATGACGAATCCGCGGGTCTATGAAGCCGTAGGAGAGATCAACGATCAGGTTGACGACCACAAAGATGACCGCCGCAAGCACCACGCCTGCCTGAACGACCGGGAAGTCCCGCGCGAACACCGCCTCGACAACCGTTCGCCCGACGCCAGGCCAGGCGAAGACCACCTCGATCACAAACGCGCCGCCGAGCATATTGGCGAAGTAGACGCCAATCATCGTGACGAGCGGCACCGCCGCATTGCGCAGCGCATAGCGCCAGATGATCGCACGCTCAGGCAAACCGATTGCGCGCTCCATGCGCACATAGTCGCTTTCCAGAATGTCGAGCATGGCCGAGCGCAGCGTGCGCGTCATCGCCGCGACCGGATACCAGCCGAGCGCAATCGCCGGCAACACGAGGTGCGCCAGTGTCCCGCGACCGTATGCCGGCAGCCACCGCAATTCGACCGCAATGAAGACAATGAGCAGAAGACCGACCCAGAACCCGGGCATCGCCTGTCCAAGCATTGCGAAGATCTTGGCGCCATTGTCGATCCAGCCGCCCCGGTAGACCGCAGACAAGACCCCGAGCGGCACTGCCAACAAGAGCGCAAAGGCGAGACCAGCCAGCGCAAGCTCCAGGGTCGCAGGCAGGCGATCGATGAGCAACTCCATCGCCGGCGCGCTCCAGTAATAGGAGTCGCCGAAATCGCCCTGCGCAGCGTTGGAAACAAAGACGAAAAACTGCACAACCAGCGGTTTATCGAGGCCAAGTGCTCGCCGCATGTTCGCGAAGTCCTCCTCGGTCGCCTCCATCGGCAGCATCAGCGCGACCGGATCGCCGGACACGCGCTGCGCGATAAAGACGATCGCGAGCGCGCCAAGGATCGCGATGGCGCCCTGCCACACGCGGCTCAGGATATAACGACTCAACGCGCTGACTCCATCATCCGCACGCCTCGCATCGAGCGCCAGAATGCACCCGGGTGCGGTGTGAACTCGAGCGTGTCACGCCACGCGAGCGCGATCATCGGCCGGTAAGACGGCAACCCGCCCGCCACCTGCTCGTGCTTCAATCGCGCGATCTTGCGCGCCAGGGCCTCATGCTCGGCCGCGGGCATGGTGGCGCGCAACTGTTTGATAAGCCCGTCCATTTTGGGGTCGCTGTAGTACGAATACGTACCCCAACCGTCACCCGGCGAGTGCAGGTGCCCAGACCAGGCGTCGGTCGGATCACCCGGCAGACCCTGGCCCCACATACCATTGACGATACCGTCCATGTCCGGCCGCGCATTGACCCGAATGAGGTTAATCCAGGCGCCATATTCAAGCTGCACGATCCGACAGCGAATGCCGACAGCGCCGAGATACGCGAACATCGCTTCACCCATCTCCTTGATGTACGGCTCGCGCGGCGTCGTCAGGTTGTAGCACGGCAGATTGACACCGCGCTCGTAGCCCGCCTCGCGCAGCAGTTCCCGCGCGCGGTCAGGGTCATACGGGTAAGGCGCAAGGTCCGGGTCGTAACCGACTCCGCCCGGCGCGATCTGCGCAGTGCGGATGCCCTGACCATAAAGGATGTACTGAATGATCGCCTCAAAATCGATGGCGTGGGCAATCGCCTTGCGCACGCGCAGGTCCGACGTTGCACTGCGGCGATTGATGATCTGCATCGACAGAAAGAGGTTGTTTGGGGCTGCCATCGATTGCACACGCACGCCGGGCATGGCCTTGAACGACTCGATCTGTGCCGGGGGCACCGCATCGATCCAGTCCACCGCTCCGGTCTTGAACGCTGCCACCCGGGTCGTGTCTTCCGGAATGATCTTGATTGTCAGCCGTTTGATGCCAGGCATGAAGTCCTTGTTCCAATAGTCGTCGTTGCGTTCAACGACCAGTTCCTCGCGCAGTTTGCGCGAAACGAACTTCCAGGGTCCCGTGCCGATCGGATGCTTCTGGACACCGTCAACGCCCACATCCTCAAAATAGCCTCTGGGCACCGCCGGCAGAATCAGGTCGAGCGGAATCACCGATGCGTCCGGCTGGCTGAAGATCATGCGAAATCGGTAATCGGAGAGGACCGTAACCGCTTCGATGTAGCGCAATTGACCTGACGCGCGATTCGAGGGGTCGCGCATGACTTCGTAAGCGTAACGATAGTCATGCGCGGTCAACGTCTCGCCGTTGTGAAAGCGAACGCCTTCCCGAATCTTGACATCAATGAAGGTCTTGCCGGCCTCTTCGCCCAACTCCCAGGATTCAGCCAGCCAGTTGACGCGCTTCAGATCCGGCTGAACGGTTGTCAGCCCCTCATAGAAGAGATCGATGAAATACGCGTCAACCCCGGCCGATGAGCGCATCGGATCAACCTGCGTCGGTTCTGCCCCGAACGCGATGGTCACGTGTCGGTCGCCCGGCCGGTCTTCGGCGTACACGCTTTGCTGCAAAGACAGCCCGGCTAATAGAACCGCCCGCATGATCCCGCCGCGCACCATCGTGCAGGTACGTTGCTCAATCGCGCGCCACTTCCGGCGGGAGCCCCCGCGTCTGTCGCAGAACACGTTAGTCCGCCTTTTCTTGTTTGCCGCATGCAATCGCACTTGCACCCCCTGAGTCAATAGGCCGGTCGTGTCCAACCCATCGGCGGGCCGGGAAACGAACAGGCCCAGCGCGTATGATTCCGGTCCAGTTCCTCGCCCACCTTGCACGGAGTAGCCATGCTCAATTTCCAACTGGACGGCAGTGTCGCGGTCCTCACGCTAGACGACGGCAAAGCCAACGCGGTTGGCCACGAATTCATCGATGCGCTGGATGGAGGCCTCGATCGCGCACTCAGCGACGCGAGGGCAGTCGTCATTGCCGGCAGGCCCGGACTATTCTCTGCCGGCTTTAACCTAAAAGAAATCCAGAAGGGTCCCGATGCGGCGGCGCGACTGCTCAACCGGGGCGCCGCCATGTTCCTGCGGTTATACAGCCATCCCCAGCCCCTTGTCGCCGCCTGCACCGGCCACGCCATTGCCGCGGGCGCTTTCCTCCTGCTTTCATGCGACACCCGCATCGGCGCGACCGGCGAATATCAGATCGGTCTCAACGAAACTGCCATCGGCATGACCTTTCCGGTCTTTGCCTTTGAACTCGCCCACGCCCGGTTATCAAAGCGGCACCTGACCCAGGCCTTTGTTCAATCGACGATGTACGATCCCGCGAATGCCGTGGACGCCGGCTTTCTCGACGAAGCGCTCGATGCTGCCGATGTTGTGGGGCGCGCACTCGAAGAAGCCGCGCGGCTTGCCGAACTGCCGACGGACACCTACGGCGCGAACAAGGTAGCGATCCGGCAGTCCGCCATCGCGGCCATCAGCGCCAGCATCCGGCCGGAGACGACCGCATGAAGTTTGGCCTCCGGTATTGCAACACGGGACGCTACACCGACCCGACAAATGCCGTCGAGTTACTACAAGCCGGCGAAGCGGCCGGCTTCGAATCTGCGTGGACGGTCGAACACACCGTGCTGCCTGAGGGCTATGAATCCGAGTATCCGTACTCAGACGACGGCAAGATCGCCAAGGGCGCATGCGACATCTCGCTACCAGACCCCTTGAT
>CAVOBC010000064.1:0-16789 GCA_963693635.1 Gammaproteobacteria bacterium | reverse complement strand
CCTAACTACGAACCGCCCCGGCAGATAAAGGAGCGCGCTAGAGACGCTTCGCCTTGGATTTAGCCGCCTTTTTCACGGCTTTTTTGACAACCTTCTTTGCAGTTTTCTTCACGGCCCTCTTCGCAGCTTTTTTGACCGCCGGCTTTTTCTTCGCAACTTTTGACTTCGTCGCAGCTACCTTTTTCTTCGCTACGGTCTTCTTCGCGGGCGTCTTCTTCTTAGCTGCCGGCTTCTTCTTGGCTACTGCCTTCTTAGCCTTCTTTGGAGCAGCCTTCTTCTTCGCGACCGCCTTCTTTGTTACGGCCTTCTTTGCTACCTTTTTGGCGGCCTTCTTTGCTACCTTCTTCTTGGCAACCTTCTTGGCAGCCGTCTTGCGAACCGCAGCCTTGGTCTTAGCTACCGCTTTTTTGGCAGCAGTCTTTGCCTTTTTTGCTACAACAACCTTTTTGGTCGTCTTGCGTTTTGCTGCGGTCTTTTTTGCTGATTTCTTAGCAACCAATTTTGCTACTCCTGTTCAAATTTATTGAAGTCGACCCGGGGTCGTCACAATTGCTTCTAACATCCATGCGCTTCCACCCACATCTCACTGCCCCCTCCCGTCCCTGTCCAACTGCTCCGTTGGCGCTGCCCCCTTGTCTCATCGACACCAGGTTGCGCACACCAGCAATGGTGACGCATGTGCATTGCCTTGAAGTACATTGCCTTGAAGTGGATAGAGAGTTGATATCCAACCCATTACAAGCAACCGGATCGCCCTGACGAGTAACCACAGTCGCAGCGCTTCGCTGCAGTAAACCGGTTTAAAGCACTGCTGCGAATAATTGGCTGGATGATACTAGCGAACCTGCGAATGTTTCGGCCTGTTATCACTACAATTGCATTGCCGACCCTTCGTCGCTCAACCTGACCCCACAAAATTCCTGTCTAGCAAACGACTCGCGGAGTTTAGACCAAAGAACTTAGAGATTGCGAACTTTTCTCACATTTTCTGGTGATTTTTCAGTGATTTAAGTGCGGTTTCTTATAGTCGATGCAAGCCGCATTGATAGTCGGTGTAAGCACATTCATCCTCGGTGTACGCCGCATTCATCGTCGACGCTGCATCGGCATGAATCTGCGCCGGGTCAAAAAAACCCGCGAGTTTCACCTGTCAGAAGTTCTGCCATGACAATCCATGACCTCGGTGTCGTGGTGAAAACCAGAAGGCCCACCCAGTTGCGGCTAACGTATTGTCTCGCGTAAGAGCGCACCTCCTCGCCTAACAGTCTTGCCGGGGCCGATTTCGGGAGCAGGAATTGCCTTTAGGACTCAGGCCAGAAGCGCGAAGATCGCGGTGCGGATATCTTCTGTCGAACCACTGCCATTGACTGTGTTGTAACGAACATTGCCGTCTTTGGCCTTTGCGCGATAGTAGCTCACGAGTGGCTCGGTTTGACGCAGGTAAACACGCAAGCGTTCCGCTACAGTCTCGGGCTTGTCATCGTCACGCTGTATGAGCGGTTCACCTGACACGTCATCAAAACCCGGCTTTTCTGGCGGATTGTGCTCCACGTGATAAACACGGCCGGACTCAAGGTGTACACGGCGACCCGAGAGCCGCACGATGATCTCGTCGTCGGGGACCGCGATCTCCACGACGTGATCGATGTCCACGCCCTGCTGATCCAGTGCGTCCGCCTGAGGAATCGTTCTCGGAAAGCCGTCGAAAAGATAGCCCGACTCACAGTCGGGACGCTGCAACCGTTCATTCACAAGATCAAGGATGATCTCGTCCGTCACCAGCGACCCCGCATCCATCACACTCTTGACGCGCTTGCCGAGTTCGGAGCCTGCCGCAACGGCTTCACGCAACATGTCGCCCGTCGAAATCTGAGGGATCGCGAATCTCTCAACCAGGAACTGCGCCTGGGTACCCTTGCCAACACCTGGCGCGCCTAACAGAATTACTTTCACTCGAAGACCTCACTTGCGTTTGATGACAGGATGACTGCGCTCATCGCGCGGTTCGCAATTGCCTGCGACCCATGGCAGCACCTACGGTTGCCCGACTGCCCGTTGTTGCGGTAACCCGACAGGACGAAGCGCGCGATCATACCAAATTGTAGGCTATGCACGGCTTGTCCACGGCGCAGCAACGAGAGAAAAATCACGGCATGCTGAAGATGAACCTGGTCAGATGCGCCAACATTCCTCATCGACCAACCACGCCCACATCCACATCCGGACGGGACAACCACTAGCCGTTAATGCGGCGTGCAGTGAGCACGTTGGACACCCGTGCCATCCGATCGAGTGTCCGCAGCAGTCGATTCAAGCCAACAACTTCGATTGTCATACGGATCACAACCTTCGTCTGCTGCTCCTCTACATCCACAGAACGCACATTCGTGTTCTCGCTTAGCAGCGTGCCGCAGAGGTCATACAGCAGGCCCTGCCGGTCCACCGCGGTGACCGCGATGTTGACCGGGAAGGTCCGCTGAATGGTACCGCGCCACGATAGCTTGATGGGCGAGGCATTGAATTCCTCAAGCATGCCTTGCAAGCAATCCTGGCGATGTATGGCGACAATATCGGCTGGTCCGAGCGCACCGGCGATCGAATCACCTGGCACCGGCTGACAGCATGATGATATCTCGTAGTTCAAATCCCCCAGGCCGACGATCGCGGCGTCAGCGTCCGTTGCGTCTTCAATCAGCGGCAGGCTGAGCTGTTCGCCGAAGGATGCAACGCCTGCGTTCAGCACGGCATCGACGACATCACCTACGTCACGATCCCCAGAGCCCACCGATGCGAACATGTCATCGAGCGTTTCAAAATCGGTCTCAATGAGCACGTCGCCGAAGTCAACCTGGCCGATGCCGAGATGAGATAACTGGACGAGCAGCACTTTCTTGCCTTCCGCGATATTCTTCTCACGTGCCCGGCGCCCCAGCCACGCCCGGATCTGCGCACGGGCGCGGGATGTGATCGCGTAGCCGAGATGTGGATAGAGCCACTCACGACGGGGTTCTTCTTCCTCACCAACGACGATCTCGACTTTGTCACCGGTTGCCAGGGCGGTGTGAAGTGGTACTACGCGTCCGTTAACCTTGGCCCCGCGGCACTTGTGCCCAACCTGCGTATGAACACGGTAGGCAAAATCGACGGGTGTCGCGCCAACGGTCATGTCAACGACATGACCATCCGGCGTGAATACATAAATCCGGTCAGCACCGGCCTCATTTAAAAACTCGCCAGTAACGTCGGTGTCATCGCCAACCTCGGCCTGCCAGTCAAGTACCTGACGCAACCAATGAAGCTTGCGTTCAAGTGCTTCGGGTTCCTCTTCTTCGCCGGATTCAACTTTTTTGTAGCGCCAATGGGAGCACACGCCGAGCTCCGCTTCCTCGTGCATCTCGTGCGTTCGAATCTGCACTTCCAGCGCCTTTCCCTCAGGACCGACTACGGCCGTGTGCAGCGAGCGATAGCCATTGTCCTTGGGCGCTGCGATGTAATCGTCGAACTCCTTGGGCACATTGCGCCACAACTGGTGCACCACACCCATAACGACGTAACAGTCGCGCGGTTCTGAAACGAGGATGCGCACGGCGCGCACGTCATAGACCTCCGAGAAGGGAATCCCCTTCTCTCGCATCTTCCGCCATATGCTGAAGATGTGCTTTGCACGCCCCTCGATCGTCGCCTCAATCTTGAGAAACCTAAGCTGCTTACGCAGTTCAATGATGACCCGGTGGATGTACTCCTCGCGCGCCATTCGCTTCTCATCCAGCATCGCAGCGATGCGCTGGTACGCAACCGGCTCGATGTACCGAAACGAGATGTCTTCGAGCTCCCACTTGAGGTAACCGATGCCAAGCCGGTGCGCCAGAGGGGCGTAAATCTCGACGATTTCTCGCGCCAGTCGCACCCGCTTCTCCGGCGTTCCGCGTGCGATCTCGCGTAGGGCGCAGGTTCTGTCCGCCAGCTTCAACAACGCAACTCTGACGTCATCGACCAGTGTGACGAGCATTCGACGCGCCTGCTCTTTCTGATCCTGAGTCTGGCCCAATACGCGCTCGCTTGCGGCGAACTGGATGTTACTGATCGCGGCCATCTTTAAAACACCGTCGATCAGCGTCGCGACCTGGCCACCAAACTGCTTGCGAATGTGGTTGAGCGTTAGTTGATTCTCGCGCACTGCGCGATAAACGATGCCTGCGACGATACCGTCTTCATCAACGCCGAGTTCGTCCAGAATCTGGGCCATGTCGAGGCCAATCCTGAAGCTGCTGTGGCCCTCGGCCCAGATCGTGTTGCTGGCGATCGCGCGCTCTTCAGCACGCTCACTCAGTTCACAGGCGGATTGCAGTCGGGGCCCATCGAACCCCGGATTTCGCAGCACCAGCTGGTTGACCCACATGGAAAGGTCGACGCTGCCGTCAGTCGAAAGCGGTTGTTCTGCGCGTACTTTGACCATACGTTGACTACCGTTTGTTGCAGAGCGCGCCAGCGCTCGTCAAAACCGCCGATGCTTCACCAAAAGAGCCGGGGTCCGAGTGCGTGTAGCACAGGGCGATCTACACCTCGATGTTTGACTCACGCACGTTCATTGCGTTCGCTCGAAGACGGAAATCGATTCCATGTGCGCGGTATGCGGAAACATATCGACCACACCGGCGCATTCATATCGGAATCCCATCGACACCAGCTGACTCGCGTCCGCGGCAAGCGACACCGGATTGCACGAAACATAAACGATGCGTTCGATGCCGCCATGAACCAACCCGTCGATTGCTGCCCCGGCCCCTGCCCGGGCCGGGTCAAGCAGAACTTTGTTGCATGCGTCGATCGATCCCGCACGAGGCTGCGTGAGATCCGCGACTTCGAATCGTGCATTGTTGGCATCGTTTCGCGCCGCGTTTTCCCGTGCGCGCGCAACGCTGCCCGGTGCGACCTCAAGGCCGAGCACGTGCGCGCAGTGACGCGCAACAGGCAGGCTAAAATTACCGATCCCACAGAATAGATCAGCAACGCGGTCAACGTCCTGCAGCCGAAGCTGCTCGACCGCTAACGCAACCAACTGCCTGTTGACCGACTGATTGACCTGCGTGAAGTCCATCGGGTGAAAACTGAACTGAAAACCAGACACCGCATAGTGCAGTCGATCGGTACCCTTCTCCGGGAAGATCCTTGTTACCGTATCGATGCCCCCGGACTGCAGATAAATCTGGAATTCGTGGTGCAAACCGAACGCCGTCAAAGCAGCCACATCAGCGTCCTCAAGCGGCTGCAAATGGCGGAAGACCAGCGCGGCAGCGTCATCGCCCACAGCGACTTCAATCTGGGGAATGGAAGCGTGTGCGCTCATGCCGGTCAGGAGTTCTGACAGGGCCGGCAGCACCTCTGCGATTGCCGGCGACAAGACATCGCAGCCGTCGTTGTCGACGATGAACGGATACATTTTTTCCCTGAAGCCGACGAGAACCCGCCCCAGCTTCTCAACGTATTTAACACCCAGTCTCGCCTTGGAGCGATAGCCCCAACGGTCTGCTGAAAGCGGGGGCAGCCAGGCATCAGGCTGAGCCTCACCCAGACACGACTGCAGAGTTTGGGCGCGAAGCGCCAACTGACCTGTCGCGCTCAGATGTTGCAGACTGCATCCACCGCAAATGCTCGCGACGGGACAGCGCGGATCCTCACGATCAGCAGACGGGTCGGTTATCGACTCAGCCCGACTGAACAGCACCCGCTTCTTCTTCTTAAGTGGTCTCGCCTCCACCGTTTCACCCGGCAGCGCCCCATAGACAGCGACAGCCCGGCCGTCGAGTTCCGCACTGCCGTAGCCGTCCGCATGCAGATCGGTGATTTGAAGGCGCATCAAACGGCCCCGTTAAACGGGGGAGAACACACCCGTTGAGAGATAACGATCACCCCGGTCACAGATAATTGCAACAATCGTGGCGTCTGTAACTTCGGCCGACACCTCCAGCGCCGCCGCAACCGCACCGCCCGATGACACGCCACAGAATATACCTTCTTTCCTTGCGAGATCGCGCATGGTTTCTTCAGCGACCTGCTGATCCAAGTCGATGATGCGATCGACCCGGCGGCGGTCGAAAATGCGTGGCAAATACGCCTCCGGCCAACGTCTGATGCCGGGAATCTTGGAACCATCGGTCGGCTGCAGGCCGATGATTTCGATCGCCGGGTTTACCGACTTGAAGAAACGGGACGCACCCATAATCGTGCCTGTCGTCCCCATGGAACTAACAAAATGCGTTACGTCGCCGCCCGTTTGTTCCCAGATTTCAGGGCCGGTGCTGCTGTGGTGAGCGAGCGGGTTATCCGGGTTTGCAAACTGATCGAGAACAATACCTTCCCCCGCGTCCGCCATCTCGACGGCGAGGTCACGCGCGCGCTCCATTCCCTCTTCTTCGGTCACGGTCACGAGTTCAGCGCCGTAGGCTGTCATCGCTGATTTGCGTTCTTCGCTCATGTGCGCAGGCATAATCAGGATCATCCGATAGCCCTTGATCGCCGCCGCCATCGCAAGCGCAATGCCAGTGTTGCCACTTGTCGCCTCGATCAGCGTGTCTCCAGGCTTGATCGCCCCACGCGTCTGGGCTTCGTTGATCATGCTCATCGCCGGCCGATCCTTAACCGACCCGGCAGGATTGTTGCCTTCCAGTTTTACCAGGATCGTGTTCGAGGTCGCCCCGGGCAGTCGCTGGAGACGCACGAGCGGCGTATTACCGATGCATGATTCGATGGTCGGGTAACTCATGGCGGGGGTCAACCGGAGTGGTCGTAGGAGAATGTAAACGGGTCATATAATATCAGGAAGCGCCCTATTTTGTGGAATACCGTTCCGCGTGGATACCCCTTCTGACCCGCTTCTTGTGAGCCTCGCCCGTTCGGCTCTGCAGTCCGTCATCGGCTTTACGAACGTGATCGAGTCGCCGTATTCAAGCAAGCTCAAACAGTCTTCGCGGTCCCTTGAGTTCTTGTTCGCACTAATCACAAGCAATCCGCTGCCACCTAACCAGAGCGTGTTCGACTTTCGACAAGCGGTCGATGAAGTCCTGCTGATGCTAAAACCCCTCGCCGACAGACACGAAGTGGCGGTGCTTCCTTTCTATCAGCCCGAGTGTCCCACCCTGATCGAGCAGGACGAATACCGACTGAAGTTATTGCTGTTCTACGAGGTTGAACGCCGCATACGTCAGACCCATGAGCCGTCAGAGATCATCGAATTTGACCTCGACAGGCCGTCTGAGCAGATTCTCATGCACGGCCAGGCCGATCTGGCTGGCACCGATCTCGGCGAGATCAATGGTGCGCATCATGCCGATGGAATTCTGATTCCACGGTTGCCCGAAACACCCGACGCCCCTCCGAGGTTTTCGGCAAGGGCGCTCATCATCGATGATGAGTTTGAATGGACGACGAGCCTGTCGTTGCGGCTACTTCACCTGGGCCTGACAACCGAGTGTGAACGGCACTGGAACGACCAGCCCTGCGATCTGATCTTCACCCGGTCAGGCAGTATCACGACCGCCAAGCCGATCGTGGTCGTTGACGGCTATGCCCGGGCCGAAGGCCACGCGCTCTTTTCGCCGCTGCAGCAGGACGAGTTGGTGCAAACACTGCAGTCCATTCTTGGCGCTGTGCCAACACAGAAACGCGTGCTGGCGATCGACGACAACGCAATCAACCTGAAACTGTTGGCCATACAACTGGAACAACTGGGATGCTACGTCACGCGTGTGTCATCTGGCCTCGCGGGCGTCAACCTCGCGATTACCGAACAGTTTGATGCTGTGCTGACCGACCTGCAAATGGATCAAGTCGACGGCTTTGAGACCTGTCGTCGCATTCGTGCCAACGGCCAGCAAATGCCAGTCATCGCGGTGACCGCCCACCTCGGACGCGGCGAACGGGCAAGACTCGACACCATCGGCTTCACTGGCTGCCTGATCAAGCCGGTGTCCACCACAGACCTCGCACAAGCACTGGGTCTGGTGCCACCCGAAGTGCAAGGAAGTCGGGTGGCAGGGGAACCAGCCCTGCCCGACGGACTCTTTAATGCAGATCTCTCGGTCAGACTCGCCAATCATCGACCTGAACTCGCAAGCGAATTGCTGAAAGTCCTGATAAGCAATCTGCCGGGTGATCATGCTGACATTGAACGCGCGTTCTCAGGCGGCGATAAGGTGACACTCAAACAAGCCGTACATCGTCTGAGCGGCGCAGTGAGATACTCCGGGGTTCCACGGCTAACCTCGGCCCTCGAGCAGGTTCAGCTTGCTCTCGACGGGGACGGGTTGTCCCTTGGTTCCTCCATGGCACGACTCAAAGTCGAAGTGACCGAACTGACGCGATGGTATGAGAACAATGGCTCGCCATTCGATGACGATTGATCTCGCGCGGGCTACTGTTCGAGAACGACGAATGCGACGGCGTACTCCCTTTCATCTGAAATCGTCAGCCAGGCACTCGTTACGCCGAGTTCGCGCGCCCGTGCGCCGGCGTTGCCTTCCAACTTCAAGCTAGGCGCACCTTTGCTGTCATGGCGGACATTGATTTGACGGAATCCAACACCCATGGCCATGCCCGTACCCAGTGCTTTCGAGGCCGCTTCTTTTGCACAAAAACGTTTCGCAAGAAACCGCTCCTTAGCCGCGCTCTGTTCGTACTCTTTAAGCTCATCACGCGAAAGAATGCGACGGGCGAAGGCGTTCTCCCACCGCTGCACTGCCTTGGCTATGCGGGCGACCTCGACGAGGTCCGTGCCGATGCCAACGATCATCCCGACGCCTTCTGCACATTCCGCACACGACGCATCAGCGCCCGACTGTGCAGCGGCTTATCACCCAGTCGGTGCGAGAGCGCCAGTCGTAGGATCTCCCGCGCTGATATCAGAACAGCGGTCTGCTCGTAGTCGTCCGCCGCGATTGCGAGCAAATGCGCGCCAGGAATCCCCTCTTGCGCCGGCATGAATCCTTCACCGTCTTCCAGTCGATAGTGACGATCCGGCGCAATCGCCGCTCCGGTTCGCAATTCGCGGGCAAGCGTCAGACCGTAGCCCAATTCGCTGAGCAACCCGATCTCAAACCGGCGCAGATCTGCCTCCGATGCACCCGCCTCGAGTTGCGCCATTAACAATGCGTAGGCCGCAAACGTCTTCGGCACGGGTTCGAACTTGCCGACGAGACGCACCAGCAATTCGTTAATGTACATCCCGGTGATCAGCGCCTCACCGGTAAGCGTGAGCGGGCGCGATGGAAACTCGATCTGTCGCAAGGACTTCAGCTCAGAGCGGCCCGCCCAGGCGACAAGCGCGGGCACGAACGGTTGTAGAAGACCACGATGTCGTGGCTTGCTACCACGGGCCCCTCGAATAACGACGCTGAGGCGACCCGCGTCCGCTGTCAGGAATTCGGCGATAACGCTGGTGTCACGGTAGGGTCGCGAATGCAGGATGAACGCGGGCGTGAGAGGGCTTAACTGCCGACCATCAGGCATCGTCGTAACCAAGAGACCGCAGGGCCCGCTCGTCATCCGACCAGCCGGACTTGACCTTGACCCACAGCTTCAACATGACCTTCGTGCCCAGAAGTTTCTCCATGTCGACCCGCGCGTCGGTGCCAACGTCGCGAATACGCTGGCCACCCTTGCCGAGAACAATGCCGCGCTGGCTCACCTTCTCAACGAGGATCGCCGCGTCAATATGCACAATGTCTTCTTCGCGCTTGAACGACTCAATCTGGATCGTCAGTTCATATGGCAATTCCTGGCCAAGGCGCCGCATCAGCTTCTCGCGAATCATCTCCGAAACAAGGAAACGTTCGCTGCGATCCGTCAGTTGATCGACCGGAAAGTAAAAGGGGCTCTCCGGCATATGCGATTGGATCAACCGGATAAGATCGTCGACCTGTTGTCCGCCCAGCGCAGATACAGGGACAACCTCAAGGCCGGGGCATCGCTCTGCCAGCGACGAAATAACTGGCAGCATGGTGGCCTTGTCCTTCAATAGGTCTACCTTGTTGATCACCACGATCTTGTGATTCGGACAGCGTTCAAGGGCCTCGAAGGCCAGTTCATCATTGTGATTCCACGCGGTGCGATCGACCAGCATCACGGCGACGTCAACATCCCTGACCGCTGCATTGGCCGTCCGGTTCATATACCGGTTGAGCGCCCTTTTCTCGGCACGGTGCAAGCCAGGCGTGTCAACAAACAGCGTCTGTACCTCACCATCGGTGTGAATACCGACCAACTGATGCCGGGTCGTTTGCGGCTTTCGGGACGTGATGGCCACCTTCTCGCCAAGCATCCGATTGAGCAAGGTCGACTTGCCCACATTCGGTCTTCCAATCAACGCCGCATAGCCACATCGAGTCATCGATCTGTCATCCTTTCGCCGTCATTGCTGGAGGTCATTCACGGAATCACTCGAATCGATCACCTCGAGCATCATTCGGGCCGCTTCCTGTTCGGCCCCCCGCCGACTTGCACCATAGCCCTCTGTCGTCTTTTCGATGCCGTCAACCGCACAGGCCACCACATAGCGCGGCTCATGCGGCGGGCCGGTCATGCTGACGACCCGGTATCGTGGCAGCGACGCACGCTCTGCGTGCACCCACTCCTGCAGTCGGGTCTTCGGATCCTTGTCGGCATTGATCGCGATCCCGAGCAGATCGCCGTACCAGTCGATAATACTCCGCCGCGCAACGTCGAACCCACGATCGAGGTATATGCCACCGATTATCGCTTCAACCGCATCAGACAATATCGAGTCACGTGCGCCGCCCTGTTCACCCTTGCCGAGAATGAGGAAACTATCGAGTTCCCAGCGTCGAGCCAGATCAGCGAGGGTGCCTCGATTGACAAGATTGGCACGCATCCGCGACAGCACGCCTTCGGCCGACGGCATGTTGTGGTACAGAGACTCACCGACCACGAAGTTCAATAGCGCATCACCAAGGAACTCCAGGCGTTCGTTGTTAGCCGGGCCAGCGCTGCGGTGGGTTATCGCGCGCTGAAGCAATTCGAGATTCCTGAACGGCGACCCCAGGCGGGCGTTGAGTACAGCCACGTCAGTCATTCACATGTACGACAGTAGGACAGTAGTAGGTACAACCGCTGTGGGTCGTCCCCGAGAACGCGGCAAGGTGCCGGGATCCGCGGACCCCACCCAAGCAAACTTCCCCTGGTGCAAGGTCAGTAGCCGCCTAGTCCTTCAGCGAGACCTGCTTTTCAAACGAAGTGACCAGGTCAACATTTCCAAGCAACTGCTGGCGGACTTCATATTGCATGACGATATCAACGCCGCGCTTGCTGCGCTTAATCTCAATGTTCTCTTTGACGTTAAAATCACGGATGTTGTTCATCTTGAAACGCTTCACCATCATCGATTCAATATCACGACTACGCTTGTTAACGAGGCCCTGCTCCTCGGCAAGGCCATCGAGAATGCCAGAGATCGTACTGTTGTCGAGGTACAGCGGCGCGAGCTTTGCACCGACGCTCAGCACAATGCCAAAAACCAGGACCATGAAGATCCAGCCACCCGCTGACATGCCGTTTTGGTTATCGCGCAATTGGTATTCAGTACCCATCGGGTTCTCCTTCGTGTCCGGGGCCACGCCTGGTCCCTATTCAATCCAGCCGTTGTGGTCGAACGATGGCAGATTCCAGCCTGGCTCTTTGTGCAGCCACACGGCAAACGCCTTGCCAACGATCATGTCCTCGCTCACTTCACCCCACGCGCGACTGTCGTGACTGTTGTCGCGGTTGTCACCCATCATGAAGTAATGACCGTCGGACACAACCCATTCCCGGACCTCACTGTCCCCGAACGGATTGCGATAGATGAGGTGATCAATGTCGCCACTTTGCTCCCGGTAGACCAGCACACGAGGGTTCTGCGGCGGCAATTGGGCGACAAACTCCTGCTCCCAGAGGACGTCGTTGATGTAGAGCCGCTTGTCTTCGTAGCGAATGCGATCGCCAGGTGTACCGATGACGCGCTTGATAAAGTACTCATTCTCGTGGGGCGGAATAAAGACCATGACGTCGCCATTGGTTGGCTCGCCAACCTCGAAAATTTTGGTATTGATCACCGGCAGGCGAATACCGTAGGCGAACTTGTTAACGACAATGAAGTCGCCGACCTTGAGCGTTGGAATCATTGAGCCCGTCGGTATCTGGAACGGCTCCACCAGAAAGGAGCGCAAAACCAGCACCACTAACAGGACCGGGAAGAAGGACTTGGAGTACTCAACCAGCACGGGCTCGGCAACGGGCCCAACCACTTCTGCAATGTCACCCGGCGCATCCGGCAGGTCAGCCAACGCAATCGCCATACGCCGCGCTTTGAGAAAGAGCGTGTCAATCAGCGAAATGGCGCCGGTGAAAGCAACCGTAAGGACTAGAATCAGCGGAAAGTTAACGCCCACGGACGCGACTCCCGACCCCGGTTGCCGCGACCTGAGAACGGCCGTCTGATTTCAGATTTATGGCGACGGGACGAGCGTTGGAAACGCGTATCATTTCTGGACCTTCAGGACGGCCAGGAACGCTTCCTGGGGTATCTCGACACTCCCAACCTGCTTCATTCGCTTCTTGCCAGCCTTCTGTTTTTCAAGGAGTTTTTTCTTTCGCGTGATGTCGCCACCATAACACTTGGCCGTTACGTTTTTTCGCAGCGCCTTGACTGTTTGACGGGCAATGATCTGACCACCAATCGCCGCTTGAATCGCGACATCAAACATCTGATTGGGGATCAGTTCCTTCATCTTCTTGATCAGCGCAACGCCTTTGCTACGCGACTCATCGCGATGCACGATCAGCGCCAACGCATCGACCGGGTCACCATTGATCAGGACATCGAGGCGTACCAGGTCAGCCACCTGAAACCGTACAAAGTAGTAGTCAAGCGACGCATAGCCCCGGCTTACTGACTTCAAGCGGTCATAAAAATCCATGACCACCTCGTTCATTGGCAGCTCGTACACCACGGACACCTGCTTGCCAGCAAACTGCATATCTTTCTGCACACCCCGTCGATCGACACAAAGCTTGAGCACATTCCCGAGGTACTCCTGCGGAACCAGAATGCTCGCGATCACGATAGGCTCGCGCATCTCTTCAACTGTCGATAAGTCTGGCAGTTGTGACGGGTTCTCAATCTGGACCGCCGTGCCATCCTTACGCAGCACCTCATACAGAACCGTTGGCGCGGACGTGATCAGATCGAGCGCGTACTCACGCTCCAGGCGCTCCTGTACGATCTCCATGTGCAGCATGCCAAGGAAGCCGCAGCGAAAGCCGGAGCCGAGCGCATCGGAACTTTCAGGCTCGTATTTGAGCGCGGCATCATTGAGCGTCAGCTTCTCCAACGCATCTCTGAAATTCTCGAACTCATCACTGCTGACCGTGAACATACCCGCGTATACCTGCGGGCGAACCTGCTCAAAACCGGGCAATGCCTCAACATCCGTATTCGCGTGAATGATCGTGTCGCCGACCGGCGCGCCCTTGACGTCCTTGATTCCGGCGACCACGAAACCAACCTCACCGGCATGCAAGACACCTGTTTGTGTCCGATGGGGGGTGAAGATGCCAACACTGTCAACCTGGTGCACCCGCCCCAGCGTCTTGGTGACGATGCGATCTTTGACCGCGATTTTGCCGGCCATGACACGGACGAGCGAGACGACACCCAGGTAATTGTCGAACCACGAGTCGATGATGAGCGCCTGCAAATCGCCCTCGACGACCGTGGGCGGGGGAATAACGTCGATCAGGTTTTCCAGCAGTTCAGCTACACCGAGGCCGCTCTTGGCACTAACGAGCTGCGCACCCGAACAATCAATGCCGATAATTTCCTCAACTTCCTGCGCCACCCGATCCGGTTCCGCCTGCGGCAGATCGATCTTGTTAAGGACCGGTAGCACTTCGAGGCCCTGCTCAATGGCGGTATAGCAGTTGGCGACCGATTGCGCCTCGACCCCCTGCGCTGCATCAACCACCAGCAACGCACCTTCGCACGCCGCCATGGAGCGTGAGACTTCATAGCTGAAGTCGACATGTCCAGGTGTGTCGATGAGGTTGAGCTGGTAAGTCTTGCCGCTTGCAGCCGTGTACTCAAGCGTTACGCTCTGGGCCTTGATCGTAATGCCACGTTCGCGCTCGATGTCCATGGAGTCCAGCACCTGGTTTCCCATCTCTCGCTCGGTCAAACCCCCACAAAGCTGAATGAAACGATCAGCCAGCGTCGACTTACCGTGGTCGATGTGAGCAATGATGCAAAAATTGCGAATGGAGTCAGGATCAGACACGGGAACTCAGAAATAATCGGGTCGGGTGGATAGATTGGCTGTATAGATCGGGTGGATGGCTCGGGTGGATAGATCGTTGTTCGTCACGCGTGGTGGCCAAAGAACGGCAGCTGGTTTTTTGAGCAAAGAAACGCGACGCGACAAAAGCGCAAAGATGAACGGCAACGGATAAGAGGGGCAAGGCGGCAAAGGGTAAAACATAGGGGGCAACACGTTGAATCAGACCATCGCAAAATGTGATGCCATGCCGTGGCGCGTGACGCCTGAACGCCGATCAAAGGGCAGGCAACGAGACTATCAAAAGCGATCCCAACCCCCCGAATCCAAACTCGCCTGCCACGACCGGTCCAGGCGCGGCGATCAATGTGTCCCGGGCGAAGAGGCAAATGCAATGGCAACAAACAATCGTATGGAAACGAACGCGTCGGCAACAACCGACGTACACATACGGTGTCGCGAGCAGCGCTGCATCTTAGCACGCCTCACCCAGAGCAACGCACAGGCACACCGCATCACGCGCTTGGGAACCCACGCGCGCGCTGGCAGGTCGTCCGTCCCATCACGGCATAACGCCTAATTCACAGGGTTTGCCAGCGGCGATTCGACAAGGGTCAATGAGGGCTTCCAGCGCGTCGATAGGCCATTCGATAGGGCGTTCTACCGATTCGATACAACAACCCCTTAGTCCAGATCGCTCGCCGGTTTCCGCCACCGTCTCGTATTGCAAGCCGTGAATATTATCGGCCGCAGGTCGAGACGTAAGTCGCCGATTTGTCGCGAACGGGCCGGGGCCCGCGACTCTGAAAAAGTGCAGGAAAGCACTTAGCAGCATGCTGCTAAGGTCGCAGGCCGTTCTAGTCTTCCAGTTTGAGCGCAAGAAACAACGCACCACCGCCCCGAACAATTCGCACCGGTATAGGCACTCCCGTTTCGAGCTTGGATGTCAGTTGTTCAAAGGTCGCGCTGTCGGCGACCCATTCCCCATTGAGCATGGTGATGACGTCATTCACCCGCATGCCCGCCGCCTGACCCGCGCCCGGGACAACACGAGTCACCATCACACCCTTGGTCGCGCCAGCCATCTGCTGTTCATCGTCGGGGCCGAGATCCCGCACCTCGACCCCAAGTGGGCCAAGCGAAGGAATGCCGCTCAAGCGTTGCCCCGGCAAGTCACTCTCGTCGAGATGACCCACGGCAACGTCAATTATTTTACGTTTGCCGGCACGCACGACCAAAACCTTCACCTCGGATTCTGCCGGCGTCCTGCCAACGATCTGCGGAAGGTCCGTAGACAGGTCGATCTTTTTCTTGTTGAACTCAAGAATGATATCGCCTTCCCTGATACCGGCTTTCTCCGCAGGCCCGCCGGGAAATATTTGGGTAACCAACGCTCCGGATGGTCGGTCAAGGCCGAATGACTCCGCCAGATCACGATCAACCTGCTGGATGTACACGCCCAGCCAACCGCGCCTGACGTGACCTGTGTCCTTGAGTTGCGCGACAACCTCCATCGCAACATCGACCGGAATTGCGAACGACAGGCCCATGAAACCGCCAGAGCGAGTGAAAATCTGAGAGTTGATACCGACCACTTCGCCGTCCATGTTGAACAACGGGCCACCTGAGTTGCCAGGGTTGATCGCGACGTCTGTCTGAATGAACGGCACGTAGTTGTTGGCATCCTCTGGCAAGCTGCGACCCTTGGCACTGACGATGCCTTTGGTGACCGAGTGTTGAAAGCCGAACGGCGAACCGATAGCGAGCACCCACTCGCCGACCTTCAGTGTTTCGGACCTCCCGAGCTTGACCGCGGGAAGGTTGTCTTCATCAATCTTGAGTAATGCGAGATCCGACAGACTGTCTGCCCCGATTAGCGTCGCCACACGTTCGCGGCGGTCGCTCAGTGCGACCACGATCTCTTCTGCACCCTCAACGACGTGATTGTTCGTCAGGATGTAGCCGTCTTGCGAAATGATGAAGCCCGAACCGACGCCCGGAGACGGCGTCCCGCGGGGCATCTCGCGGAAGAAGCGGCGAAAAAACTCGGGGGCTGGCTGCTCACCAAGATTGCCGAGCCGGCGGTTGGACATCGGTCGCGTTGCAGAAATGTTGACAACGGACGGTGCCGCCCGCTCGACCAACCGGGTGAAGTCCGGCAGCGCCGCGAAAGCGGTGCCCCACAGGAGCGCCACAAGTGTCAATGCAGCTGCGACTGGCGTTCTCATCTCATTCTCCCGATATGTTGTCTTTGTCCGACCCTTGCGGATAGCGCTTGTGGCTCTTCGCAAGCTGAGGGCTCTTCCTAGCTGAGGGCTCTTCCTAGCTGAGGGCTCTTCCTAGCTGAGGGCTCTTCCTAGCTGAGGGCTCTTCCTAGCTGAGGGCTCTTCCTAGCTGAGGGCTCTTCCTAGCTGAGGGCTCTTCCTAGCTGAGGGCTCTTCCTAGCTGAGGGCTCTTCCTAGCTGAGG